>JAKEIC010000200.1 GCA_022614695.1 Planctomycetales bacterium | reverse complement strand
GGGGACTTGTCGAGGTCGAGGACGAGCGCCTCCAGGCCCGAGGGCCCGCCGGGCGAGGAGCGGAGGAGGAGGTTCCCGAGGTGCAGGTCGCGATGGTAGAGCCCGGCCTCGTGCAGCCGCGCGAGCGCCGAGGCCAGCGCCCGGGCGGCCGCGCGGCGCTCCCGGGCGCGGTCGCGCGGCGCGAGGGCCGCGGTCCGCCGGCAGAAGGCGGCGAGATCCTCGGTCCCGGGCTCCTCGCGGGTCAGGAAGTCCCCACGGTGCCAGCCGAGTCCCGCACGGTGGGAGAGGGCGGCGAGCGGAGCCGGCGTGCCGACGCCCCCCGCCCGGAGCCTCTCGGCGAGGGCGTACTCCCGGAACGGCCGCCACGGATCTCGGAAGAGGTCCCCGAGCCACGGCCCGAGCCAGCCCCCGCGCCGGTAGTGGCGCCAGACGGCGCGCTCGCTCTGCCGCCCCGGCACCGCGAGCGCGACGACGCCGCCGCGGCCCCCGGGGAGGGCCCCCGAGAGCGCCCGGGCGGCCGAGAACCCGCCCGGTCCGAGGAGGGTTCCATCGGTGAAGAGGGACTCGTAGCCCTCGCGGACCCACGCGGTCGTCGGGCCCGAGCGGAGGGCGCGGGTCCCCGGAGGAGGTTCGGGAGGCGGGAGCACGGGAGGATGATAACGCCCCTATAATGCGCCTCCCGCACGGCGGGGGAGGATCCCATGAAGCACGGCGCGCGGAACCAGATCCGTGGGACCGTCGAGACCATCGAGGAGGGCGGGATCATGGCGCTCGCCAAGGTGAGGGCGAAGGGGGATTTCCTCCTCTCGTCGGTCCTCACCCGCGAGTCGGCGAAGGAGCTGCAGCTCAAGAAGGGCGACACGGTCACGGTGATCGTGAAGGCCGTGAACGTGCTGCTGGCGAAGGACTGACCACGCGCCCGTGACGGAGACGGATCCCTTTCTCGGGCGCGTGATCGGCGGGTGCCGGGTCCGGCGCCTGGTCGGCCGCGGCGGGATGGGGGCCGTCTACGAGGGCGACCACCTCCGGCTCGAGAAGCCGGTCGCCGTGAAGGTCCTCCCGAAGGCGCTCGCGTTGGAGCCCGGGCGGGCGCAGAGGTTCCTCCGCGAGGCGCGGGCGGCGGCGAAGCTCGAGCACCCGCGCATCGTGCCCGTCTACGACACCGGCGAGGAAGCCGACCTCTACTTCATCACCATGCGCTACGTCGCGGGCGAGTCGGCCGGGCGCCGCGTCGAGCGCACGGGCCCGCTGGCGCCCCGCGAGGCGCTCCGGATCGTCCGGGGGGTCGCCGAGGCGCTCGACGCGGCGCACCGGCGCGGGATCGTCCACCGGGACGTGAAGCCCGAGAACGTCCTCCTCGACGAGTCGGACGAGCCGCTGCTCGCCGACTTCGGGCTCGCGCGCGACCTCGCCTCAGGCTCCCAGCTCTCCGCGAGCGGCCAGATCCTCGGGACTCCCGCCTACATGAGCCCCGAGCAGGCGCGCGGCGAGAGCGTGGACGCCCGCAGCGACCTCTACTCCCTCGGGGCGACGCTCTACTTCCTCGTGACGGGCTCTCCCCCCTTCGAGGCCGAGTCGGCGCTCGGGACGGCCTTGAAGCACATCCTCGAGGACCCGATCCCACCCTCGGAGCGCGTCTCCACGGTCCCCTGGGCCCTCGAGGAGCTGATCGGCCGCTGGATGGCGAAGGCGCCCGGAGGGCGGCCCGCGACGGCCACGGAGGCGCTCGCCGAGGTGGACCGGCTGGCGCGGGGCGGTTTCGACACGCCGCGCCCGAGGCGACGGTTGCCGAAGCCTCTCGTGGCCGGCGTGGCGGCCGCCGTCGCGACGGCCGCGATCGGCGTGGGGACGCTCGCGACCCTGGCCGGGGGAGCCCATGCCCCGGACCCGACCGCGCCCCCGGCGGCCCCGGCGCCTCCCGGGCCCCCGTCCCCGGCAGCGGCGCCCGCCCGGGCCGCAGACCCCGCGACCCTCGAGGCTTCTCTCCGCGCCCGCGCCGAGGCCTTCGTCTCGGTGCTCCGGACGGGGGACGCCGGCCGGGTCCACACCCTCGCCCCGCCGAGCACCCGCCTCGAGGAGCTCGGGATGGCCCGGGCGTTCGTCCGGCTCGCCCACGAGAGCTACGAGATCCTCGACCACGCCCTCTCCCCGGTCGAGCCCATCGAGAAAGGCGACACGGGGGAAGCGCGGGCGACGCTCTCGATCCGGGCGCGGAACCGCTTCCGCCCGGGGGCGGCCGAGGTGCGTCTGGAAGTTCCGTTCGTGAGGGCCGAGGGCGAGTGGTGGCCCAAGCTCGACGGGCGGGGGGGGAAGGACCGGCTCGTCCGCGAGATGGCGCAGCTCTGGGTGGACCGGCTCGCCGCCGCGCTCACGTCGCGGGACCAGCCGCGGATCCGGTCGGCCATCGGCAGCGAGGAGCGGAAGGGGCTCGGCCTCGCGCTGCTCGCGAGCATCCCGGTCCTCGCCGAGATGGGGCGGGCGTCGCGGGTCGAGGGCGAGGTGCTCGAGGCGGCGGCCGAGCGCGGCCGCGGCCTCCACGCGAGGATCCGCTTCCGTTTCGTCCCCTCCGGCGAGGAGAAGCCACGGACGCGGGAGGTGAACTGGCGCCTCGTGCTCGAGGGCGACGACTTCGTCCTCGTGCAGGCCGAGCGGGACCGGCCCGGCGCCGGGGACGCCAAGAAGGACGAGAGGAAGATGCGGTGAGCGCGGCTCGTCTCCTCGCCGCGCTCGTGCCGATCGCCGCGGGGTGCCAGCTCTTCCTCGGGCCCGCGCCGGCGGGGACGTCCCCGGGCGCTGCCGTCCCGCCGTCCCGCGGACCCGAGGACCCTCCCGCGGACCCGCCGCTCCCCGCGTATGCCCGGTTCCTCGCCGAGCTGCACGTCTGCCTCGACCCGGGGCACGGGGGCGACGCCCACATCCCGAACTACAAGCGGGGGCCCACCGGGCTCCGCGAGGCCGACGCGAACCTCCGCGTCGCCCGCGCGCTCCGGGACCTCCTCGCGGGGGCCGGCGCGAAGGTCACCCTCACACGCGAGGGGGACGAGGACGTGTCGCTCGCGCGCCGGTCCGAGATCGCGAACGCCTGCGGGGCGGACGTCTTCCTCTCGCTCCACCACAACGCCTCGGAGAAGCCCGAGGTGAACGGGACGACGACGTGGTACCACGGCGACCCCGACCACTCGCCCGCCTCGCTCGATCTCGCGCGCCACGTCCAGTTCGGCGTGGGCGAGGCGCTCGGGACCCCGCGCTGGATCGTGTGCCCGCTCCTCACCGACACGCTCATGTACAAGACCGGCTTCGCGGTCCTCCGACGGCTCGAGATCCCCGGCTGCCTCGGCGAAGCCTCCTACCACACGAACCCCGGGGAGGAGAGGCGGCTCCGGGACCCGGCCTACAACCGCCGCGAGGCGTGGGGCTACTTCCTCGCGCTCGCCCGCTACGCGGCGGGGGGCCTCCCGCGCGTGCGGCTCGTCTCCCCGAAGGCGGGCGAGCCGGCCGGGCCCCGGCCGGAGCTCCGGGCCCGGATCGAGGACGGCGTCGGCCACCGCGGCGGCTGGGGGGGCGAGATCGTGCGGATCGTTCCCTCCTCGGTCACCGCTCGACTCGACGGCGCGCCCGTCCCGTTCGCCTACGACCCGAAGACCGGCGACGTGACCGCGACGCCCGGGGCCGACCTCCCCGCGGGAGACCACGCCCTCGAGGTCCGCGCCGAGAACATCTTCGGGAACCACGTCGTCACGCGGCCGCTCCGGTTCCGGGTGGAGGAGGTCCCCGGCCCGGGAGAGTCGGGGCGCTGAGACGCCGACCGCAACGGCGCCTACCCAGGCGCGGGGGCCGAACCGGCCTCCCTGAGCCGGCGGCAGGCCTCCGCGTGGAGGTCGGCCGGGAGGGCTCCGCGGGCGATCGCCTCGAGGTTCTGCTGGAGGTGATCGGGTGAGATCGTCCCGACGATCGCCGTGTCGAGGTCGGGGTGCGAGATCGTGAACCGGACGATGAACTCCATACGGCTCATCCAGAGCGGGAGGATCTCGTCGAGCCTCGCCCGCTGCCACGCCTCCCCGTGGCGTCCCGACGGGGACTCCAGGACGGGGGCGCCCCTCGCCGCCCCGCCCCGGACGATGATCCCCGCGCCGGCCGTCGAGGCCTCCCGGATCGCCTCCTCGTGCGAGCGGTCGAGAGCCGAGTACGGCACCTGGAATGTGTCGAAGACCCCCATCGCCACGTGGTCCCGGAGGTCCGGGAGGGTGGACGACATCCCGATGAACCGGACCTTCCCGCGCCGCTTGAGATCGAGGAGCGTCTCGACTGCGCCGTTCTCCTCGAGGATACGCCGCGTCGGGCTCCCGTGGACCTGGACCAGGTCGAGGCGGTCCGTCCGCATCCGCCGGAGGCTCTGCTCGACCCCGGCGACGATGTTCTCGCGCGTGTAGACGTGGGGGAGCGCGCCGAGCGGTTGCGAGGACTCGCCGACGGCGCACCCGCACTTGCTCGCGAGGAAGTACTCCGAGCGGCGATGCGAGAGGAACCGGCCGATGCACTCCTCGCTCTGGCCGTAATCAATGGAGGTGTCCACGAAGTTGATCCCGGCATCGAGGACCGCGTTCAGGATCCGGCCCGTCTGCTCGGGGCTCACGTCCCGCCCGCGGGGCGGGCCGCGCAGCTCCATCGTGCCGTAGCCGAGGAGCGTGACCTCGAGGCCCGTGCGGCCGAGCGTGCGCTTCGGGAGTGTCGCCACGCGTCCTCCTACCCCGTGACGGCCCGGCGCCCCCGGGCCCGTAGCGCCCCGATCCCGAGGGCCACGGTCAGCCCCAGCGCCGCGAGGAGCGGGACGCGCAGCGCCGAGACGAAGTCGTACTTGAACGCGGCCCCGAGGGCGCCCGCGGTCACGACCGGGAACGCGGCGAGGACGAGCCGCCCCGACCAGGGCTCTCGGAGCGCCGCCGCCCCCGCGAGCATCGCGAGAGCCCCGTGGAACACGACGAATCCGGCCGGTCCCTTCGCGAGCGCCGAGTCGAGCGACCACCCGAAGCGGAGCGCCCACACGAGGAGGACGTGAGTCGCGACGACGGCGAACATCAGGACCGTGAGGGCGCGCCGCGGCGTGCGGCGGGTCCGCAGGAGGACGTCCCCGCAGAGGAGGAGGTAGCCCGCATAGGCGAGTCCGAAGGTGATCAGGTTTCCGCTCAAGCGAGTAGCCCTTCCAGCCGCTCCGCCGCGGCGCCCCATGTGAACCGGCGGGCCGCCTCCCGGGCGCTGGCGGCGAGTGCGGCGAGGGCCTGGGGGTCCGCCGCCACTCGCCTCAGCGCCCCGACGAGCCCGTCCCGGTCGGGCTCGGCCCAGACGGAGCCCGGCCCGAGCGGGAGGTGGGCGTGGTCGAGGCCTCCCGCGACGGGGACCTCGCGGAAGGGGAGCGGGAGGACGGTCTCGGGCGTCGCGTAGTCGGTCACGCCCCCATAGAGCGGGACGAGCACCGGGAGGCCCGCGACCATCGCGTCGAGGACCTTGATCCCGAAGCCCTCGCCCCGCGCGGGCGCGACGAGCGCCGTGCACGCGCGGTAGAGCGCCGCGAGGTCGCGGGGCGGGACGTGGTTGGCGAGGTAGAGGATGGGCGGGTCGTCGAGGGGGCCCACCACCTCCTCGGCCCGCCGGCGCGAGCGGCCGTAGTCCTTCACGACGAGGCAGACGTCGCGGCGCCCCCGGAACGACGCCCGGTACGCGTCGAGGAGCACGTCCAGCCCGTAGCGGTGCGCGTCGCGGAAGTTCGTGACCGCGAGGAACCGGACGGGGGCGCGCGTCGGGAGGGCGGCGGGCTCGACCGGCTCCTCGAACCCGGGCGTGTGGCCCAGCGGGAAGTGGACGACGCGCGCTGGATCGGCCCCGGCGGCCACGATCGAGTCCCGGCAGAAGCGGCTGATCGCGAGCAGCCTGTAGCCGGCGCGGACCGCCTCGCGGGTCCAGGCGTCCTGCGCCGCGGGATCCGACGGGAGGCGGTAGTTCACGGCATAGAGCCGGAGGTCGCGGGCCGGCCCCTCGTCGCGGAGCCGGAACTGGCGATCGTAGTGGCACCAGGAGAGTCGCGCGGCCCCCGGGGCGGGGACCGGGCCGGGGGGGAGAGGCTCCCCTTCCCACGCGGGGCCTGCCCCATTACTCGCCGGGAGCCCCACCGGGACCCCGCGGCTCCGGAGGGCGCGGGCCAGCTCCACGAGCACGGTGGTGAAGGCGCTCCGGGCCGAGAGGTCGGCGTGGACCCGCACGCCTCTTGATGCGGACGCCCGAGGCGCGAGCGTCGGTATCCCACTTTGCTTCGGCGCCGCCCTGCGACGCCGAAACAAGAACGGCTGGATTCCCTCGAGCCTCTCGAACGGGAGCCCCCACGGCTCGAACCCGATCCCCGCGAACCGCGCGTCCCACTCCGAGCGGCGCTCGAGAGTCCGGTGCGTCGGGTCGTCCCCGAAGAAGTCGAAGAGGTTCTCGGGATACGTCGGCGTGCAGGCGACGACGAAGCCCCGCGCGAGCCGCGCGACCTGCGCGAGGAACCCCGGGAGCGCCTCGCGCGGGAGGTGCTCGAGGACCGAGAGGAGGATCAGCACCTCGACCGGCTCGGCGAGCTCCGCGAGGTCCCCGATCCTCCGGATCCCCGGAGCGACCGCGCGCGCGACGGCTGCCGACGACGTCTCGACACCCGCGACGTTCGAGTAGCCCGCCTCGCGGAGGGCACGCACCAGGTCCCCCGTCCCGCACCCCACGTCGAGGATCGGCGCGTCGAGGGCGACCGGCGCGTACGAGACGAGCCGGACCGCGGAGCGTAGGTACTCGGGGTAGGCCTCGTCGCGCAGCCCGTCGAAGTACCGCGGATCGTCGAAGTGGCGCCTCGCGGCCTCCTCGGAGAGCCGCGGGGCGAGCCCGGCGAGCCGCAAGTAGCCGAGCGCCCGGCGCGGACTCCCCGAGAGGAGCTTCATCGCGCCGACGGCCGCCAGGATCGCCGGACGCACGGCGTCGCTCCCGGGCCAACCGGCGACGCCCTCGACGCCTCGCCGGAAGAGCCGCGTGAGGCGGGACATTGGCGGGGAGTTTCCCCGCCGGGCCCGCCCCCTGCAAACGCTACCTCGCGACGGACCGGAACGGGTACCCGAGTTGAGGGCCGTAGCCCTCGGGCACGGGGTCCCCCTGGATCCCGTACGCCGACGGCCACTCGCCCGGGGGGAGGTGGAGCGTCCCGAAAAGCCGGTCTATCCACGGGAAGTGGATCGCGAAGTTCTTGTCCCATGCCACGCGCTGCGAGCTGTGGTGCCAGTGGTGGAACCGGGGGGTCGCGACGAGCCGGGAGAGCCAACCGGAGTCGAAGCGGAGGTTCGCGTGGATCAGGATCGCGTGGAAGGAGACCAGGACGAGGTACCCGTAGATCGCGCCGCTCGAGAAGCCGAGGACGTAGAGCGGCACGAACACCGCCGCCCGCATCACGAGGATGTCGAAGAGGTGGAGGCGCGACGCGGCCAGCCTGTCGAGCACCCGGCTCGAGTGATGGACCTGGTGGATGCGCCAGAGGAAGGGAACGGCGTGGAAGAGCCGGTGCACGAGGTAGCCCGTGAGGTCGGCAAGGACGACCACCTCGACGAACTGGAGGGCGACCGGCTGCGATGAGACGGCGGCCTGGACCCCGGGGAGGACGATCCACCCGAAGAAGACGGCGGCGGGAAGCATCGTGAGGAGCACCGAGACCTGCACGAGCAGATGGCTCGCGGCGAAGTGCGCGAGGTCGGTCGTCCATCCCTCGCGGAAGATCCTCTGGTCCCGGAGGCGCCCGAAGATCCGCTCGAGAGGGACGAAGACGAGAGCGAGCAGGAAGAGCGAGAGGAGGAACCAGTCGAGACCGAGATAGACCGGGGCTTCGCCGGAGGGCGCCGCCGGTCGGGCGCCGGCGCCTCCAAGCAGCGTTCCGGCGATGGAGAGGGCCATCCCCGCGAGCCCGACCGTCGGCCCCCGGCGGAGGAGGAGGCTCAGGACGCCGAACCCGAAGCCTCCCGCGAGGGTCGCCAGGATGAGCCCTCGGAGCAGCCCCATCGGGTAGTGGACCCGCATGTCGGGCGTCGAGAGGAGCGAGGGGAAGAGAAGGCAGAGCACGCCGCCGAACCCGAGGCTGCCGAGGAAGAGCCCGAGGACCGCGCTGATCCGGCCCTCCCCGAACCGGAACTCCCGTGCGGAGGGCATCGGCGGCTCATCGGGCATGGGGGGATCGCCTCCAGGTCGCGCGCAGCCAGGCGGCCGCCCGGGGCAGTACGCGAGCCCGGTCGAGCCAGCCGTTCATCCAGCCGGTCGTCACGCAGTAGGCGCGCCGCCCCCCGGCGTGGTGAGGGTGGTGCGCCTCCCGGGAGAGTATCAGCCCGACGGACTGGAGCCAGCCGACCGCCGGAGGAACGCGCGCGGCATGGGCCCACCGGTGGAAGAGGTTGGTCGCGAGCGAGGCGGCCACGAAGACGAGGAGCGTCGCGTGGATGAAGAGCGCCGCGGACGCCCCGGGCGAGGGGCCTGGCGCCGCGAGGGTGACCGAGAGGACGGGGAGGGCCGCCAGGCAGGAATTGCGCGAGAGCTTCAGGGTGCCCTGACGGAGGATCGCCTCTGGATCGCGGTGGTGCTCCCGGAACGGCCGGATCAGGGTGCGGCCGAGGACCGGCGTCCGCTCGGAGCCGAACGAGTCGCACGCCCAGTGCAGGAGACCCGAGGCAAGATCGGCGGCGGCGACGCCCAGGGCGGCGGCCGGCGCGAGGAGCCATCCGCCGGCGCCGGGGGCGATGGCCGTGATCGTGCGGGCCCCGCAGGCTGCCAGAAGCCCCGCCGCGGCGCCGGCTGCCAAGAGGTCGGCGGTCCTGTGCAGCCGGGCGTTGGACATTACCCCCGGACCAAGCAGGGCCCGTGCCGGGACGTCTCCCGGGACATCGCCTCCGCAACAGCTCGGCGCCGCTCGGCTTCGGGCGATCCCGCCCGAGCCGCGGAGGCCGCGAGGCGGCCGATTGTCCCGCGCCCGGGAGAATCGCCCGGCCGCAGCACGCCGAGCGCCACGACGCGCCGGCCTCCTCCGAAGCAGGGAGGGATTACCCCAGGGTCGGCGCCTCGGCGGGGCGGATCGGCAGGGCGACCTTCCGGCCGCCGCGGAGGACCTCGAGCCCGAGGGCGGCGGCGATCGCATCCCGGTCGAGGAGACGGTGGAGGTCGGTGATCGTCGCGACCGGCTTCCCGGCGAGACCGACGATCACGTCCCCGCGTCGAAGGCCGGCGGCCGCCGCCGGGCTCCCGCGCTCGACGTGCTCCACCGCCACGCCGCGGGGCGCGGCGAGGCCCGCGGCGCGCGCGAGGAGCGCCGGGAGCAGCACCTCGGCGGCCGCGATCCCGAGCCAGGCGCGGCGGACGCGGCCGTGGCGGAGCAGCTCCTCGACCACGAACGAGGCCGTATTGGACGGCACCGCGAAGCAGAGGCCCTGCGCGGGGAAGAAGATCGCCGTGTTCACACCGATCACGCGCCCCTCGGCGTCGAGGAGGGGTCCGCCCGAGTTCCCGGGGTTGAGCGGCGCGTCGGTCTGGATCACCCCCTCGATCATCCGGCCCGTCTCGCTCCGGAGGGTCCGGCCGAGCGCCGAGACGATCCCGCTCGTGACGGTCCGCGTGAGGCCGAACGGCGATCCCACCGCGATCACGAAGTCGCCGACCCGGAGGGCGTTCGAGTCGCCGAGGGCGACGTGGGGGGTCTTCTCCTCGGTCGAGAGCCGGAGGAGCGCCAGGTCGGTCGCCGGGTCGTCCCCGACCACGTCGGCGACCACGACGCGCCCGTCGGCGAGGGCCGCCTCGACTCCGACGGCGCCCCGGACGACATGGCTGTTCGTGAGCGCGTACCCGTCCGGGGCGATGAGGACCCCCGAACCGGTGGCGACCCCCGAACCCCTCCCTCCGCGTTCCGGGTCGTCGGGGTCCACGGCGGTGCGGACGTGCAGCACGGCCGGGCCCACGCGCTCGACGAGCACCGCCACCTCGGCGGAGAACGACTTGAGGACGCTCATCGGATCCTCCCTTCGGGCGGGCGCCGCCGGAGCGGCCCCTGGTCCTCGAGGAAGAGCAGCGCGATCAGGTCGTGGACCGCGGTGACCGGCAGGATCACCACGTCCACGATCCCGCCGAGCGCGAGGATCGCGGCGACCCCGATCGCGTTCCCGCCCCCCACGTCCTCCTCGGCGAGGAACTGGCTCGTGACCGGGAAGTTCCAGTACTTCCGCTCCGCGAGCCGGCAGCCCGTCCCCGCGCCGAGCGCAGCGGCGAGCGCGGCGGTAGCGAACCTGTTCATGCTCCTTCCCTTCCTCCACATGTCACGGAGCCCCATCCGATCTTGCAGATCGCCGTGTCGGGTGCTGCTACCTCGCCTGCTCCCCCCACTCCCACTCGAGGTTACGGAGAGCCGCCTGGGCCGCGTCCAGCTCCGACTTGAGGGCCCGCATCTTCTCCCCGTCCCGGCAATTCTCCTCGAGCGCCATCTCGGCGTGGAGGCGCGCGATCGCCTCCTCGCGGGCGATGATCTCCTTCTCGATCGCCTCGACGGGGCGGCGCTTCCGCGCGGGCTTCCCGGGCGGTGGCTTCGGGGGGGACTTCGGGGCTCGCGCGGACCTCGCCGCCGGCGGGGCCGGGGCCTTCGGTGCCTTGGCCCTCTCCTCCGCCCGCCTCTTCTCCACCCACTCCGACCAGTTCCCCGGGAAGAGGCGCGGGCCGCCCGGCCCGAGGAGGAGGAGCCTCGTGGCGAGCCGGTCCAGGAGGAACCGGTCGTGCGAGACGACGACCAGCGTCCCGGGCCAGTCCTCGAGCGCTTCCTCGAGCGCGCCCCGCGCCGAGACGTCGAGGTGGTTCGTGGGCTCGTCGAGCAGGAGGAGGTTCGCGGGCGACACGATCATCCGCGCGAGCGCGAGGCGGCTCCGCTCGCCGCCGGAGAGAGCCGAGGCCGCCTTCTCGGCGAGGTCCTCGCCGAGGAGGAACCGCCCGAGCCAGGAGCGCACCTGCTCCTCCGCCCAGCGGGGGGCGACGGCGCGGATGTTCTCGATCCCCGTGGCCCCGAGGTCGAGGTCCCGGTGCTCCTGGTCGTAGACCGCCATCGCCACGTTCGCGCCGAACCGGAACGAGCCCGCGTCGGGAGCGAGGTCGCCCCGCAGGATCCGGAGGAGGGTCGTCTTCCCGGAGCCGTTCGGGCCGACGATGCCGAGCCTCTCGCTGCGCTCGAGCCGGAGGGAGAGCCCCGAGAAGAGCTCTCGCCCCCCGAGCGACTTCGCGAAGTCGGTGGTCTCGAGGACCAGGAACCCGGACTGGGTCGCCCCCTGGCCGAGCGAGAGCGACACCTCGCGCTCCTCGCGGGGCGCCTCGAGCCGCTCGACCCGCTCGAGGCGCTTGCGCCGGCCGTAGGCGACGTAACCGTCCTGGCCGCCGATGCTCCGGCGGATGTACTCCTCCTGGTGGTCGAGCCAGGCCTTCTGCTTCTCGTAGGCCCGCCGCGCGGCCAGCGTCCGCTCGGCCTTCTGCACGGCGTAGGCGGAGAAGTTCCCGGGGTAGCTCGCGCAGCGGCCGCGCTCGACCTCGACGATGCGCGTCGCGACGCGGTCGAGGAGGCGCCGGTCGTGGGTGACGAGGAGGAGCGCTTCCCGGGCCCCGAGCAGGAACTCCTCGAGCCACTCGGTCGCGGCGAGGTCGAGGAAGTTCGTCGGCTCGTCGAGGAGGAGGAGGTCGGGCCGGGCGAGCAGGACCTTCGCGAGCGCCAGCCGGTTCTTCTCGCCGCCCGAGAGGGCGCCCACGTCCTTCCCGAGGTCGGCGGCGCCGAGCCCGAGGCCCATGAGGGCCGCCTCGGCGAGCCCTTCGGTCCGCCAGCCCTCCCGGCGGTCGTAGTCCTCCTGCAGCCTCCCGTGCTCGGAGAGGAGGGACCTCAAGTGCGCGTCGTCCCGCGGCGCGGCCATCTCGTGCTCGAGCGCCCGGAGCCTCGTCTCGATCCGGCGGACCTCGTCGAAGACGCGGAGCGCCTCCGAGAGGACGTCGTTCCCCGGCGCGAAGTCGGGCACCTGCGGGAGGTAGCCCACGCGGAGGCCCTTCCGCCGGACGACGTTCCCCGCCTCGGGCTCGATCTCCCCGGCGAGCAGCCGCAGGATCGAGGTTTTTCCCGACCCGTTCGCGCCGATCAGACCCACGCGCTCGTCCTCGTCCACCTCCATCGAGGCTCCCTCGAGGACTCTCTGGGCCCCGAAGGCCTTGGCGACGCTCTCGAGTTGGGCAAGCGGCATGCGTCCGGTCGCCGGGAGGTCCCGGCTACCTCCAGCGGGGCGGATTGAGCGGCTCGCGGAGGTCGCGGACCGAGGAGGCGTGGCAGGACCGGCAGTGCCCGGCCATCGTCTCGTAGGGTCCGCGGAAGTCCCCGGTCGGCTCGGTCCGGGCCCGCTCGGTGAGCGCCTCGGCCGAGGCCCGGAGCCCGGCCCAAGCCTCCGCCTGCTCCCGGGACCGGCGCTCGACCGAGGCGGCGACCGACGCCGCCCCGTCCGCGTCGCCGGCCCCGAGCCTCGAGTCGAAGTCGGAGAGCGCCGCCAGGAGCTCCCGCATCGCTTCCTGGACGGGGTTCGGATCGGGGGCGAGCGGGGGGCTCTCCTCGCCGTCCGCCGCGGACACGGTGCCGCGCGCCCAGGCCCGGAGGACCCCGGGCGTCATCCCGCGCAGACGCCCGGGCCAGTACTCGACGTGGCAGTCGCAGCAGGCCGTGGAGAGCCGCTCGCGCCGGTCGGCCGTGCGCTCCCGCGGCTCCCATCGGGCGGCGAGGGCGAGCCGTCCCGCCTCCGACTCGACGGCCCTCCAGAGCGCCTCGGCCCGGCCCGCCTTGCGGGCGACGTCCCGGGCCGCGCACTCGATCTCGTCGGCCGAGGTGCCGTCCGGGTCCGCCGCGGCCGAGAGGACGGCCCCGCAGTCGAGCCACATCGAGCGCATCGCCGCGCGAAGCGGCGAGGTCTCGAGCCAGTCCGCCCCGGGCGAGGGCGCCGGCGTTGGCGCAGGCGGCAGCGGGGGCGGCGGGAGCGGCCTCCGGCAGCCGGCGGCCGCCGCGGGCGCGAGCAGGAGCGCGAGGAGGAGGTGCCTCACCCGTGCCCCCCGTGCCTAGTTCAGCCCCGCGTGCCGCACGCGAGCCGTCCGCAGATCCTGGCGCAGCTCATCGGAGTCGGGGTGGATCGCGAGCAGCCCTTCGATCGCGCACGCGGCGTCGTGCCAGTGTCCGCGCTCGAGGTAGAGGAGCCGCAGGTTGTTCAGCATCCGGGTGAGGACGAGCCGGTTCGGGACGGTCTCGAAGGCCTCGTCGGGGAGCTTGCGGGACCGGCCGATGGCCCGGGCCACGAGCTTCTCGCAGGCGGCCCGGCCGAGGGCCCTCCCGCCGCCGAAGGGGTCCACCCAGAGGTCGGCCGAGCCGTCGGAGACCCCGATCACGAAGTGGCCGGGGAGCCCGACGCCGGCGAAGGGCCACCCGATCTGGTGCGCGACGTCGAGCCAGACGGCGGAGAGCGAGATTGGGATCCCGAGCTTGCGGTCGAGGACCGCGTTCAAGTAGCTGTTCGCCGGGTCGTAGTAGCGCCGCCGGTTCCCCTCGAAGCCCTCCTCCTCGACCAGGACCTGCCGGAGCGCGGCCGCCCGGTCCTCCGGGGAGCTGGCGCCGAGGCGGCCGACCCGCTCGGCGAGCGCATCGAGACGCCGGAGGTAGGGCGCCGGCTCGAGCCCCGGGTACCGGTCGCGGGCGAAGAGGAGCGCCGCCTCGGCGACGCGGATGTCCGAATCCTCGTCGCGGTCGAGCAAGTAGGTGTCGAACGGATGGACCCCGGCCACGGACGCATTATCGCACGGAGACGGCGGGGATCGCCTACTGGGGGCGCCTGCCGCCACTACGGCCCGCCTGGCGGTCGGGTCCCGGCGGCCGCCGGCCGGCATAGGCGTTGCGATCCCGCCGAGGGTGGACGCGATCCGGGACTGGCTTGGCAAGGAACGGCGATCCTCGGCCTCAGAGGCGATCGTGGAGGGCGCGGCCACGATGGCCGGAGGGATCCTCTTCTGGGGTTTCACGTCGGTCGCCCTTGCCATTCCCGCGGGGTGCGCAGCTCCGTGCCGTTCTGGGCCTCGTGCGGGGGCGCGGCCGCACTCCTCGCCGCGCTCTGGCTGGCGCGGAGGGGGGCGGATCGACGCGAGCTCGAACGCTACGAGTTCACGACCGCCGGAGTTTCGGACGAGATCGTCACGCTCGAAGCTCCCGGGGCGGCCGCCGCCGGGCTCGCGGGAGGGCTCCCGGTAGGCTGGCTCGGGACAGGGGCTGCGAGCAACATCAACCCGCTCGCCCCGGAGACCCTCCGCTCGCTCCTGAAGATGATCACGGGGCTCCTCCTGGGCGGGCCCGACTGGGTGTGCGACGGCTGGGGGATGCTCCGCCGCGGGGTCCGCCCGCCCCCCCTCGACGAGTGCGGGGCTCCCGAGCTCCTGCGCCTGCTCCTCGTCCGTCCGCGACGCGTCTCCTTCGCCGAGCTCGAGGCCGAGCGTCCCGATCTCGACGCCCCGCGGATCGCCGGGCCTCTCGCGGAGATGGGGATCGTCCGGATACTCCCGGGCAATCCCCCGGGGCTCGCCCTCTCGGATCGGGCGAGGAGAGAGCTACTCGAGCGGCTTCCCGGGCAAGGCTTCACGATCCCGGGGGGACGAGAGAGCCTCGCGCCGTGAGCGTGATCCGGCCCTACGGCGAGACGCCCAAATACGCCTGCAGGACCGCCCACGCCGAGGCGCCCGTCGCCGAGCAGCCGGCGCCCGCGCTCGGACCGGCCGGGTTCCCGTCGAGGGCGCGCGTGAAGTCGGTGAACGTCCCCGAGAGCGGGAGCCCGGGGGCCATCAGGTTCGTCGAGCAGCACGAGTTGTGGCCCGCCGTCGCCCCGCACTGGCCCGAGGTCAGGTTGATCGTGCAGGGACCCCGCGCGGCGCTGGCCGAGAGTCCCACGTCGTGGCCGATCTCGTGGGCCGTGACGAACGCGATCCGGCGGGCGAACTGCTGCAGGAAGGAGTGGACCGCGTTGTAGCGCGCGCCCGAGGTCGTCGTCCCGTCGAGGTACTGCTGGTCGGTCGAGGAGAGGGCGGGCGAGAGGGAGGACGCCCAGCCGTTCCCGATGTTCGCCGTGAAGACGCCCATGTCCACGGAGCACCCGGAGCAGCCCTGGTAGACCCCGTTGCAGGTCCACTCGCCGTAGGAGTTGCACGGGAGCGTGTCGGAGTTGTCGAAGTGGGCGCGCCCGATCGCCCCGCCGCCGCACGAGGCCTGGCTCGCGGAGGGGTGGGGGCCCCCGCTCCCCTGCGGGTTGCAGCCGCCGCAGCAGATCTCGCTCCAGCCGGTGGACGGCGTCCCGCAGCCGCGCGAGCCCGTCGCCGGGGGCAGCCCGACGAACGAGATCTGGATGCTCGCGCCGGAGACCCGGCTCCCGTCGGGGTTCCGCCCGTAGACGACCGAGATCGTGCGCAGGACGTAGGCCCGCATCCAGTCGAGGGCGTACTGGTCCACGAGCGGGAGCGGGGCCGGGGGGGCCGTCGTGTCGCCCGGGCTCCCCCACGACTGGAGCCCGCGGTTCTGGAGGTCCTTGAGGAAGCTCGCGAGGTTCATGTTCACGTACCAGCGTCGGCGGCAGTCCATACCGGCCGAGGTGTCGAAGACGTAAGGCGCCGTCTGCGCGTTCACGCCGTTCGCGTAGGCGAACCCGAAGGGGAGGGTCGTCGAGACGGGCCCCGGGTTCGTCACCGTGACATGGACCGTGCCGGGCGTCCCCGCGGGCGTGACGCACGTGATCGAGCTGGAACTAGCGATCGCGACCGAGGTCGCGATCGCTCCCCCGACGGTCACGGTCGCCCCGGCCGCGAAGCCCGTCCCCGAGATCGTGATCGTCGTCCCGCCCGAGCCCGGGCCGCCGGCCGGCGAGACCGACGAGATCCCGGGCCCCGCGACGTAGGTGTACCCGCTCGCGACCGTCGAGGCCTGCCCGTCGGCGTTCGTGACGGTCACGTTCACCGCGCCGGCCGCGCCGGCCGGGGTCCAGCAGGTGATCGTCGTGGTCGAGGCGACGTTCACGAAGGTCGCCGCGTTGCTCCCGAACGAGACCGACGAGGTGGAGAAGCCCCCGTCCTCGACCGGGTCGAACCCCGTCCCGGTGAGCGTCACGAGGGTTCCGCCGCCCGTGGACCCCGAGGTCGGAGCGAGCGACGAGAGGCTCGGCGCCGTCCCGAGGGCGTTGAACCCGTTCACGAGGACGGCGCCCTGCGCGTCGGGGTTGCGGACCCCCACGTTCACGGGCCCCACGAGGTAGGGGCCGAAGGGGTTGAGCGCGGCGGTCGTCCCGCGGATCTGCGTCGAGGAGAGGACGGTGACGGCGGTCGCGGCGACTCCCCCGACCTCGAGGATCGCCCCGGAGACGAAGCCGCTCCCCGTGACCGTGATCGTCGTCCCGCCCGTGTTCGGGCCCGAGGTCGGGGAGAGCGACGAGACCGAGAGCCCGGCGCCCCAGTAGGTGTAGGCCGAGGCGAGAGTCGCGGCCTGGGAGTCGGGGTTCGTCACGGTGACGGACTGGGTCCCCAGCGAGCCCGCTCCCGTCACGGCCCGGATCGTGGTGGGCGTGACCGACACGACCGTGGCCGCTGCGCCTCCGATCGAGACCGTCGCGCCCGCCGCGAAGTTCGTCCCGGTGAGGTACACGGTCGCCCCGCCGGCGGCGGGCCCGGCGGTCGGCGCGACGAACGCGAGCGTCGGCGCCGGGCCGACGTAGGTGAACCCGTTCGCGAGGGTCGCCGATGTCGCGTCGGGATTCACGACGGTGACGCTCGCGGGGCCGACCGGGCCGGGCGGGGTCACGCACGTGATCTGGGTGGACGAGACGACCGTCAACGACGTGGCGGGAGAGCCGCCGAACGAGACGGTCGCCCCGGCCTGGAAGCCCGTCCCCGCGAGCGTGACCAGGGTCCCGCCCGCGATCGGGCCCGACGATGGCGAGACCGAAGTGAGGGCGACGGTCGGGGGCGGCGGCGCGGGCGGGGCCGCCTCCGAGGAGCGGTCCCTCTTGCGGCAGCCCGCCGCCGCGGTGCCCCCCGCGAGCGCCGCGACCAGCGCGAGGACCCCGACCCGTCTCGCCGCGGCCATGGGCCGCCGAGTCTACCCCGCCTCCGCCGCCCCGGCCATCGGGGCCCGCCGGACCCAGCGGAGCTTCGCGGCGCGCGCGCGGGGATTGCGGCGGGACTCCTCGGCCGAGGGCCGGATCGGTTCGTCGCTTCCGCCGGAGTAGAGGCCCGTCTCGAGTCCTTCCCTGAACGCGCGCTTCACGAGTCGGTCCTCGCCGCTGTGGAACGAGAGGACGGCGGCTCGCCCGCCGGGGCGGAGGACGTGCGGGAGCGCGGCGAGGAGCCGCTCGAGGTTCGGTATCTCGCGGTTCACGAGCATCCGGAGGGCCTGGAACGTCCGCGCCGCCGGGTGGAGCTTCGCCCCGGCGGCCCGGACCAGCGTGAATTCCCGGGCCCGGCACACGGCCAGGACGAGATCCTCGGTCGTCTCGATCGGGGCGCGGGCGCGTCGCGCGACGATCTCGCGGGCGACGGCATCGGCGTCCTCCTCGTCCCCCAGGTCCTGCAGGGCGCGCGCCAGCTCGGGCTCCGGGATCGTCGCGAGCAGCTCGGCCGCCGTCCTCCCGCGGGTCGGGTCCAGCCGCATGTCGAGCGGCCCCGGTTTCCGGTACGAGAACCCGCGCGCCGGGTCGTCCAAGTGCGGGCTCGCGACGCCGAGGTCGGCGAGGACCACGTCCGCGGCGTCGAGCCCTGCCTCGGCGAGCGCCCGCGGGAGAGCGGCGAAGTTCTCGTGGACGAGGACCAGGCGGACCCCGGCCGGGCTCCCGATCCGCCGCCCGGCCGACGCGAGGTTCCCCGGATCGAGGTCCGTCCCGAGGAGGGTCCCCCCCGGCGCGATCCGTCGCGCGATCTCGGCTGCATGCCCCCCGAGCCCCACCGTCGCGTCCACGGCGACCTCGCCGGCCTGCGGCCCGAGGACGCGCAGGACTTCGTGGAGGAGGACGGGGAGGTGGCCCCCCGTCACGCCCCGCCCACCGGTCCGTTCGGACGGAACTGCGCCACGGCGGCGATCGCCTGCGCGAGCAGCCCCGCGAGCGGCGGGAAGACCGCGCACGCCGCGACCCGCACCAGCACGAACTGCCAGCCGAGGATCGGCGCCTCCCAGATCAGGATCCGGTGGACCCCGATGAGCGCCCAGGCGGCGATGTAGGCGCAGACGGGCCCGACCGCGGCGCCCTTCACGATCAGCGACGCGAGGATGGGAAAGTGCGTGAACGGCCCGCCGGGCGTGAGGGCACCGGCCACGGTCCCGACGAGGAGCCCGCGCCCCCCCGAGCCCTCTCCCATCCAGCCGGCGACGAGCGACTGGGGCAGGAGGTAGGTGAGGAAGCCCGCCAGCGTGAACCCGATCGCGAGGTTCGGGAGGACCCGGAGGAAGAGCCCCCCCGCCTCGCCGAACCCGCCCGCGATCCCGCGGCCGCCCTCGCGCGCCGCCGCGACGATCACGAGCGCGAGCAGGATCGCCCCGGGCGCGAGGAGTCCCCACGCATTCATGCGCACCTTCTTCCTCGGCGAGTCGCCGGACATGGGAGGGGGATTCTAGTCGCCGCGTCGCCGTGTCGCCGCGTCGGACCTATGATCCTGGGCCATGGGCTGGCGCCGCACCGTCGGGAGCGCGGCGTTGCGGGCGTTGGGACGGGTCTACAGGACCCTCCGGCCGCGCGGCGGACTCCCGCCGCTCCGGGACCTTCGCCCCCGCGAGGTGCTCGCCTTCTCGCCGCTCCGGATCGGCGACGCCGTCGCGACCGAGCCGGCGCTCCGGGCGCTCAAGGCGGCCTACCCCGATGCCCGGCTCACGCTCGCGCTCCGTCCCGCGGTGGCGGAGCTGGGCGCGGCCTTCGAGGCTCCCGACCGGACCGTCGCGGCGTCGTCGGCCCGGGAGCTGCGCGCCGCGCTCCCGGCGCGCCCCGACCTCGCCGTCGTCTTCGGGTTCCGGTTCGGGACGACGTGGGCCGCCCGGCGCACGGGAGCCGGCCGCACGCTCGGCTACGACGACGGCGGGCGCGGCTTCCTCCTCACGGATACGGTCCCCGCCCCCGCCTGGGTGAACCGGCCCGTCTGGGAGTACCGGGGCCTCGAGCCCCGGCCGCAGGCGCGCTTCTGGCTCGACCTGCTGGCGGGGGCGGGACTCCCGGTCCCCGCCGATGCCGTCCCCCGGCTCCGGCTGCCCGAGGCGGCCCGGGCCCGGGCCGAAGCGCTCCTGCGCGAGGCCGGCCTCCGGGAGGGCGACCGGCTGGTGGTCCTCCACCCCGGCGCCGAGTCGGCGAAGCTCTGGGACCCCGCGCGCTGGCGGGAGGTCGCCAGGGCCCTCGCCGCCTCGCCGGCGACCCGCCTCGCCGTCGCCGGCGCCGTCGCCGACCGGCACCACGTCGCGCCGCTCCTCCAGGCGGTCCCCGGCGCCCTCGACCTCTCCGGCCGGACGTCGCTCGTCGAGTACGCGGCGATCCTCGCTCGCGCGGCCCTCCTCGTGTCGCTCGACACGGGGGCGACGCACCTCGCCGCGGCCGTCGGCACGAGCGTCGTCGCCCTCTTCGGCCCGGGGGACCCGCGGATCTGGGCCCCGGCCGGGGCCGGTCTCGCGGTCCTCCAAGGCATCAACCCCGACTGCTACGGATGCAAGCGGCCCGCCTGCTTCCGCGAGCGCCACTTCTGCATGGAGGCGATCGGGTCGGACGCGGTCCTCGGGGCGTCCCGCGCCGCGCTCGATGCGGCGGCTCCTTAAAGCCGTGCCGTCCGGAGCCCGGCCCGCTAGAATCCGGGCAACCGCGCGCCCGCGCGAGCCCCCATGGGAGAGGACAAGCCCAAGAAGCCCGGGAGCGGCGTCGAGCTGTCCCCTGAGCACCTCCGGGGGATCCTCGACTCGATGGAGGACGCCGTCTTCGTCCTCGACCGCGAGCAGCGCCACGTGAAGCTGCTCGGCCGCTGGGTCGGCCGGTTCGGCTACGTCCCGGAGCAGTTCATCGGCCGGACCGCCCGCGAGATCTTCGAGCCCGAGGCCGCGATGGTCCATGAGGAGGCGAACGCCCGGGCCCTCGCCGGCGAGACCGTCCTCTACGAGTGGGAGATCCAGGGGCCGCAGGGCCCGGCCCGCTTCGAGAGCCTGCTCTCCCCCGTCCGGAACCCCGAGGGAGTGGTCGTGGCGATCGTCGCCGTCGGCCGGGACATCACCCAGCAGAAGCGGCTCGAGGCCCAGCTCGTCCGGACCCAGAAGATGGAGGCGGTCGGACGGCTGGCGGGCGGGATCGTCCACGACTTCGGGAACCTCCTCACGGCCATCACGGGGTACGGGGAGCTGCTCCTGCGCCGCCTCCCGGCGGGCGACCCGCTGCGGGTCGAGATCGAGGAGATCCGCCGCGCGGGGGCGCGGGCGACCGCGCTCGTCCGCCAGCTCCTCGCCTTCACCCGCAAGCAGGTGCTCCAGCCGCGCGTCCTCGACCTGAACGCGGCGCTCGACGAGATGGAGGCGACTCTCCGGCACGTGCTGGGCGAGGAAGTGGTCCTGGTCCTGAAGAAGGACCCCGGGAACCCGCGGGTCCGCGCCGACCGGGGGCAGCTCGAGCAGGCCGTGCTGAACCTCTCCGCCAACGCCAACGACGCGATGCCCGACGGGGGAACCCTCACGCTCTCGACGGGGGTCGAGGTCCTCGACGAGGCGCGGGCGGCGGACCACGACGGGCTCGCCGCCGGCCCCCACGCCGTCCTCACGATCGCCGACGTGGGCGTCGGGATGCCGCCCGAGGTGCTCGAGCGGGCCTTCGAGCCCTTCTTCACGACGAAGGACCCGGCGATGGCCGCCGGGCTCGGCCTCTCGGCCGTCTTCGGGATCGTGAAGCAGAGCGGGGGGGACATCCGCGTCGAGAGCGAGCCGGGGAAGGGGACGACCTTCCGGGTCTGGTTCCCGCACGTCGAGGCCGCGTCCGACGTGGTGAGACCCGCCGCGCCGGCCGAGGCGCCCGGCGCGCCGGAGGCGGCGGCTTCGGCCGCCGCCCCGTCCGGCCCCGGCGAGACGGTCCTCGTCGTGGACGATGAGCCCTCGGTGCGGGCGCTCGCCCGGCGCGTCCTCGAGCTGAATGGCTACGAGGTCCTCGAGGCGGGTGGGGCCGACGAGGCGGTGGCGCTCTGCGGCAGCCGCGAGGGCCCGATCCACCTCGTGCTCACCGACGTGGTCTCCCGGCGGGGGTCGGGGCCCGACCTCGCGCAGAGGCTCGCCGAGAAGAAGCCGGGGATCCGCGTGGTCTACATGTCGGGCTACGCCCCGAGCGCGAGCCAGCGCCGCTGGGTGCTCGGGAAGGGCGTGCCGCTCGTCGAGAAGCCGCTCGCGCCGGAGACCCTCTCGAGGAAGGTCCGCGAGACGCTCGGGAAGAAGAAGTAGCAAGGACCGGTAGGAGGGGCGATGGGGAACGGCATGAGCAAGGCGGTCGTGGGGGCGGCGCTCGCCGCCTCGCTCCTGGGCGTCGCGTCGGCCGGGGACACTCCGGGGAGCGAACCGGTCCCCGACCTCGCGCTGCCGGACCCGGGGGGCGCGACGCACCGGCTCGCCGGCCCCGAGGGCACCCGGGCGACGGTCCTCTTCTTCCTCGGTACGGAATGCCCGATGGTGACGCGCTACCTCGGTAGGGTTGCCGCGCTGCACGGAGCCTACGCTGTGAAGGGAGTCGCGTTCTTCGGCGTGAACCCGCATGCGCTCGAGAGCCCCGAGGCGATCGCCGCGCACGCGAAGGCGTCCGCGCTCCCGTTCCCGGTCCTCCTGGATCGCGACCAGAAGCTCGCCGATCGGCTCCGGGTCGAGTCGGTGCCCACCGCGATCCTGCTCGACGCCTCCCGCCGCGTCCGCTACCGCGGCGCCGTGGACGACCACAAGATGGAGGAGCTCTCGCGGCGCCCGTTCCTCCGGGACGCGATCGAGGCGGTCCTCGCGGGAGGCGAGCCGGCGCCGGCCGAGACCCCCGTGGCCGGGTGCGCCGTCCAGCGCGCGCTCCCGGCGGCCGGCGGCGCGGAGAGCGGCGAGACGCCCACGTACGCGGGCCGGGTCGCGGCCATCCTCGACGCCCACTGCGTCGCCTGCCACCGGCCGGGCCAGGTCGCTCCGTTCGCCCTCGACTCGTTCGAGAGCGCGCGGCGCCACGCGCGCGACATCCGGCGCGCCACCGCCTCGCGCTCGATGCCGCCGTGGAAGCCGGCAAACCTCGGCGACTTCCACGGGGAGCGGCGCCTCCCGGACGGAGAGATCGAGACGATCGCGCGCTGGGTCGCCGGCGGGGCGCCGCTCGGGGACGCGGGCGCGGTCCCGCCGCCCCGGAAGTTCCCGGAGGGGTGGATGATCGGTGAGCCCGACGTGGTCCTCACGGCCCCCGAGTACGACGTCCCGGCGCGGGGGCCGGACGAGTACCGCTGCTTCCCGCTCGAGACGAGCCTTCCCGAGGACGCGTGGGTCTCGGCCGTCGAGGTGCGGCCCGGGAACCTGCGCGTGGTCCACCACGTGATCGCCTACGTGGACACGTCGGGGATCTCGGCACTCCGCGACGGGGCCGACCCGGCTCCGGGCTATCGCTCGCAGGGGACGGGCCCCGGCTTCCAGCCCTCGGGCGAGATGAGCGGCTGGGCGCCCGGGGTGATGCCCGTGCGCCTGCCGGAGGGCGTAGGCCGGCTCCTGCCGAAGGGGGCGCGGATCGTCCTCGAGGTCCACTACCACAAGAACGGGCGCCCGGAGAAGGACCACACCTCGATCGGGCTCCACCTGGCGAAGGCGCCGGTGAAGAAGCGCCTCCGGATCTTCGAGATCGTGAACCCGACCTTCCGGATCCCGGCGGGGGCCGAGCGACACCAGGTCACCGCGCGGACGAGGGTCCGCGAGGCCGCGACGGCCCTCTTCGTCATGCCTCACATGCACCTCCTCGGCCGCGAGGCCCGGATCGAGGCCGAGCTGCCGGACGGCCAGAAGCGCACCCTCGTCCACATCCCCGACTGGGACTTCAACTGGCAGGACTTCTACCTCTTCCGCGATCCGCTGAAGCTCCCCGAGGGGACGCGGATCCGCCTCGACATGTGGTACGACAACTCGGAGAAGAACCCCAACAACCCGAACCGCCCTCCGAAGGACGTCCGCTGGGGCGAGCAGACGACCGACGAGATGTGCCTCGGCTACGTCGCCTACACGCGGGATGCGGAGGACCGGACGGCTGAGGGGGCGGGGGCGGGGAAGGATGGCAAGGGGAGGTAGGGGCCGGAGGACGGCGGCCGGGGGCGGCCGCCGTGAACGCCCGCGTTTCTCCGCTCCCCCCTCCCCTGGAAGGCCGCCCGAACCGCGCTATCCTCGCGCGCCGTGGTTCCTCCCCCCGCACCCGCCGGCTCCCAGGGGCCGTACGAGCCGCTCGAGAAGGTGGGGAGCGGCGGCATGGGCAGCGTCTGGCGCGCGCGTCACCGGGAGACGGGCCGGATCGTCGCGCTGAAGAGGCTCCTCGGCGGATACGAGGCGTCGGAGGCCGCGCGCACCCGGTTCGCCCGCGAGGCGGCGGCGATGCGCACGTTCGACCACCCGGGGCTCGTCCGGCTGGTGGACTCGGACCTCGCCGCCCCGGAGCCCTGGGTCGCGCTCGACTTCGTCGAGGGCGTCACCCTCGACGAGTGGGCCGATGAGGTGGACCTCACCCCGCGGCGCGCGGTCCAGATGGTCCGCCGCATCGCCGAGGCCCTCGCCCACGCCCACGCCTGCGGGATCGTCCACCGGGACCTGAAGCCGACGAACGTCCTCGTGGACCGCAACGGCGTCCCCCACGTCACCGACTTCGGGCTCGCCCGGGCCGTCGAGGCCGAGGGGACGGGCCTCACGCGCGAGGGCGAGATCCTCGGGACCCCGGGCTACATGTCCCCGGAGCAGGCGGAGGGCCGGCTCGACCGGCTCGACGCGCGGAGCGACCTCTTCTCGCTCGGGTCGGTCCTCTTCCGGCTCCTCGCGGGGCGCGGCCCCTTCGACGGCGGGAACCCGAGCGCGGTCGTCTTCCGGGTCGTGTACGAGCCGGCGCCCGACGTGAGGAGCCTCGCCTCGACGGTGGACCGGGGGCTCGCGGCCGTCTGCCGGAAGCTCCTCGAGAAGGACCCCGCCGACCGTTACGCGCGGGCCGAGGAGTTGGTCCGGGACTTCGACCTGTGGCTCGACGGGAAGGCTCCCCTCGCGAGAGCGCCCGGGCCTCTCCGCCGTCTCGCGCGGACCCTCGGAGGCCGGCCCCGCCGGAAGCTCTTCGCGGGCGCGGCGGTCGCCGGGGCGCTGGTCCTCGCCGCAGCCGTAGCGCTCCGGGGGCCCGCGGCGCCGGCGCCCCGCCCGCCGCCCTCCCCGGCGGAGGCCGAGCCCGTGGCCCGCGCGCGCGTCGCGTCGGTCGTGGACGCCGACACGATCGAGGCCGAGTTCCTCGGCGGGCCCGATGCGCGCGACGGGCCGGGGGGCCGCCGTCTCGTCCGCCTCCTCGGGATAGACGCGCCCGAGAAGCGGAACCCCCACAAGCCCGAGCAGCCCTTCGGCGAGGAGGCGGCCCGGTTCGCGCGGGAGCTGCTGACCGGCCGGGAGGTCGAGATCGTGGGCGACCCCTCCCGGCGCGACCGTTACGGCCGCGTGCTCGCCTACGTCCACCGGGACGGAGAGGACGTGGGCGCGCGGCTCGTCCGAGCGGGATGGGCCCGCGTGTTCCTCCCCGAGGAGTTCTCCCGGCGCGAGGGCTACCTCGCCCTCGAGCGCGAGGCGCGGGAGGCGCGGCGGGGGATGTGGTCGGGAAGCGCCCCGCGCCCGGCGGCCCCCGGCCCCTTCGTCGGTAATCGGGAGAGCCGGGTCCTGCATGCGCCCGGGTGCCGGCGTCTCCCCGGGCGGGACAACCGCGTCGAGTTCGCGACGCGCGAGGAGGCCGAGGCGGCCGGGTACAAGCCCCACGCCGAGTGCCTGGGCCCGCGGTAGTCCCGCGCGCCGCGAGTCACTCCGGCACGAACAGCGCGAGGCTCGCCGTGAAGCCGTGGAGGAAGTTCCTTCCCCCCACGGGCCCGATCTCGCCGCCGGCGAAGAAGCCCGCCAGGGGGGTCCCGGCGAAGGTCTCGGCCACGGCCGACGAGTCCTGGTCGGGGGAGCCGAACATCCGGGAGCCGCGGCCGTTACAGGAGCAGAGGATCGCGCCGGCGCCCGGGGGCAGGGCGCCCCGGTCGCGCCGGGCCTTGAGGAGGGCGCGCAGGTCCTCCTTCGCGCTCTCGGCGTCGCGGACCATGAACTGAATCGTCCGCCCAGGGCGGATCACCTCCGTGATGGCCACAGCGCCCGACTCGCGGTCCACCCCCATCACGTTCCGAACGATCAGGTCCCCGCGCGCGAACGTCTCGCGCCGCTCGTCCACGACCTGGCCCACGTGCAGGGCGCGCTGCATGAGTTCCCGGTCGTGGGTCTCGAGCGACTCGAAGAGCCCCACGAGCTGCTCGTAGGCCGGCTTCCCGCCGAGCCCGAGGAGGACGTTCTTCTCCGACTTCGTGATCACGAACGGCTTCCCGATCGGCCGGCAACCCTGGGAGACGATCGTCTCGACGCGCACGCCCGTCACGATCGCCCCCGCGATCCCCGAGTCGTGGATCTCCTCGTCCACGAAGACCCGGTTCTGCCCGGGGCCGAAGCCGCCCGACGCGACCCCGCCGAAGGCGGCGCTGCCCGGGTACTCGCGGTTCAGCCACTCGAGGAGGAGGTGGGCGGGGCTCGTGAACGGCTCGGGGAAGAGGAGGAACGTCGGCTTCTCCGAGACCTCGGGCATCGGCTCGTGCCAGCCCGTGAACCGTCCCCCCTCGTCTGCACCCTCCACGGGCTCGAACTCGAGCCGGAACGTGCGGACCCTTCCGCCCGGCCAGCTCGCGAGCCAGAGCGTGAGCGCCGGCTCGTCCTCGATCTCGCGGGCGCCCGAGATCAGCCCGTCCCCGGTGCAGCCGACGAGACCGGCCGGGCTCGCGCGCCGATGGATCTCGGCGAGGATCCGCGGGAAGGCGTCCCGGTGCTGGTGCGTGACGAGGAGGAGCGCGAGCGTGACGGGGGCCGCCCCGAGGCCGGCGAGGGCCTGGTCGAGCGCCTCGGAGACGGCCTGTGTCGAGTCGGCCCGGGTCGAGCAGCCGACGGCGTGGTTCATCCCCCGGGAGTCTAAGCCGGAGCGCGTCGGGCCGCGAGATCCCTCACGATGTTCCCCCACGCCGCGGGGGAGAGGAGCCCCCGCGAGTGGAAGAACACCGCCCGGGCGAAAGCGCGGAAGGCGCGGCTCCCGAGCGCCGCGTCGAGCACCGCGTTCGGCGGCCGGAGGTCGAGCGACCGGCGCAGGAGGAGCTTCCAGCGGAATCGCGGCAGCTCCGCGGCGAGGGCGACGGCCGGTTCGGGTCCCCGCGCCAGCGCATGGTCGGCGATCGCGAGCCCCGCGCGCCGGCCGAGGCGCAGCGCGTGGTGGATGCCGCCTGCGGTGAGCGGCGACGCCCATCCGGCCGCGTCGCCGGCGAGGAGCACCGGGCCGTGGGCGGACGGGCGGACGGGGCCCCCCACGGGGATCGGCCCTCCGCGCCGCGCCACGAGGCGGGCGCGCGAGAGGTCGCAGAGCCGGCCGACCCGCCGCAGGAGCGGCTCGAGCTGGGGGCGGGCGGGGACTCGCGCGGCGAGCCCCACCTGCGTGATCCCGACCCCCGGCACCACCCAAGCGATGTAGCCCGGCGCCAGCTCCGAGTCGAGGAAGACGTGCAGCCGGTCCTCCGCGAGGTCGCGCACGCCCTCGTACTCCGCCTCGACCCCGACGAGGAAGTCCCGGTTCTCGCCGAGCCCGAAGTCGCGGGCAACCCGGGACCGGGCGCCGTCGGCCCCGACCAGGAACCGCGCGCGGATCCCGGGCGGGTCGAGCCGGACCCCGTCGCCGTCGAGCCGCGCCCCTGCGTAGGGGGTCCCGCAGAGGACCTCCGCCCCGCACGCGGCGGCGTCGGCCGCCAGGCGGCGGAGGAGGCCCGGCACGTCGGTCGCGAGGAAGTAGTAGCCGGGCCGATCGAGGTCCACCGACGCGAGCGACGGCGAGTACAGCCGCACCCCCCCGATCGTCCGCGTGAGAGAGGGCGGGACCGAGATCTCCTCGGCCGCCTCCTTCACGAGGAGCCCCGTCGTCCGCGGCGCCGCTCCCGGGTCGGGCTTCCGCTCGAGGACGACGACCCGCAGCCCGCGCGCCGCGGCGGCCCGGGCGCACGCGAGCCCCGCGAACGAGGCGCCGACCACGACCACGTCGGCGGGGGCGAGCACGGTGACTTTGTACCACAAAGTGACCGCCGGCGCCAGGCGCGCGGCGGGGGGCGGGAAGTAGACTGGGCGCCAATGCGGACGGGGCCCTACGAGACCCATGCGGAGCTCGACCGCGAGGGGAGGCCGCACCTCGCGGACTTCGGTCTCGCCAAGTCCGTCGCGACCGGGTCCCGTCTCACCCGCACCGGCCAGGCCCTCGGCACCCCCGCCTACATGTCGCCGGAGCAGGCGCGCGGAGAGATCTCCAAGCTCACATCCGCGGCGGACGTCTGGAGCCTGGGCTGCGTCCTCTACGAGACGCTCACGGGGCGGTCGCCGTTCGAGGCGGACTCGGACGCCGCAGTGGTCGGGAACGCCCTCCTGGCGGAGCCGCCGAGACTCCGGACCCTGCGATGGGACGTCCCGGCAGGACTCGAGCGGGTCGTGACGGTCTGCCTCGCGAAGCGGGTCCCGGACCGATACCGGGACGCCGCGACGCTCCGCGACGACCTCGACCGGGTGCAGCGCGGCGAGAGGCCGCGGGCACGACTCCCGGGGGGACCGCGCTGGAAGGCCGTGATCCCCGTGCTGTTGGGCGGCGCGGCGGCCGTGGTCATCGTCGCCCGCTGGCCCCGGGCCGATTCGCCCGCGCGAGTCCCCGTGGACGCGGCACCCTCGGCCGTCCAGGCACTCGCAGCGAAGGCTCGGGCCCTGCGGCAGTCGGACCCCCAGCGGGCGGCGAAGATCCTCCGCGAGGTGCTCGAGCGGGAGCCCGCCCGGGACGCCCTCCGGGTCGAGAGGGGCCTCTTGCTCTGGGCGGTCGGGCAGAATGCCGAAGCCCGCGAGGAGTGGGGCCGGGTCGCGCCGACTTCCACCGAGGGCCCGTGGGCGCGGCTGTTCCTGGGGCTCGAGGCGCTCTGGCGCCTGGACGCGAAGCGGGCGCGCCCGCACCTCGTGGCCGTGCCCGGGGCGACCGGCCGCGCGGGGAGCCTCGCCCGCGCGGCGGTCCTGGCGATGGATGAGGACTGGGCGGGGGCCCGTGAGGCCCTGCGCGACGTCGAGGGCTGGGAGGCGCATCTCATCCGGGGCTACGTCGAGGACCGCGACGAGGCGGTGCACCCGTCCTTGGCCGAGCGGGAGTACGGGATCGCGCTCGCGTCCGGGATCCCCTTCGCGTGGGCGCTGAACAACCGCGGAGCCGCCCGGCGGAACCTCGGCGACCTCGCGGGCTCGATGGCGGACCTGGACCGCGCCCTCGATCTGGCCCCGCGGCTCGTCGAGGCCTGGAACAACCGCGCCGCAACGAGACGGGAGCTCGGGGACCCGGCCGGGGCGCTGGCGGACTTGACCCGCGCGCTCGAGGTGGACCCACGGGACGGGAAGTCCTGGAGCAACCGCGGGAACGCGAAGCAGGCGCTCGGGGACATCGCGGGGGCCGTGGCGGACTTCGACCGCGCCGTCGAGATGTCCCCTCGGCTCGCGGTGGCCTGGAGCAACCGCGGCAACCTGAAGCGCGGGCTTGGGGACCTCGCCGGGGCCGTCGCCGACCTGGACCGCGCCCTGGAGCTGGACCCGCGGTACGCCGGGGCCTGGTCCAATCGCGGCCTCGCAAAACTCGAGAGCGGGGACGCTGCGGGGGCGGCTGCCGACCTGGACCGCGCCATCGAGCTGGACCCGCGGGACCCGAAGCCCTGGAACACCCGCGGGAACGCGCGGCGCGAGCTCCGGGACTTCGCCGGCGCGCGGGCGGACTACGACCGCGCCCTGGAGCTCCACCCCCGCTACGTGAAAGCCTGGTACAACCGGGCCGTGCTGAGGCAGACGCGCGGGGACCTCGCCGGGGCCGTGTCCGACTACGACCGCGCCCTCGAGCTGGACCCCCGCGACGCGGATGCCTGGAACAACCGTGGCACTTCGAAGTGGGCCCTCGGCGACATTGCCGGGGCCCTGCCGGACTACCAGAAGGCCCTCGAAGTCGCCCCGCCCGCCTGGCCGCACCGCGACCCGGTCGAGAAGAACCTCG
This sequence comes from Planctomycetales bacterium, assembly GCA_022614695.1. Taxonomy (GTDB): domain Bacteria; phylum Planctomycetota; class JAKEIC01; order JAKEIC01; family JAKEIC01; genus JAKEIC01. The sequence goes on along the minus strand of JAKEIC010000200.1, from coordinate 12,768 downwards.
CCAACGCCCTCAAGCGGCTCGCGGAGGGAGGAAAGTAGCCCGCGGAGGTCCGCGCTCTGCCGGCGGCGAGCCGGTGACCCGCGCGGCCGACGAACGCGGAAGGCCCGCGCCGGGCCGCCTCCTCGGCGGGGATCGGGCGCCCCCGAGCCGCCTCGGGACCCGGCGTGAGGACGTCCCCTGTCCATGTCTTTCTCCAACTCTCGACGTGGGTGGCTACAATGGGCTCATCTTTGCTGAGTCGGAAGGGCGCCCACGAGACGTGGAGTTGACATGAAGAAGCGCCCCTCGAGAGGCGAGTCTCCCTCTGAGCGGATAGACGCGAGGATCGAGGAGCTGGGCGACTGGCGGGGCAAGACGCTCTCTCGGCTACGCGTCCTGATCAGGCAGGCAGACCCCGAGGTGGTCGAGGAGTGGAGATGGAGAGGCGTCCCGGTGTGGTCTCACGACGGGCTGATCTGCACCGGCGAGACCTACAAGAACGTCGTGAAGATGACCTTCCTCAAGGGCGCCTCGCTGAAGGACCCCTCGCGCCTCTTCAACTCCAGCCTCGATGGCAACGCCCGGCGCGCCATCGACCTCCACGAGGGCGAGAGGATTGACGAGGAGGCGCTGAAGGCCCTCGTCCGCGCCGCCGTTGCCCTGAACGGATCCTCAGCGCGCCGCAGTCGCCCGGCGGCCGCGACGCCGGCCCTCCTCGCGGGCGGCAACCCCCAGATCGCGAAGGCCGACGGCGACGCCCCCGTGCAGGCCTATATCGCGGCCATGCCGGGCTGGAAACGCGACGTCGGCCGCCGCCTCGACGCGCTCATCGTGCGCACCGTGCCCGACGCCCGCAAGGCCGTGAGGTGGAACTCGCCCTTCTACGGCATCGAGGGCCAGGGCTGGTTCCTCAGCTTCCATTGCTTCACGAAGTACGTGAAGGTGGCCTTCTTCCGCGGCACCTCGCTGCGTCCACTCCCGCCCGTCGAGTCCAAGGACCCAAACACGCGCTACCTCCACATCCACGAGGACGACCCGCTCGACGAGAAGCTCGTGGCGCGCTGGATTAGGCAGGCATCGGGGCTGCCCGGCGATCCTCTCTTCTAGGCTCTGTCTGGTAATCCGCTGCCGTCACGAGGCGCGGGAGACCCGAGCCCGGCGAGGCGCGACGACGAAGGCGTACCAACGGAGAGGTACGCCAAGGAGGAGTAACGAAGCCGGGCGACGGGGATCGCGCGCCGCAGTAGGCATGGGATTTCCAGACAGAGCCTAGCTGCGCTACTTCGCTACCGAGCCGCGACCCGACCACCGGCACCCGTCCCCGCCTCAACCTCCCAGGCCGTCGCTCGCGACCGCCGAGGGAACGGCGAGGGTGGTCGTCGGACTCACGGTCGCCGTGAGGCCGGCCCCCCCGGTCCAGACGTACACGGCCCCAGTGTCGTTCGTCCCCCCGACGTTGGCGCTCGATGCGCCGACGACGAGGTCGAGGGTCCCGTCCCCGTTCACGTCCGCGCACTGGACGGCCTGGCCGGCGGCACTCCCGAGCTGGTCGCCCAGGGCCGCGCCGACGACGCGCAAGGTCGCGGTGGGGGCGAGAGTGCCCGAGAGTCCGCTCCCGCCCGCCCAGAGGTAGACCGCGCCGGGGTTGGTCGTACCGCCGACGTTGGCGAGCTGCGCGCCGACGACGAAGTCGAGGATGCCGTCCCCGGTCAGGTCCGCGCACTGGATCGCCTGGCCGACCGCCTGCCCGAGGAAGTCGCCCGAGGCAGCTCCGGGAACGAGCAGCGTCGCGCTCGGGGAGGGCGTGCCCGTGAGGCTGCTCCCCCCCGCCCAGACGTACACGGCGCCCGCATCCGCCACGCCGCCCACGTCGGCGGCGTACGCCCCGACGACGACGTCGAGGATCCCGTCCCCGGTCACCTCGGCGAATTGGGACCCTTGGCCCGACGCGAGCCCGAGGGAGTCGCCCGCGACCGCCCCCGCGACCCGCAGCGTCGCGGTCGGGGCGAGCGCCCCCGTGAGGCCGCTCCCGCCCGCCCACACGTACAGCGCCCCCGTGTCCACGGTGCCGCCCACGTCCGCCACCAGGGCTGCCACGACCACGTCCGAGATCCCGTCCGCGGTCACGTCCCCGCACTGGATTCCCTGGCCGGCGGCCGTGCCGAGCCGGTCGCTCGCGACGGCCCCGGTGACGCTCAGCGCCGCGGTCGGGGCCACGCTCCCCGTGAGGCCGCTCCCGCCCGCCCATACGTACACCGCCCCCGTGTCCACCGTCCCGCCGATGTCGGCGAGGCTCGCCCCGACGACGAGGTCGAGGGTCCCGTCCCCGGTCACGTCCACGCACAGCATCGCTTCGCCGGACGCCTCGGCCAGCCGGTCGCTGGCGGTCGCCCCGGTGACGCTCAGCGTCGCGCTTGGCGCGAGCGTGCCGGTGAGGCCGCTGCCCCCCGCCCACACATACACCGCCCCGGTGTCCACGGTGCCGCCCACGTTGGCGAGCCGCGCCGCGACGACGACGTCGAGCGTCCCGTCGCCGGTCACATCGGCGCACTGGATCGGCTGGCCGTACGCATTCCCCATCTCGTCGCTCGCGACAGCCCCCGTCACGGTGAGCGTCGCCGTCGGGGAGACGGTCCCCGTGAGCCCGCTGCCGCCCGCCCACACGTACACCGCCCCCGTGTCCGCGGTGCCGCCCACGTCGGCGAGCCGCGCCCCGACCACGATGTCGAGGGTCCCGTCCCCCGTCACGTCCGCGCACTGGATCGCCCGGCCGAGCGAATTCCCGAGTTGGTCGCTCGCGGCCGCCCCCGAGACGGTGAGCGTCGCGGTTGGGGCCACGGTCCCGGTGAGGCCGCTGCCGCCGGCCCAGACGTAGACGGCGCCGGTGTCCACGGTGCCGCCCACGTCGGCGAATTGCGCCCCGACGACGAGGTCGAGCGTCCCGTCCCCCGTCACGTCCGCGCACTGGATCCCTTGGCCGGTCGCCGAGCCGAGCGCGTCGCTCGCGACGGCGCCGCTGACACTCAGCGTCGCGCTCGGGGAGACCGTGCCCGTGAGGCCGCTGCCGCCCGCCCACACGTACACCGCGCCCGTGTTCGCCGTCCCGCCGACGTCGGCGGCCGAGGCTCCGACGACGACGTCGAGGGTCCCGTCCCCGGTGACGTCAGCGCACTGGATCCCCTGGCCGGAAGCGCCGCCGAGCTGGTCCCCCGCCGCCGCCCCGGCAACGCGCAGGGTCGCGGTCGGGGACACGGTCCCGGTGAGGCTGCTCCCGCCCGCCCACACGTACACCGCACCCGTGTTCGCCGTCCCACCGACATCGGCGGCGTACGAGCCGACCACGACGTCGAGTGTCCCGTCCCCCGTCACGTCCGCGCACTGGATCCCCTGGCCGGACGCGGTCCCGAGCCTGTCGCCAACGGCCGCGCCGGCGACGCGCAGGGTCGCGGTCGGCGTCCCGGACGGCGTCGCCTGGCCCGCCCAGACGTAGACCGCGCCCGTGTCCGACGTCCCGCCGACATCGGCCTCCCGCGCTCCGCCCACGACGTCGAGGACGCCGTCCCCGGTCACGTCCGCGACCACGAGGGCCGAGCGGCTCGCGGGGCCGACCACCTGGATCGGGACCGCCGTGGTCGTCCGGAGCGCCGGCGCGAGCGTGTCGTTCGCCTGGAAGAGGAGCCAGCGCAGCCCGCCGCACTCCGGTGGCACGGTCCACCGGACGGTCACCGTGCCCGGGGACGCGATGCCGGCCAGGGGATCGAAGCTGCAGCCCGGGGGCGGGTTGAGGAGCCGCAGGGCGACGGCGTCCCCGTCAGGGTCCGTCGCCGTCACGGTGAACTGCACCGTCTCCCCGATGGCCACCGTCCGGTACGGCGCGAGGTTCGTCGTGATCGCGGGAGGATTCGTGTAGGCGAAACCGCCCGCGAGCGTGCCGGATTGCGTGTCGGGATTCGTGACCACCACTGCCCGCGCCCCCACGGTGCCGGCCGGCGAGACGGCGGTCAGTTGGGTCGCCGAGATCGTCACGACGCTCGTCGCCGCCGCCCCGCCGATCGTCACCCCGGCGCCGGGCTGGAAGCCCGAGCCCGTGATCGTGATCCGCGTCCCGCCTCCGGTCCCTCCCGCCCCCGGCGTGACCGCGCCGACCACGGGCGGCGGCACATAGGCGAACCCGAGCCCGAGCGCGCCCGACTGCGTGTCCGGGTTCGTGACCACGACCGTGACCGTCCCCAGGCTCCCCGCGGGGCTGACCGCCGTGAGCTGGGTCGCCGAGACGAACACCACGCTCGTCGCCGGCGCGCCCCCGAACGTGACGCTCGCGCCACTCTGGAAGGCGGAGCCGGTCAAGGTGACGGCGGTCCCGCCCGAGGCCGGGCCTGCGGAAGGGACGACGGCCGTGAGGACGGGTGGGGGGGCCGGCGGGGGGCCGTAGGTGAACCCGTTCCCGAGCGAGCCCGCGAGCCCGCTCGGGTCGGTGACGACGACCGTCTGCGCCCCGGCGGTGCCCGCCGGGCTGACAGCGGTGATCTGCGTGGACGAGACGAGGACGACGCTGGTCGCCGCCGTCCCGCCGATCGTCACCGTGGCCCCGGTGGCGAAGTTGGTGCCCGACAGCGTGATTGCCGTCCCGCCCGCCGGGGGACCGTACGCGGGCGAGACGTTCGTGACCACCGGCGCTCCCGCCGGGGCCGTTCCGTACGTGAACCCCGCGCCCAGCGCCCCGCTCTGCGTGTCGGGGTTGGTGACGACGACGGTCTGCGCCCCGGCGGTGCCCGCCGGGCTGACGGCGGTGAGCTGGGTTGCGGAAGCGAAGACGACGCTCGTGGCCGCGCTCCCCCCGATCGTGACGGTCGCGCCGCTCACGAAGGCGGCTCCCGTGAGCGTGACGGTCGTCCCGCCGGCCAACGGACCGAACGCGGGGGAGACGTTGGTCAGGACCGGCGGCCCTACGGGCGGGGTGCCGTAGGTGAAGCCGGATCCGAGCGCCCCCGATTGGCCGTCCGGGTTCGTCACGGTTACGGTCCGAGCCCCGGCGGTGCCGGCGACGGTCACCGGGGTCAGTTGCGTCGCGGAGATGACGACGACGCTTGTGGCCGCGCTCCCGCCGATCGTCACCGTCGCGCCGGTCTGGAAGGCCGAGCCGGTGAGCGTCACGGCCGTCCCGCCGGCCGTCGGCCCGAAGGCGGGCCCGACCGCGGTCACGACCGGGGGCGGCGCGGTGGCCGCGGGCCCCTGCTGGATGATGGTCTTCTTCTCGGTGCAGCCGATCACAGCGGCGGCGAGCATGGCGAGACAGGCCCAGCCGCACGCCTTGCATCGAAGGGTGTCCGAGATCATCGGCTGCCTCCCACGGCGGCATCCCTGGCCCGCCACTCCAATGAGGGAAGACCTGCCGCCGCCGTTCCGCCCTCTCGGGGCGGATCCGCCGCGCGGCGCGGGTCCCCGAGGGTGAGCTACGGGGTATCCCGTGGCTGCAGGCGGTGCCGCGCGCCGTCGGCGGCCACCTCGACCTCGAGTGGCCGCCAGGGCAGGCCTTCCACGCAGAGCCGACCCGACGCGTCCGCGCGGGACCCCGACGCGAGCTGAAGCCGCGCTTTTCGTACGCTCGTCGCCGAGGTTGCGGGGACCGCCTGACGGGTGGGGGCGACTTGACCGCCCCGGCCGCGCCCAGGAAGCTGGGACTCCGGGGGGCCGGCATGGATCCCAGCCTCGGCGGGGGCAGCAGGCCATACCTCACGGACTTCGGGCTGGCGAAGTCCCTCTCGACGGGGTCGAAGCTCACGAAGTCTGGCCAGGCGCTGGGCACCCCGACCTACATGTCCCCCGAGCAGGCGCGGGGCGAGGTCTCCTCCCTCACGCCCGCGACCGACGCCTGGTCTCTCGGATGCGTCCTCCATGAGATGTTGGCCGGGAGACCTCCGTTCGACGGCGATTCCCCGGGTGCGATCATCGGGAAGGTGTTGCTCGGGGGGGCGCCACCCATCCGCCGGCTGGCGGGAGACGTACCCGCGGGCGTCGAGCGGATCATCCATGTCTGCCTGGCGAAGGCGGTCCGCGAGAGATACCGGGACGCGGGTGCGTTGCGGGATGACCTCGAGAGGGTGCGCCGGGGGGAGAGGCCTCGCGCGGCGCGGCCCGGACGTCGGCGCTCCTGGGCGGGCGCGGCCGTGGGAATCGCGGCGGCGCTGGGCGCCGGGCTCGCGGTCGCGAGGCGGACACCGGACGACGCCGCCGTCGAGAGAGCCGCGGTCGAGCGACTCCCTTCCCCCGCGGAGCCGCTGCAGACGAAGGCGAGGGCGCTGCGACACTCGGATCCGAGGGAAGCCGCCCGGTTGCTCGGCGAGGCGCTCGAAGCAGAGCCCGGCCGGCAGGACTGGCGGCTGGAGCGAGGACTCTTGCTCTGGGCCTCCGAGCGGGGACCGGAGGCGCGCGCGGAATGGACCGCGATCCCGCCGACCGAGCCTCAGGCGGCGCTCGCGACCCTCTACGTGGGACTGGAAGCGTTCTTCCGGCTCGAAGCGGGATTCCTCCGTGGCGACGAGGCCGAGCCGGCGCTGCGGGCGGCCGCCCAGAGCGGCGACCCCTTCGTGGCGACGCTGGCCCAGGGTGCGCTCCTGGCCCATCGCCGGAATTGGTCGGAGGCCCGGGGCATGCTCCGAGGGCAGCCGGGGTGGGAGGCCGCCTACCTCCGGGGCTTCGTCGAGACTTCGGACGCCGACGGCGACCGCGCCGCCGCCGCGCAGGAGTTTGACCGCGGGCTGTCGGACGGGATCCCTTTCGCCTGGGCCCTCTGTACCCGTGGCGCCCTGAGGCGAGGTCTCGGAAACGTCGCGGGCGCGATCGAGGACTTCGACGCGGCGCTGCGCCTTTGCCCGAGCGTCCCGCACATACTCGTCAATCGCGGGAACGCCAGACGGGCCGGGGGGCAGATCGGGGCGGCCCTCGAGGACTATGACGCGGCGCTCGCGCTCCCGCCCACGCTGCCCGAGGCGTATTTCAACCGCGGCATCGCGCTGCGGATGCTGGGAGACGCACGGGGCGCGATCGCGGACTACGACACCGTGCTGAAACTCAGGCCCGACTACGCGGACGCGCTCGTGAGCCGCGGTGCGGCGAGGCAGGACCTGCAGGACGATCGCGGCGCGCTCGAGGATTTCACGACGGCGTTGAGGCTTCGCCCGGACTTCCTCGAGGCGCTCTCGAACCGCGGGAACGCGAGGCGAGTCCTTGGGGACTTCGCCGGAGCGATCGAGGACTGCGACGCCGCCCTCCGGCTGCGGCCCGACTGCGTCGACGCGCTCGTCAACCGGTGCGCCGCGAGGCACGCGGTCGGGGATGACGAGGGGGCCATCGCCGATGGCGAAGCCGCCCGTCGCCTCCAGCCCGAGAGGCCGGAGGCTCACGCCAACCTGGGGCTCGCCTACCACTCCCGGCGTGACTTCCGCCGGGCCATCGAGTCCTATCTCGAATTCGTGCGCCTCGCCCCGGGTCACGCGCGGGTCGAGGAATACCGTCGGGCGATCGCGGCCTGTCAGGAGCGCCTGAAGGACCTGCGAGGCGACGGGCGCTAGCGACCCGACGCGGCCGGAGCGCCGGGACCGCCCGGCGGACGCGGCGCTTGACCGAGTTTCCAATCCCCGGGAAGCTGGTCCTCGGGGAGGCGCTACGTGGATCCCCGAGTCCTCGGGCCCTTCGCCACCCTCTCCGAGCTCGGCCGCGGGGGCTTCGCGACCGTGTACCGCGCGCGGGACTTGCGGGACGGCCGCGAGGTGGCGCTCAAGGTCCTCCGCTCGGGGGAGGGCGGCCCCGGTCCCGACGAGATCCGCCGGTTCCGCCGCGAGGTCGAGGCGGCACAGGCCCTGGACCACCCGGGGATCGTGAAAGTCCTCGATTGGAGCGGAGCCGATGGCCGTGCCATGAGCAAGCAACCGCCCGGCGAGCCCGGCGGGCGAGTCGAATGGGTGGCCCTGGAACTCGTCGAGGGAGAATCCCTCGCCGCGCGGATCGCTCGGGAACCGCTTCCGTGGCGGGAGGCCGTGACGATCGCGCGTGACGCCGCCGACGCGCTCGCGGCGGCCCACGCGAAGGGGATCCTCCACCGCGACGTGAAGCCCTCGAACATCCTCCTCGACCGGGAGGGGCACCCGCACGTCGCGGACTTCGGGCTGGCGAAGCTGACGGCGACGGGAAGCAAGCTCACGAAGACCGGCCAGGCTCTCGGGACCCCGGCTTACATGTCCCCCGAGCAGGCGCGGGGCGAGGCCTCGTCGCTCATCCCCGCGACCGACGTCTGGTCCCTCGGCTGCGTCCTCTACGAGATGCTGGCGGGACGGCGGCCGTTCGAGGGTGAGACGGACGCCGCCGTCGTCGGAAGGGTCCTGCTCGCGGAGCCGCCGAGACTGCGGACCCTCCGAGGCGACGTACCGGAGGGTGTCGAACGCGTCGTGCGAGCGTCCCTCGCCAAGCGCGCCCGGGACCGGTACCGGGACGCCGCAGGGCTGCGCGACGACCTCGACCGGGTGCTCCGCGACGAGAGGCCGAAGGCCCGGCTCCCCGGGGGCCGGCGGCGGAAGTTCGTCGCCGTGGCCCTCGGCGGCGCCGCGGTGGCGTGGGGCGCTGTCGCCGCCTGGCCGCGACCGGATGCGCCCGCGCCGGTCCCGGCGGCCTCGGCCGCGTCGGCCGTCGAGGCGCTCGCGGCGAAGGCCCGCGCCCTGCGGCAGACGGGCCCCCGCAGGGCGGCGGAGATGCTCCGAGAGGCGCTCGAACTCGAGCCCGCCCGGGACGACCTCCGGATCGAGAGGGGCCTCCTCCTCTGGGCGGTCGGGGAGAGTGCAGGAGCTCGTGAGGAATGGGGCCTGGTTGCGCCCGGGTCGTCCGAGGGCCCACGGGCGCGGCTTCTCGTGGGGCTCGAGGCGTTCTTCCGCCTAGCCCGGGAGGACGCGAAACCGCACTTCATGGCCCTCCGGGAGTCGCCGGGCCGTGTGGGTAGCCTCGCCCGCGGAGCGAGCCTGGCGCTGAGCGAGGATTGGTCGCGGGCACGAGCGTCCCTGGGGGGGGTAGAGGGGTGGGAGGCAGACTTCCTCAGGGGCTACATCGAGACTTGGGACGCGGCGGGCGATCACGCTGCGGCGGTGCGGGAGTACGGCGCCGCCCTGGACTCCGGGATCTCGTTGGCGTGGGCCTGGAACAACCGAGGCAGGGCGAAGCGGGACCTCGGAGATACCGCGGGAGCGATACTGGACTACGACCGAGCCCTCGAACTGGACCCTCGGCTCGCGTTGACCTGGAACAACCGCGGCGTGGCGAAGCGAGACCTCGGTGATCTCGCGGGTGCAGTATTGGACTACGACCGAGCCCTCGAACTGGACCCTCGGCTCGCGTTGGCCTGGAACAACCGCGGCGCCGCCATACGGGAGCTCGGGAACTTCGCGAGGGCAGTGGCGGACCTCGATCACGCCATCGAGTTGGACCCGCGGCTGGTGATGGCCTGGACCAACCGCGGGGCCGCGAAGGGAGCCCTCGGGGACTTCGCAGGAGCGTTCACGGACCTGGATCGCGCCCTCGAACTGGATCCGCGTTACGCGAAAGCTTGGTACAACCGCGGTGTCGCAAAGTCGAATCTGGGGGACCTCTCGGGGGCGATGACGGACTGGGACCGCGCCCTCGAGCTAGACCCGCGGGAGGTCGCGGCCTGGACCAACCGCGGCGCCGCGAAGCAGACCCTAGGAGATCTCACAGGGGCGGTGGCGGACTTTGACCGCGCACTCGAGCTGCGCTCCCGAAGCGTGACCCCGTGGTTCAACCGCGGGGCTGCCAAGCGGGCCCTCGGTGACCTCCCGGGGGCAGTGGCCGACTTCGAGAGGGCCCTGGACGTTGCCCCGCCCGGCTGGCCGCAGCGGGCCAAGGTCGAGGAGGATCTCGTTCGCCTCCGCACTGCACTCGACCGGAAGTAGGGGGGCGACTCACGGACGCCTCTCCCTGGTGCTCTGCACACCCCTACCAGGGTGACCTCGAGCGATCCTTGCCGTCCCCGCGAGAAGAAGTGGTCTTGAGCTGCCCTTCTGGATCTCGTCCGCCGGGATGAGCCCCAGAAGGACGACGCTTGTCTCGGACACACGTGAAGTCAATAGTTCAGCACGTCCTTGGACGCGGCCGTCCCTGACACCCACGCCGCGGAAGCCTTGCATACCCTCGCAGAAGCCCTGACAAACCATGGTAGGAGTATGTCTTGGGGCCCCAACCGAGGCTTCGCCCCGTTCACGCTCGGGGGGGCCCGCCTTGCGGGAGGCCCGAGACTGAGACGCCCCTGGCATCCACCGAGTCGAAGCCCAGTAGACTTCCGGGGCGATGGGAAGACCGACGCCGTCCCCGACCGCCTCCACCCCTGACACCTGGCGAGAGGAAGTCCACCGACTGCTGTTCGACATCGGAGCACTCGCCACCCGGAGGAAGATCTTCAAGACGCTCTTCAAGATCCTGCGTCGCCGCCGGGGCCTTCGGGAGGCGGCGGGCGATCTGACCGAAGCAATGGGCACCGCCCACGCCGTGGACATGGGCATCTCGATCCGTCGGCACTACCAACACGACCCCGACGACCAGTCCCTCCACCGCCTCCTGATCGAGCTTCGCCGAGGGAACCGCCACCTCACGGCAGACCGGTACGTCGCTGAGGCTCGCCGCCCCATCCCCGGCGACCCCCCCCGGGAATTCACGCCGGAGCACGAGCACGACGTCCGGGGGGAGTTCAGACGGCTCTTCGCCACCGCCGGGGAGCCCGACGTCGCGAGCGTGCGCCGCCTCCAGCGGGACATCAGCCTCCTGGACCGCACCTGCCGACCCATCGCGGAGTACGCGACGCGCCGGATCGCGCACACCCTCAAGACCCAACCCCCGATGGTCTACTGGCGGCAGGTAGACCGCGCCATCGAGGTACTCAAGAAGCTCGTGCGGAGGTACGTGATGCTCCTGCATTGCGCGTCGTGTGCAGATGACTTCTTCGAGCCCTCCCGCGGATGGGAGGAAGCTCTGCGTTTCCCCTGGTCAGCGGCTCCACGGGCGCGGCGGGACAGGATAGCCGCAGGCCAGGTGACACCCCGGAGCCAACGGGAATGACCAGGCACGACGACGAACCAACCCCGAAGCAACGAAGCTCCGGCCCGTTCATCTACGAGAACTGGAAGGCCTACGAGGACGAGAAGCCCTCGGCGGGGGCGATCGAGTTCCCGATCTTCACCGACGCCGAGCTGCTGGGGGCCCTCTCGACAGACTACGGGCCGTACACGCTCATGAACGGACTTGCGTGGCCCGGACCGCCCGGCCTGCGGTCCGCGGCCTTCATCCGGCTTCACGATCACCTCCAACTCCGGAGCCACGTTCCCGAGATGGACGAGACGGACGCATCCCGTTACCACGGTGGGGACATCGGCGACGAGATCGCAGCTCTCCTATCACTCTGCCTGGGCATGAGGGCCGTGGCGGGCGCGGTGACACGCGAGTTCGGCCGAAGACACGGGCCCCACGGCCAGCCGAAGGGGGCAAGCGCAATCGCGGTCCCCGCCCTGCCAGGGCGCCCCGGAAGATCGCCGGTCCTCCCCTCTGTCCGGGGCATGAAGCTCCTGAATCTCGCCTTCCCCTTGTCCTCCCTCCCGAGACTCCCCGCGCAGACCGCGGTGGCCCTTGTCCAGGCCGCGCGACTCTACCAGGAGGCCGTGTGGATCGCCGACTCGGAGCCGGGCCTCGCATGGATCTTCATGGTCTCCGCCGTCGAACGTGTTGCCGAGGAGTGGCGGGCAGGCAAGGATCCCCCCGTGGCGCGGCTCAGCGCCTCGCGCCCGAGCCTCGCCAAGCGGCTTCTCAAAGCGGGAGGCTCTCAACTTCTCAATCAGGTGGCCAAGGAGATCACCAGTTTCATGGGTGCTACGAGCAAGTTCGTGGACTTCCTCGACACGTTCGCGCCCGCGCCACCGAGGCAGCGCCCGGCCAAGCACGCCCAGATCCCATGGGAGCCGGCCTACCTACGCCCGGCCTTCGAGAAGATCTACGAGTGGCGGTCCGAGGCGCTTCACGCGGGAATCGCCTTTCCTTTCCCCATGTGCGAAGCGCCCGCGAAGGACGGCGACGGGTACGCCGAGAAGCCGGGCGGGCTCGCCTCCGCGATAGATGGAGGAGTGTGGGTGACGGCCGACGTGCCCATGCTGCTCCACGTCTTCGAGTACATCGTAAGCGGGAGCATTCTCCGCTGGTGGAAGTCGGTGGCCGGGGACGCCTGGGTCGTGCCCGAGGCCCTCAAGAGAGCCCTCGAAGAGAGGAAGCCGTCGGCGGCCTCCCACGACGAAGGATCACCCTCGGGGCCCAATCCGCCCCCAGCGGGCCCCGCCTCCCCCCAGGGCCCGCTACAACCCTGACGATCGCGCGGCGGGCCAGGTACGAGGGTCGGATCGGGTCGCCTGACCTCGCACCCCCAAAACCGCCTACCCCTCGACACCCGACGCGCCCCCCTCGACGCGGGCGGGCATCACTGGCCGCTCGGGCTCATCGAGGACGCCTCCGACCACGCCAGCATCACGCCCATCGAATCCGCCGACGCGGGCAGGACGAAGCACGGGCTCCCGCGCCGGGCCGCCATCTACACGAACGGATACGGCCCTGAATAGCGGTTGTGGAGCCCCGCCTTGAGGAGGACTTGCCGACGGGGCTGTAGCGAGACCACGAACGCTCGGAAGGCCGAGTAGAGTACGCCCGGTTCGGCGGCCTGAAGGGGGCGCTGCCTGCCCGATCTCCCGTCCCCGC
>JAKEIC010000199.1 GCA_022614695.1 Planctomycetales bacterium | reverse complement strand
GTCCCCACGTCGAGGACCTTCTCCTCGCCCCGGAGCGCGAGCGACTCGGCGAGCAGGGCGACCATGTAGGGCTGGGAGATGGTCTGGTGCTCGCCGATCGGGAGCGGCGAGTCCTCGTAGGCGCGCTCGCGGACCTCCCGGGGGATGAACGCATGGCGCGGGCACTCCGCCAGGGCCTCGAGGACCCGGGCGTCGCGGATCCCGCGCGCGACGAGCTGGCGCCGCACCATCTCGCGCCGCGCCGGGACGGTCCACATCACAGGTGCCTCAGCACCACCGCCACGATCCGGAGAGTGTCCCGGAGCGGCCGGTAGCGGCTGGGCGGACCGTAGATCGTCCGGACCGGGACCTCGGCGAAACGGAGGCCCCGCCGCCCCGCCCGCACCAGCCACTCCGACTCGAGATCGTAGCGGTCGAGGCGATCGGGGAGGAGGTCCAGGGCGGCTCCCCGCATCACGCGGAAGCCCGACTGCGTGTCCCGGATCCGCCGGCGGGCCACCCACGAGACGAACCGGGACGACGTGCGGTTGGTGAGTCGCCGGGTCCAGGGCATCGTCCGGACGTCCCCGAGCCGGCAGCCGATCACGACCTCGGCGTCGCGCGCGGCCTCGAGGAGGGGCGGGATCTCGGCGGGATCGTGCTGGCCGTCCCCGTCGAGGAGCACGACGGCGTCGTGGCCCCGGGCGCGGGCCCACGCGACCCCGCTCCGGATGGCCGCCCCCTTGCCCCGGTTGCGATCGTGACGGAGGACCGCGGCGCCGGCCGAGGCGGCGACCGCTCCGGTCCCGTCGCGGGACCCGTCGTCCACGACGAGGGACGGTAGCCCGACGGCCCGGACGCCGGCGACCACGCCCCCGATCGCGCCGGCCACGTCGAGACCGGGGATGACGGCGCACGCGTTCAAGAGGCGCGGGCGTCGGCCGGAGCCGGGACGGCCGCGAGCACTTCCCACTCGGGGGAGCCGCGGGGGCGCGGGCGGACGAGGCAGTCGAGGGGGCCGGTCCCGGCGGCCAGGACGGCCAGCGCCCCGGGGCCCGCCTCCGCCGCGAAGACCCTGCCGTCGGACCGGAGGTGGACGCGGGAGATCTCCGCCCCCCGGCGGCCTCCCCGCGCGAGGACCTCTCCGGCCCGGGTCACGCGGGAGAGGGCGAGGATGGGAGGGGGGTTCCCCTCCCCGAAGGGGGCGAGTCGGCGGAGGTCCGCGGCGGCGGCGGGCGTCAGCTCCCCGGGCTCCGCCGCGGCGTCGGGGTGCGGGCCAGCGGGCGCGCCCGGCCCCGACGACCGGACCCCGGAGCAGAAACGCTCCCGGAACGGCCCCACGTTCGAGCGCCGGATCGTGAACCCGGCCGCTCGGGCGTGGCCGCCGAAGGCGACCAGCAGGTCGGACAAGGCGGCGAGCGCCGGCCCGAGCGGGATCCCCGGCACGGACCGCGCGGATCCGCGGCCCAGGTCCCCCTCGAGCGCGATCACGGCGGTGGGGCGGGCCCCCTCGGCGCAGAGCCGCCCCGCCACGATCCCGACGACGCCGGGGTGCCAGCCGTCGCCCGCGAGGACCCAGGCGGGGGCGTCGGGCGCGCGACCGGCCTCCCGGCGGGCCTCGGCCTCGACGCGCCTCTCGATCGCCTGGCGCCGGCGGTTCGCCGTCTCGCAGCGCCGCGCGAGCGCCGCGGCCTCGGAGCGGTCGCGCGTCGTGAGGAGCGCGAGCGCGAGGGCCGGGTCGTCCACGCGCCCCGCGGCGTTCACACGGGGGACGAGACGAAACGCGACGGTCCCGGCGTCGGGGGCCCCCTCGGGGAGGCGGGCCGTCCCGCGGAGCGCGGCGAGCCCCGGGTTCTCGGGGCGCTCGAGGAGGCGGAGTCCCAGGGCCACGAGCGCCCGGTTGGGCCCCCGGAGCGGCGCCACGTCCGCGATCGTGGCGACGGCGGCCAGTTCCAGCGCCTCGCGGAGCGCGGGGGCCGTGGCCGCGCGCCGGGCGCGCGGCGCCTCGGCGGCGAGGGCCATGCCCAGCGCCAGGGCCACGCCTGCGCCGCACAGCCCCTCGGCCGCGCTCCCCCGGGGGTTCACGAACGCCACCGCCTCCGGGGGCGGCCCGCCGCGGCACTCGTGGTGGTCCGTGACGACGACGTCGAGACCGAGCGCGGCGACCCGGGCGACGGCGGACGGGTCCCCGCCGCCCACGTCCACCGTGACGACCACGCGGGCCCCCCGGGCGGCGGCCTCGGCGCATAGGGCGTCGTTCAGTCCGTAGCCGTGGGCCTGCCGGTCGGGGACCCGGGCCTCCGCCTCGGCGCCGAGCGCGCGCAGGACCCCGAGGAGGAGCGCCGCGCCTGCCGTGCCGTCGGCGTCATAGTCCCCGTAGACGAGGATCCTCTCCCCGGACTCGACCGCACGACGCAGCCGTGCCACGGCGCCCGTGAGCCCGGGGAGCGCCTGGGGGTCGGGCAGGTGGTCGAGCGAGGGCGAGAGGAACGAGCGGGCGGCCGCCGCGTCCGGGATCCCGCGAGCGCGCAGGACCCGGGCGCAGAGGGGATCCACGGCGATCTCGGCGGCGAGCGCCGCCTCCTCGTCGGGCGAGGGGGGCGGGGGAGGAGGCCACGGGCTCATCCGTAGTACTCCACGTGCCCGTCGCCGAGGATCCGCGTCAGGTCCTGGTCCAGCGCCTCGGAAGGGATGACGCCGAAGGCGTGGCCCGCGCGGACGAGCTGCGGGGCGGCGCCCGCGTGGCCCACGCGAAGGAAGACGGGCACGGGGCCCGCGTGGTTCCGGAGCAGCTCCTGGAGGCGCCGGAGGAGGTCGTCCGTGAGCCCGGCCGAGGGCATCCGCAGGACCACCTTCTGGCAGAGCGCCTCGCGCGACTTCTCGATCGGGATCACCTCGGAGACCTTGAGGCCGGGCTCCTCACGCGAGTGGTCCACGCGGCCCCGGACGAAGACGACGCGGTCCTCCACGAGGAACTGCTTCGAGCGCTCGTAGTCGTTCGGGAAGATCACCGCCTTCACCACCCCTCGCAGGTCCTCCAGCGAGAAGGTCGCCATCTTGGAGCCGGGCTTCGCCCCGGCCTTGGTCACGGTCGTGCGGACGCCCAGGACGATCCCGCCGAGCACGACGGGCTCGTTCGCCCGCCGGTCCCCGAGGTCGGCCGTGGCGGCCGTCGCGAACCGTTCCAGCATCGTCGCATGGCGCGCGAGAGGGTGGCTCGAGACGTAGAGCCCGAGGAGGGACTTCTCGTCGGCGAGCCGCTTCGCCTCCGGCCACTCGGGGACGTCCGGGAGCGCGAGCGAGGGCGCCCCCCCGCCCTCACTCGCTGGGGCCCCGAAGAGCCCCGCCTGCCCGCGCCGGCGGTCCGTCGCCGCGGTGTTCCCGATCTCGAGCGCGGCATCGAGGACGGCCGAGAGCTGGCTCCGGCGCGCGCCGAGCGAGTCGAGGGCCCCGGCCCGCACCAGCGCCTCCAGCACCCCCCGGGTGACGAGCCGCAGGTCCACGCGCTCCGTGATGTCGAGGAGCGTCCGGAACCGCCCCCCGCACGCCCGGCGCGCCGCGATCAGGCTCTCCACCGCCCTCTCGCCCACGCCCTTCACCCCCGCGAGCCCGAAGCGGATCCGCCCGTCCCTCACCGAGAACGTCGACTCCGACTCGTTCACGTCGGGGGGGAGCACCTCGATCCCCATGCGCCGGCAGTCGTCGGTGAGCTCCACGACCTTGTCGGTGTCGTCGGCCTCGCTCGTGAGCGTGGCCGCGAGGAACTCGGCCGGGTAGTGCACCTTCATGTAGCCGGTCTGGTAGGAGACGAGGGCGTAGGCGGCGCTGTGCGATCGGTTGAAGCCGTAGCCCGAGAAGAACTCCATCTGCTCCCAGATCTTCTCGGCGGTCTCACGGGGGATCTTCTGCACGCCACAACCCGTGAGGAACTGCTGCTTGAACTTCGCCATCACCTCGGGCTTCTTCTTCCCCATCGCCTTCCGGAGCGTGTCGGCGTCCGAGAGCGAGAAGCCGGCGAGCCGGTTCGCGATGCGCATCACCTGCTCCTGGTAGAGCATCACCCCATTCGTCTCCGCGAGGATCGGCTCGAGCGAGGGATGGGGGTAGGTGACCTTCTCCTCGCCGTGTTTCCGCCGGACGTAGGCGTCCACCATCCCCGACCCGAGCGGTCCCGGCCGGTAGAGCGCGAGGACCGCGATCAGGTCGGCAAACCGATCGGGCTTGAGGCGCTGCAGGAGGTCGCGCATCCCGCGCGACTCGAGCTGGAAGATCCCCTTCGTGTCGGCGCGCGTGAGGAGCGCGTAGACCGGCGCGTCGTCGAGGGGGATCTTCCGCAGGTCCACGGTCACGCCCCGCGTCTCGCGGGCCCTCCGCACGGCCCCGTCGAGGACGGTGAGGGTCTTGAGCCCGAGCAGGTCCATCTTCAGGAGGCCGATCTTGTCGAGCGCCTCCATCGTGTATTGGGTCGTCACCTCGCCGCCCTCGCCCGCGGGCACGTAGAGCGGGACGTCCTCGTCGAGGGGGCGGTCGGAGATCACGACGCCCGCCGCGTGGGTCGAGGCGTCGCGGCAGAGCCCCTCGAGCTGGCGCGAGACGTCGAACAGTTCCTGCACCCGCGGGTCGGTCCGGTAGAGGTCCGACAGCTCGGGCTCGTCCCGGAGAGCCTTCTCGATGCTCATGTCGGGCCCCTGGGGGATGAGCTTCGCGAGCCGGTCCACCTCGGTGAGGGGGATGTCCATCACGCGCCCCACGTCGCGGACGGCGCGGCGGGCGGCGAGGGTGCCGAAGGTGATGATCTGGCAGACGTTCTCGTCGCCGTACTTCTTCCGCACGTATTCGATCACGCGCGGCCGCCCCACCTGGCAGATGTCCACGTCAATGTCCGGAGGCTCGTTCCGGCCCGGGTTCAGGAACCGCTCGAAGAGGAGGTCGTACTCGATCGGGTCCACGTCGGTGATCGCGAGCGTGTAGGCGACGAGGCTCCCGGCCGCGGAGCCGCGGCCGGGCCCGACCGGGATCCCCTGGTCGCGCGCGAACCGGATCAGGTCCCAGACGATCAGGAAGTACGAGACGAATCCGAGCTTCTCGATCACGGACAGCTCGTAGCGGAGCCGCTCGGTCGCGGCGGCGGGCGGCGGGTCGCCATACCGGCGGCGCAGCCCCTCCTCGCAGAGGTCCTTGAGGAGCTGGGAGTTCGGCACCCCGCTCTCCGAGCGGAAGACCGGGTAGCGCCGGTGGCCGAGCGGCAGCTCGACGTTGCACCGCTCGGCGATCGCGACGGTGTTCTCGACCGCGTCGGGGGCGTCGGGGAACAGGAGGCGCATGTCGTCGGCGCCCTTGAACCAGAACTCGGGGCCGGGGAAACGCCACCGCTCCGGGTCCGAGAGGAGCTTCCCCGTCGAGATGCAGAGGAGCGCGTCGTGCGCCCGCGCGGCCTCGCGCGTGAGGTAGTGGATGTCGTTGGTCGCGACGAGCGGAAGGCCGAGGTCCTTCGAGAGGTCGCGCACCAGGGGGTTCAGCTTCCTCTGCTCGTCGATCCCGTGATCCTGGATCTCGAGGTAAAAGTTCTCGGGCCCGAAGATCTCGCGGTACTCCCTGGCCGAGGCGCGGGCCCCCTCGAGGTCGCCGGAAAGCAGGTGCTGGTTCACCTCGCCCTGCAGGCACCCCGACGTGGCGATGAGGCCCTCCCCGTGCTTCCGGAGGAGCTCCTTGTCCACCCGCGGCCTGTAGTAGAACCCCTCCCGGTACGCGGCCGAGGCGAGCTTCACGAGGTTCTTGTAGCCCGTCAGGTCGCGGGCGAGGAGGAGCAGGTGCCAGTAGATCTCCTGGCTCTCGGAGCGGGTCTTCTCGAACCGGCTCCGCGGGGCGACGTAGGCCTCGCAGCCGAGGATGGGCTTCACGCCCCTGTCCCGGGCCTTCCCGTAGAACTCCACCGCGCCGAAGAGCGCCCCGTGGTCCGTGAGGGCGAGCGACCGCATGCCGCGCTCAGCAGCCGCCTCGATCAGCCCCTCCACCGTGCACGCGCCGTCGAGCAGGCTGTAGTGGCTGTGGACGTGCAGGTGGACGTAGCCGGAATCGGGCATGGAGACCCTCGCGAAGATAGGGATGCCCGGCGAGGGGGTCAACGAGATTCGCGGGCTGCCCGCACCGTTACGCTCCCGGAACGGCGTGACCGCGGGGGAACGCGGCCCCTTTACAGTTGCGCCCGCCACGGGCGATTCGGTGGCAAGGAGTTTGACATCGGCGGCGGCACCCCGATTGCGCTTCACATCGGCGCGCCGAGGGGCGCGGGAGGCCGGCAATGAGGAAGAGGAACCGGATCTTCGTCCTGGGCACCTGCGGGGCCCTGGGTCTCGCCGCGGGAGCCGCGGGCCAGGAAGCCCCCGCGACGGCGGACTTCGCCGTGCACGAGGTGGGCTACCTGGACCTCCGGCCCCATCCGGACATCGCGGGGTGGCTCGGGAGCCTTCCGCCCGACGTCCCCCTGATCTGGTCGGGGACGCGGCGCGCGACCGGCGACGACGCGAGGCTCTCGTCGGGGGGGGCGACGGTCGGCGCCTCCCAGCCGCCGGGCGGCTCCCGGACCGGCGCCACGGCCGGCTCGCCCGAGACGCCCGGGACCGGAAGCAGCGGGGGAACGTCCGGAGGCACGGGCGGCGGCACCCAGCAACGGAGGACCCTCACGGGACCCGGTGGGGAGGACTACACGAGCAGCGGGGGCGGTGTCATCGGCAGAGGGTACGCCTGAGACCCCTTCCTGTTCTTCCACGCGGACCGTGAGTTCGCGTGCCGTGTGAAGGTCGGCGTCCGGAAGGGCTTCCCGGTGGCGTGGCTCCCGGCCGGCTCGCAGGCCGGGCGCGAGGTCACGTTCGAGGCGCGGCTCGAGCCCGGCTCGCGGCGCCCGACGCCCGCGGAACTGCGCACCGATCGCTGGCCGGGTCTCCTGCCGCTGGCCGCGTTCCGCTCGGCGCGGGCCACGCCCGTCCGCGTGCGGGGCAACCTCGAGGCGGGGCTCGCCTACGAGGCGGCCCTGCCGGTCGCTCTCGCGTTCTCGGCGCAGAGGAGGGCCGACGGAACGGTGCTCCTCCGGAACGGGAGCGGCATCCCCCTCCAGGGGCTCTTCCTCGTTCCCCCTTCCGAGACGACCCGGGCGGTCCGGATCGGGACGCTTCCTCCGGGGTCGGAGCGGATCGTCTCCGAGAAGCCGGAGGCGGCGGAACTGGTCCCGCTCGCCGACGCGCTGCGACTGGACCTGGGCTCCCTCGGGCTCTTCCCGGACGAGGCTGCGGCGCTCGCCACCGCGGTCCTCTCGACGGACTTCACGAGCGGGGTCGGGGTCCGGCTGGTCGCCCGCGTGCCTCGGGAGGTCTGGGACGGGCTCTTCCCGCTGGAGATCTCGCCCGCACCCCGACAGCTGGTCCGGGTGGGGCTGCTCCGGTTCTTCGAGGCGGACCGGTTCGTGCCGAGCGCGGACGAGGAGCTTCCGGTGCCGGCGGGCGCGACCCCCGAGCGCGTGCCGGAGCCGAGGCTCCCCTCCGCCGCCGCGCGGCACTAGATCGTGTCACTCGCGGGCGAACTTGCCGTCATCGCGCGGCGTTCGTAGGATCGCCGCGCCGTGCGCATCCGAAGGAGCGCTGCCCGGGTCTTCCTCGCGGCGGCGGCGCTCTCGGGGGGCCCCGCCTGCGCGGGCGGGGCCGACCCCGCCGACGACCCCGAGCCACCGGACCCGCAGATCGCGGCCCTCGACCGGGTCCGGCGCGACTGGGATTCGCGGGCGAAGCTCTGGCGCGAGCTGGAGGACCGCCTCCCGCCCCTCCTCGCACCCTTCGGAGAGAGCGCCCCCGAGGCGTGGGAGGCGGCCGCCCGGCGCCTCCGCGGCCTCCCGGCCGAGCTCCAGGTGGACCCGCTCCCGCGCCTGCTCCCGGATGCGGCGTCGCGCGGGGCCCGGGGCGACCGCGCCCGGCGGGAGCTCGCGCTCCTCGGGGAGCTGTACGCCGCGGTGGCGGGGTTCCGGAAGCCCGACCCGGCGGCCTGGGCGGAGGCGCGGGCGCGGCTCGTGGCCCTCGGGGCGCCGGGCGTGGACGGGGCGGCCGTACGGCTCGTCCTGCGGCTCCATCCCCTCGACGTCCCCGCCGACGAGGTCTCCCTCGTGCAGGAGCACCTGGCGGCGCTCCCCGACCGGGCCCTGCTCGTACTCGCCGCCGCCCTCGAGCGGGCCAATCCGATGGTCCGCGAGAGGTTGCTCCCGGTGTTCGCCCGCAAGGGAGCCGGCGCCGTCCCCGCGCTCCTCGAGCTGCTCGCCCACCCGGAGGCCGGGGTGCGCGCGACGGCGATCCGCGCGCTCCGGGCCATCCCCGACCCGCGCGCCGTCGCGGCGCTTCTCCCGCTCGCGGCGCCCGGCCAGCCGTGGGGGCTCCGGTCGGAGGCGCTGCTGGCGCTCGGGAACTCGGGCGACCCGCGCGCCCGCGCCCCGCTGCTCGCGGCCGTCGCGGACCCGGACGTCTCGGTCGCGCGGTTCGCGGCCGAGGGGACCGGCACGCTCCTGGCGGGCTCGGGCGACGTCGAGGCCGCCCGCGTCCTGATCGCGCTCGCGGCGCGGCCGGGCGACGACGCGTCCGAGGCGCGGGAGGCGGCCCTCCGGGCGCTCCGGCGCCTCACGGGCGTGAAGGGCGGGGGCCGGGCCACCTTCGAGGACTGGCTCCGGTCGCGGGAGGGGCGCTCGTGAGCGAGTGGAAGATCCCGAAGGGGCGGCGGGCCTGCGCGAGTTGCCAGCGCGAGTTCCAGCCGGGGGAGCCGATCCTCTCGGTCCTCCGGGACGCGGTCGTCGAGGGAAAGCCGACCCTCGTGCGCGACGACCGCTGTCCGGCCTGCGAGACCGGCGCGCCCCGGGAAGGGGCGCTCTCCCACTGGCGGACGGCCGCGCCGCGCCCCGACGCCCCGAAGCGCCCGCGGATAGACGAGGAGGCGGTGGCGGAGCTGTTCCGGAACCTCGCCGACGACCCGGACCCGGCGAGACGGCCGCTGCGCTACGTCCTGGCGCTCGTCCTCACCCGCCGGAAGGTCCTCCGGTTCACGGGCGGCGAGGGCGAGGGGGAGGC
This sequence comes from Planctomycetales bacterium, assembly GCA_022614695.1. Lineage (GTDB taxonomy): Bacteria > Planctomycetota > JAKEIC01 > JAKEIC01 > JAKEIC01 > JAKEIC01. The sequence goes on along the minus strand of JAKEIC010000199.1, from coordinate 7,753 downwards.
GCGAGTCCTGCTCCTGGAGGAGCGGGCGACCGGCGAGGTCCACCGGATCCCGGACCTTCCCCTCACCGAGGCGGACATAGACCGGGTCACCGACGAGATCCGGGGGCTGTTCCAGGGGGACGTGTAGAACCCCCCTCCCCGATCGCGTGTTGACCTCCTGGGGGGACCCGTGATAGGTTCCGCCCCGGGGGGAGCCGGGGTGCGGCCGGGGATCGGCAGGGAGGCGGGCGGGGTCGTGGTGGACCGGGCCGACATTGGTCACATGCTCGTGAAGGCGGGGCTCCTCACGGACGCCCAGAGGACCCGGGCCGTCGAGATGCAGAAGCAGGTCGGGGGGAAGCTGGGGGCGCTCATCGTGAAGCTCGGCTTCATCGCGGACGAGGCCCTCACGCAGTTCCTCGCGAAGAAGGAGAGGCTCCCGGTCGTGGACCTCGCCACGCAGGTGATCCCGGCGGCACTCGTGCGGCGGGTCGCGCGCGAGGTGCTCGAGCGCCACCAGGTGATCCCCGTGGCGGAGAAGAACCAGGTCATCACGCTCGCGACGGCGGACCCGACCGACTACGAGGCGATCGAGGAGGTGCAGTTCCTCACGAACTGCCGCGTCGAGATCGCGCTCGCGCCCCGGGCGGCGATCGCGAAGGCGCTGGCCCGTCTCTCGGTCCAGGAGGAGAAGGGCCGCCAGGACCTGATCAAGCAGCTCGAGCGCGGGGAGCCCAAGGCCCCGCCCCTGGAGGTTCCCCCCGGCCTGGAGAAGGCGCTGATTCCGCTGCTGATCGAGAAGGGCGTCATCACCGAGGAGGAGTTGCGCGACAAGGCGCGGTCCCTCAAACTCATCTAGGAGCCGGCGCCCGAGGCGCCGGGGTGTGGAGCATGCGGACCTGCGGGCTCAAGGAGATCGCCGAGGAGATCGCCTCCTCGACCAACCTCTCGCCGGAAGTGGCCGAGCGGGGCCTCTTCGCGGCGATTGACCTCTTCACGGAGCAGCTCCGGGAGGGCGCGAAGCTCACCTTCCGGGAGTTCGCGGAGCTGACGCCCACCGGGGCGGCGGGCGAGGCGCTGCCCAACGGCCAGAAGTTCGACGTCCCCGGTCCCGAGGTCGCGGAGGCCCTCTCGCACCGAGCCACCTGCTCTCCCAGCGAGGCCGACGCGCTGCTGGCCGAGTTCCTGAACGTCCTGAGGACCCGGCTCCTCGAGGGCGACAAGATCCAGCTCGACAACTTCATCTCCCTGCGGATCGTCGAGGAGAAGGCGCGGATCGGCACCGACAAGGCCACGGGGCAGAAGCTGATCCTGCCGGCGCGGAAGGTGATCTCCTTCGCGACGAGCCAGAACCTCCGCAAGTCGCTCGGCGAGGACAAGGCGCTCGCGTTCCAGCCCCACGCGCCGCTCCGCGACCGGATCGCCACGCTCAAGACCTCCGCGATCCTCCTCGCCGTCCCCGAGCGGGACTTCTTCGCCCGCACCCTCGAGTACCACTTCGGGCGGGCGGGCTGGAAGGTCCAGACCTGTACGACGGTCCGCGAGGCCACCGACCTGATCAAGGGCGGCGAGACCTACCTGATCATCCTGGACCACAACGTGAAGGACTCGCAGAAGCTCGCCGAGAACGTGAAGGGCGAGAAGGAGACGAGCCTCGTCCCGCTGATCATGATGCTGCCCCGCGGCTCGGACCCGAAGAAGACGAGCGAGTTCCGCATCTGCGGCGACGAGTCGGTGATCGAGCCGTTCGAGGTGAAGGCCCTCCTCACCCTCGCCGAGGCGGAGCTCGCCCGGCGGGCCGAGGAGGAGGTGATCTTCCAGCAGGAGATCCTCTTCCAGTTCCCCACGACCGACGCCTCGATAGACCGCGCGAACGAGCTGGCGGCGGGCCTCTTCGAGAAGAGCGGGCTCGACGACGAGGGGCAGGTGGCCCTCTGCGCCGCCTTCCGCGAAGCCGTCGGGAACGCCGCGCAGCACGGGAACCGCCATCGCGCCGACCTCTCGATCGAGGTGCTCTACCTCCTCGACAAGGAGAAGATCACCGCCGCGGTGACGGACATGGGGAAGGGCTTCGACCACCGGATGTACACCCAGCGCGGCGCGGGCGGCGACGCGCTCGCCGCCGCGCGCGAGCGGCACCAGGAGGGGCGCCTCGGCGGGCTCGGGATCATGCTCATGATGAAGTGCGTGGACCAGCTCGAGTACAACGAGGTCGGGAACTCGCTCACCCTCACGAAGGGCCTCACTTCCGGCGGGCCCAGGCCCTAAGGGCCCGTTACGAATTAACCCCGACTTCGTCGCGCGGGCGGCGGGGGCGCGCCCGCTTCGTTGCGCCTCCGTCGGCGCACCTCTCCGCTGGTACGCCTCGTCGTCGCGCCTCGCGCTCGCACCCCCGGCGCTCTGCGCGACTCGCGATCTCATTTCGTAACGGGCCCTAAGGGCTTGCAGCCCGTCAGGATCCGGAGACCGATAACGGCGCCCCTGCGGCGCCGTTTTTTTTCCGGATTTCGGTTGACGCAGTGGGACGGGTCCCTATACTCGTGGCGCGAAGTGGGAAAAAGTGGGGAATAGAGGTAAGTCGAGCTAGAGGGGCTTCGGAAGGGAAGTGACGGGTGGTCTCGCCGGCCGGATTCATCGGGCAGTACAGACACGCGCTCGACGAGAAGGGGCGCGTCTCGGTCCCGGCGCGTTTCCGCGAGGCGATGGAGTCGGAGGAGGGCGAGGGCGGCCTCGGGCTCTACGTGACCGTCGGGCTCGATCGCTGTCTCTTCGCCTACACGCCCGTGCGGTGGCGCGCGGTCACCCAGTCGGTGCGCACGACCGCCCGCCACCCCTTCGCGTCGCGCGACGCGCGGCGGTTCCAGAGGCAGTTCTTCGCGTCGGCGGCGTTCTGCGAGCCGGACGCACAGGGGAGGATCCTGATCCCCGAGTCCCTGCGCGCTGCGGCCGGCCTGCGGCGCGACGTGGTCTTCATCGGGGTCGAGGACCGGATCGAGGTCTGGGACGCGGAGGCGTGGATCCGGGAGGAGACGCAGGGGCGGGAGGACTACGAGCGGGCGGCCGAGCGGGCGCTGGACCTGGGAGGAGATCTCGACGCGGCGACACGGCGACACGGCGACTCGGCGACGAAAGAGGAGATCCGGTAGGCCGCGCGTGGGCGCGGCCCATCCCGCGCTGATCGGGCCTGATCGGGCCTGATGGGGCCTGATCGGGAAAGGGGAGGGGGGAGTCGGGACGGAGTCGAGGGGGGGTGCGGGGGGAGCGGCCCTCCGCACGGGTTCCCGGAGGAGGGGAGTCGGCAAACGAGGACGTCGGTCCGGGGTCGGGGGGCCTCAAGGGGGCCCGGGCCCGGGCCGATAAGAACGAGGAGGCGAACTCATGGCGGACGGCGTGTCGGGTCATCCCGGCGGCGGGAACGGACGGGGGACGGCGGGCGCGGACCCGCTGGACGTCGTCCGGCGGGCGCTCGAGTCGGGCGCCGAGGGCGGCGGGGCGCTCCGGACGCCCGCGGAGAGGGAGGCGGTGCGGGAGGCCCTCGCGGCGCTCCTCGCCCGGGTCGGCCGGGCGCGGAGCCTCGCGGGAGGTCTCGCGGCCGTCGAGCTCTCGCCCGAGGTCTCGAGCCTGACGGTCCACCTGGGCCTCGCGGTCACCGACGGCGTCCGAGCCTAGCCACAGGCCCGTCCTCGTCGCCGAGGTCGTCTCCCTCCTCGGGCTCCGGCCCGGGATGGCGGCGTGCGACGCGACGGTCGGCGAGGGGGGGCACGCCGAGGCGATCCTCGAGGCGACCGGTCCCGACGGGCCGCTCGTCGGCTGCGACCGGGACCCGGAGATCCTGGCGGTCGCGGGCCTGCGCCTCTCCCCGTTCGGCGGGCGGGTGCGGCTCGCGCGGGCCGACTTCGGGGAGCCCGGCTCCCTCAGGGACGCCTGCGGGGACGTGGAGCCCCGGGCGGTCCTCCTGGACCTCGGCATCTCCTCTTGGCACCTGGCCCGCGCCGAGCGGGGCTTCTCCTTCGATCTTGACGGCCCCCTCGACATGCGCGTGGACCGCGAGTCAGGGGACCCGACGGCCGCGGAGCGGCTCGCGCGCCTCGGGTACGCGGAACTCCGCCGGGCCCTCCGGGAGCTGGCGGACGAGCGCGGGGCCGGCCGGATCGCTCGCGCGATCCTCGGGGCGCGGGACCGCGGGGAATTGCGGACGACCCGCGACCTCGCGCGGACGGTGGAGCGGGCCGCGGGGCGCCACGGGCGCATCCACCCGGCGACGCGGACATTCCAGGCGCTCCGCATCCTCGTGAACGACGAGCACGGCCGCCTCGCCCGGGGCCTGGACGAGGCGCTTGGGCTCCTCCCGCCGGGCGGGCGGCTCGCGGTCATCTCCTTCCACTCGGGGGAGGACCGGATCGTGAAGGGACGGTTCCGCGAGCGGGCCCGCGAGGGGAGGGTCAAGATTCTCACGAAGAAGCCGATCTTCCCCGGGGAGGGGGAAGTGGCGGGGAATCCACGGGCACGGAGCGCGCGGGTGAGGGCGGCGGAGGTGACTCCGTGAGGCCCTTCGGCGAGGCCCGGGTCCGGAAGGCTCTCCCCTGGCTCTTCCTCTCCGCCGGGGTGGGACTGGGACTCCTGGAGGTCGAGGCGCGAGTGGATGCGGTGCGGCGCGGTTACTGGTTGGACGGCCTCCTCAAGACCCGCGAGGCCCTCCGCGAGGAGGGGCGGGTGCTGAGGATCGAGCGGGCGGAGGAACGGAGGGCCGCGGAAACCCGGACCCGGGCGGGAGCCCGGACGGGCGGCGGACCCGAGGAGGGGAAGCGATGACGTACGCGAACCGGATCGGTATCGGGGGGATGGCCGCGGCGCTCGTCGCGCTCGCCCCGTTCATGGACGAGGCCTCGGCCGACGAGAAGACGCCCTACGCGGCGCGCGTGGCGCGCGACCGGGCGGTGGTCCGCGCCCAGGCGAACGGCACGGCCCACGAGCTGGGCACGGTCGGCCGGGACCGGACCCTCATCGTCACCGAGGTGCGCGGCGACTGGGCGAAGGTGGAGGTGCCGAGCGACATCCACGCGTTCATCTCCGAGAAGTGGGTGACGCGCAGCGGGAAGGACCAGGGCCAGGTCGCCGGCAGTCGCGTGAACGTGCGCTCGGCGCCGAACGCCGACTCCTCGGCGATCCTCACCACGCTCGAGAAGGGCGACGAGGTCCGGATCGTCGGGGCGACGGACGGCTGGCTCGAGATCCTCGCGCCCGACGCGGTGAAGGCCTACGTGCAGAAGTCGGTCCTCGAGTACGAGGGGCCGGCGACCAGCGCCCTCAGGGACGAGGCCCGGCGGGGGGCGGCCCAGCCGACCGGGGCCAAGCCGACGACGCCCGCCGGACGTCGCGTCCGCGACGCGCGCGCGGCGTTCGAGGAGGAGACGCGGCGGCCCGAGGGCTCCCGCGACTTCTCGCGCGTGCGGCGACAGCTCCCGAGCGACGCGAGCGCCGAGGACGCGGCGGACGTGGCGACGCTCCTCGGGGAGCTCGACGCGGCCGAGGGAGCCGAGAGCGACTTCCGCACGAAGCTCGCCGAGAACGAGAAGAAGCGCGAGGAGCTGAACCAGCTCTACCAGAAGCGCATGGGCGAGATCGAGGCGCTCCTCGAGGATCTGCGGAAGCCGAAGGAGCCGGAGCCCTTCTCCGCGATCGGGATCTTCCGCCCGCTCGGGCTGCTGATCGGCCGGCCGGGGACGCACCAGATCGTGGCCGAGGACGGGACCCCGGTGTTCCTCCGGAGCGCCACCCTCGAGCTCTACACCTCCCGCTGGTACGGAAAGAAGATCGGAGTCCGCGGCCAGGTCGTCGAGATGCCCCGGTGGGGCCGGGTGATCGAGGTCCACGAGATCCAGGTCCTCGACGGGACGACCCGGAGGTAGCGGGGAAGGAGCCGGAGGAGGAGAGCCATGGTCCGCCTGCTGCGGCTCGCGATCCTCGGGGCGATCGTGCTGACGACGACGGTGCTCATGGCCCTCCCGCGGGCGGGCTCACCGCAGGGGACGACGACCGCTCCGGCGGCCCCGGACCCGGCGGGCGAGCCGGCGCCGCCGGTCGTCACGGAGCCCGTGGTCCCGGGGGCCCGGCCGTGGGACCCGGCGCCGGAGGGGCCGCCGGCCGCCGCCTCCCCGCGGACCCACGTCGTCGCGTCGGGAGAGACTCTCGGGAAGATCGCGCGACGTTACTACGGGGACGAGAAGGAATGGCGGCGGATCGCCGAGGCGAACCCGGCCGTGAAGCCCCAGGCGATCCGGCCGGGCGACGTCCTCGTGCTGCCTCCGCGGGGACCCGCCCGCGGACGCTGACAGACCGGCGGGGGTTCGGATCGGGGAACCGGGAGGGGGGACTGTCGCCGTGGGGACGCTAGGCACCGGAGGCACGCAACGCCGCATCCTGGCGGTCGCCGCCCTCACGGGCCTGGCGCTCGTGGGCCTGGCCGGCCGGCTCCTGGCCGTCCAGGTGCTCGGCCACGAACGTTACCGAGCCTCCTGGTCGAGGCAGGTGCGGGCCCGCATCGAGGAGCCGGCCGAGCGAGGGCGGATCCGGTTCCGCGACGGCGAGACGGCCGCGCTCTCCCGCCAGCGGGCGCCCTCGGTCTACGTGGACCCGACGGAGGTCGCCGACCCCGACGCGGCGGCGCCTCCCCTGGCCGAAGCCCTGGGGCTGCCCGCGTCGGAGGTCCGCGAGAAGCTCGCGAGGCCCGGCCGGTTCGCGTGGCTCGCGCGGCGGGTCTCCCCCGCGGAGCGGGCGGCCGTCGGGGCGCTCGGGATCCGGGGCGTGGGACTCCGGAACGAGGCCGAGCGGATCTACCCCCACGGGCCCTGCGGGAGCCTCGCCGCCCACCTGATCGGATTCGTCGGGGTGGACCACGTGGGGCTCGAGGGCATCGAGGCGGCGTTCCAGGGTGCGCTCGCGGGCCGCCCCGGCTTCCGGGTGCTGGCGCGCGACGCGCTCGGGCGGATGGCCGTCGAGCCCGAGGCGCCCCGGGAGCCGGCCGTCCCCGGGTGCGACGTCGTCCTCGCGTTGGAGGCGGCCGCGCAGCGGGTGGCAGAGGAGGAGCTGGCCGCCGCGGTCGCGCGGTGGCGGGCGGCCTGGGGCTGCGCCCTCGTCCTGGACGTCGCGACCGGCGAGGTCCGGGCCTGGGCGGTCTTGCCGACCTACGACCCGGGCGACGCGGCGCGGACGCCCCCGGACTCCCGCCGCAACCGGGCGCTCACCGACCCGGTCGAGCCGGGCTCCGTCTTCAAGGCCTTCACCGTCGGCACCGCCCTCGCCGAGGGGGCTGTGGCGCCCGAGACGAAGCTCGACTGCGGGGGCGGAGAGTGGGCCTACCGGGGCCGGAAGGTCCACGACTTCCACCGCTACGGCACCCTGACGGTCGAGGAGATCCTGGTGAAGTCGAGCAACATCGGCGCCGCGCGGGCGACGCTCGCGCTCGGGGGTTCCGCCGGCGATCCCGGCTCGCGCGAGGCGCGGGCCTGGGCCCGGCTCGAGCCCGCGCTCCGGGCGTTCGGATTCGGGGCGCCGACCGGGGTCGGGCTCCCGGGCGAGGAGGCAGGCCGGATCGGCGGCGACCCGCGCGAGGGCTGGAAGTGGTCCTACCACACCCTCCTCTCGGTCTCCTTCGGCCACGAGGTCCTCGTCACCCCCCTCCAGCTCGCCGCCGCGATGAACGCCATCGCGAACGACGGCCTGTGGGTGCCTCCCCGCGTCGTGCGCCGGATCGAGGGGCGCGATGGAGCCAACG
>JAKEIC010000017.1 GCA_022614695.1 Planctomycetales bacterium | reverse complement strand
GGGTCCTCGTCGTCTTCCAGGAAGGGCGCTACTGACCCACGAGCAGCCGCCTCCCGGCGGAGTACGCCGGGGCGATGAGGCGGCTGCCTCCCGTGGAGGAGGCGATGCCGGTCGGTGTGATGATCTCGGACTGCCGGGCGAGCCTCGACCTCGTGACGATCCACGGGGTCGAGCCCGAGCGGGTGCGGCGCTTCCGGGACCTGCGCGTGCCGGAGGAGGCCTGGCGGGCCTTCGAGACGGGAGAGTCGGCCGCCCTGGTCGGCGAGACGATCGCCCGCCGCTACGGCTGGAAGCCGGGGGACCTGGTCTCGCTCCCGAGGCTCCGCGGGATCGCCTTCACGGTGCGCGGGATCATGCCCGAGTCGGGCGCCGCGACCGACTCCCTCATCTACGTCCCGCTCGCCTTCATGCAGAGGAGCTCCCTGGGCCAGGGGATCGCCAACCAGATCTGGGCCCGGCTGCGCCCCGGGGAGGGGCCGGCGGAGGCCGCGCGCGCGATAGACGAGGAGCTGCGGAGCCGCGGGACGCGCACGCACACCCGGCCCGAGGAGGAGTTCCTCCAGAGCACCACGGCGGACGTCCGGCAGGTCGTGAGGCTCGCGCAGGTGCTTGCCTGGATCGCCGTCGGGGTCCTGCTCCTCGCCGTCGCGAACGCGATCTCGCTCGCCGTGCGCGAGCGGGCCTCGGAGCTGGCCGTCATGCGGACCTTCGGGTACACGCCGGCGCTCCTCTGCGCGCTCGTCTGCCTCGAGGGGGTGGCCGTCTCCCTCCTCGGGGGCGGCGTCGGGGTCGCCGCCGCCGCCGTGGCGCTCGCCCGCAGCGCCGTCGGGTTCGGCGTCGAGGGGGTCGTCTTCCGCCCGGACCTCGGCGCCGCGGGGATCCTCGAGGGGCTTGTCGTCGCGGCGGCCGTCGGGGCCTTCGGGGCGCTCCCGGCGGCGTGGATCGCCACGCGCCGGCCGATCGTGCAGGACCTCCGGAGGGTGGATTGATCCCTCTGCGCTACAGCGTCCGGAACCTCTTCCGGAGGAAGACCCGCACGGTGCTCACGGCGCTCGGGGTCTCGCTCGGCGTGTTCGTGGGAGTCGGGATGCTTGCCGTCGCCCGGAGCCTCCGCGCCGCCATCGCGAGGAGCGGGGACCCCGGGAACGTGCTCGTCCACAGCCGGACGACGGACCAGATGGAGCTCTCGTCCCTCGACGCGGGGCTCCTCGAGGGCCTCCGCGCCCTCCCCGGAGTGCGCGCGGGGCCGGACGGGACGCCCCTCGCCTCACCGGAGATCTACGCCGGGACGATCGTCTCCCTCCCGGGACTCGCGGCCGAGCGCCTGGGGGTCGTGCGGGGCGTGACGGCGGCGGCGGCGCCGGTCCACGGTCGCGTGAGGGTCGGGGGGGGCTGGCCGAGCCTCCGGGGGAACCGGGCCCTCGTCGGGGCGCTCGCCGCGACCAAGCTGGGCGTGCCTCCGGGGTCGCTCGCCCCCGGCGGCAGGGTCCGGTTCGAGGGAACGGAGTGGGAGGTGACGGGCCGGTTCGAGGCGCCCGGGACGACGGTCGAGTCGGAGATCTGGGTGGACCTCGAGGACCTGCGGACCGCCATGAAGCGGCAGGACCTGACCCACGTGGTCCTCGCGATGGCGGACGCCGCGGCCGCCCGGGCGCTCGTCGCCGAGATCCCCTACCGGACCGACTTGAAGTCGGTCGCCGCACGGACCGAGGAGCGCTACTACGCGGCCTACGCCGACTCGATGAGGCCCCTCTCGGTCTTCGCCGCCCTGCTCGCGGCGCTCGTCGCGGCCGGGGGGGGGTTCGCGGCGCTGAACACGATGTCGGCGAACGTCGCGATGCGCGTGCGCGAGATCGGGACGCTCCGAGCCCTCGGGTTCTCGACCGGCGCCGTCGTCGCGTCGCTCGCGGCGGAGGCGCTCGTCCTCTCGCTCGCGAGCGCGGCGGCGGGGAGCGGGCTCGTCGCGGCGTTCCGGGGTCTGCCGCTCCAGATGTCCATGGGGGCGTTCCGGCTCGAGCTGGACTGGGAGCTCCTCGGGGTCGGGCTCGGGATCGGGGCGGCGGTCGGCATCCTTGGGGGCGTGCTGCCCGCTTGGCGCGGGCTGGCGCGGCCGATCGCGGAGGCGGTGCGGGCCGCCTGAGGGAGCACTTCAACGCGAAGGCGCGGAGGCGCGGAGTATGATGCGAGTCGTAGGAGGAGGAGAAGGAGGATGCCGATGAGGAAGATGTCGTGGCTGATGGCCGTCGCGGCGGCCGCGGGGTGCGGAGGGAAGGGGCCCGAGGCGGGCCCGGCGAAGCCGCCGGAGACGGCGAAGGCGGGGCCGGGGGCGACGAAGGGCGCGGATCCGACGCTCCCGAAGGCCGCGCCCGCGCCGGAGAAGACCGTGGGCGTGGCCGCGTTCGTCGAGTCGCCCGGCACCCACGCCGGGCGGATCGGGATCGAGGGGGCCGTCTTCAGCGTGGATGCCGAGGGCTCCCGATTCCTCATCTGCGACCTCGCGGAGGCGGGTTGCATCGGCGGGGACTGCTGAACGCCGCCCACGGTCCCGGTGGCGGTCCCGATGGGGACCGGCACGGGGACGGCCGGAGAGGTCTTCTCCGGTTCGCTGCCGAGCCAGAAGGACAAGGTGCTCGTGGTCGGCACGGTGACGCCGAAGGGCGAGGACTGGGGCCTCGCGGTGGAGGACGTCCGGAAGGACGGGCAGGTGATCCTCGCGAGGAAGAAGTAGGACGAGCACGAGGGCGAAGACGAGCACGGGGACGGGCACGAGCACGGCCGGCCGGGGGGACGCCGGGAGGGCGCGCGTCGGCCTCCTCCTCCTCCTCGGGCTCGCCGCGCTCCTCCTCCTCGTGGTCGCGCTCGTCTGGCCCCGCGCGCGTCCGCCCGCGACGCCAACTCAGGCACAAGTCGCCGGTACCCCACCGCCCGCTCCGAAGAGTCCATACGTCGTGATCGAGGTGAAGGACGGCGGGACGATCGAGGGGACCGTGACGTGGGCGGGCACGACCGTCCCTGTCCCGGTACGCTCGAACGTCACGAGGGACCACCAGGTCTGTGACCACGCACTCAACGTCAAGCAGGATCTCCTCGTGGACGCGGCGACGCGCGGAGTCGCCAACGCGGTCGTGTACATCAAGGACATTTCCGCAGGGAAACCCCCGTTGCCCGGCGCGAGCCTCGACAACCGAGGCTGCCTATTCGAACCGCACGTCGTCCTGCATCCGGCCGGCACCGTCGGGCTCGCCATCACGAACTCGGATCCGGACCCCGTGAAGCACAATACCCATCTCTTCCCGACGAAGAACCCGGACTTCAACAGGGACATCCCACGCGGTCCCCCGACTCCGTGGGGTGGGCCGGGCGATCCGCTCAGGCCGGAGGGTCCCAAGCCGATCGCGTGCGACATGCACGCGTGGATGAGCGGGTGGTACTGGATCGTCGAGCATCCCTACTACGTGGTGTCCGACAAGCAGGGACGGTTCGCCCTCGCGGACATCCCCCCGGGGACATACGCGCTTCATGCGTGGCACGAGTGGACCGGCCCGGGAGGGGTCTGGGTCGGGGGGACTCGCGCCCCCGGAAAGCCCGTCACCGTGCCCGCGAAGGGCTCCGTCGCCGCCGACCTCGCGCTCTCGGACGCGGGCCTCTCGTGGAAGTAGCGGGTCCCCGTTGCAATCCCGCCCGGCCGTGGTAACTTGCCGCCCCGGATTCGGAGCCAGAGCCTGCCCTCGACGCGGGCCTCGCGACGCCCGCAGGAGTCGCCGATGAAGACTCTCCCGTCTCTCGTCCTCTCGTCCCTCGTCGCCGGGGCGCTCGCCGCCGGTTGCGGGTGCGGGGGCAAGACCTCGACCCCGACGGCCCCTCCGGCCGGGGGCGGCGGCAGCGGGGACGGCGGGGGCGGCGCGCCGCCCGCGAAGGCGGGCGGGCCCTACATGGTCGCGCCCGTCTCGAACGGCGGGACGATCTCCGGGACGGCCACGTGGAGCGGCGCCTCGGTCCCCGTGGCCGCATCCACGAAGAGCACCCTCCCGGGCGAGATGCGGGACGCGAAGGAGGCCTGCGACCACCCGAGCAACGTCGTCCAGGAGCTGCTCGTGGACGCGGGCTCGAAGGGCGTCGCCAACGTCGTCGTCTTCCTGAAGGGCATATCCTCGGGGAAGGCCCTGCTCGCCCCCGCCACCCTCGACAACAAGAACTGCGTCTTCCACCCCCACGTCGTGATCCAGCCGGCCGGCGCGGCGGGCCTCAAGATCTCGAACTCCGACCCCGTCGGCCACAACACCCACCTCTTCCCGAAGAAGAACGAGGACTTCAACAGCAAGATAGACCAGGGGCAGGCGCCCTTGGTGTGGCCGAAGGACCAGGGGGAGAAGCTGCGGGCCGAGGGCCCGGTGAAGGTGGGCTGCGACCTCCATTCGTGGATGAGCGGGTGGATCTTCGTCGTGGACCACCCCTACTACGCCGTCGCCGGGCGGGACGGGAAGTTCTCGCTCACCGACGTGCCGCCGGGCAGCTACGAGCTCCACGCCTGGCACGAGTGGACGGGCAAGGACAAGCAGTGGCCCGACGGGTCGAGAATCCAGAAGAGCGTGACGGTCGCGGCGGGCGGTACCGTGACGGCGGACCTCACCCTCTCCGACTCGGGCCTCGCCTGGAAGTAGTCCCTCCGTCCTGCGAGCTCCACCCGGCGACCCCGGCGGAGGCGGCGTGCTCCGCGTGCGGCCGGGGGGCGTGCGAGATCTGCCTTCGCTGGGTGAACCGGGCCCCGTTCTGCGAGGGGTGCGCGGCGGGCCGGGCCGAGCAGCGCCCGGAGGTGGCGGCGCTCTTCTCGGCGCTCTGCCCGGGCCTCGGCCAGGTCTACAACGGCGAGATCGGGAAGGGCGTCGCGTTCTTCCTGGCCGGGATCCTGATCCTCCCCTGGATCTGGAGTCTCTGGGACGCCGCCCGAGTGGCGGCCGCGATCCAGAGGGGCGAGAGGACCGGCTCGACCGTCCCGACGGGCGTCGTGCTACTCGTCCTCAAGATCGTCGCCGTCCTGGTGCCTCTCCTCCTGATCGTTGTCATCGTCGGGATCGTCGCTATGCTGTCGGCTGCGCGTCCCTGACGCGCGGAGGTCCCGTGATCCTCACGACCTGCGAGACGGTGCCGGGGCGCGACATCTCGCAGCACCTCGGCCTCGTGAAGGGGAACACGGTGCGGGCGAAACACGTGGGGCGCGACTTCATGGCGAGCCTCAAGAACCTGATCGGCGGCGAGATCGGGGGCTACACGGAGCTGATGGCGGAGTCGCGCGCGCAGGCCGAGCAGAGACTCGTGGAAGAGGCGCGGAAGCTCGGCGCGGACGCCGTCCTCGCGGTCCGCTACTCGACGAGCCAGATCACGCAGGGAGCCGCCGAGATCCTCGTGTACGGGACCGCGGTCAAGCTCAAATAGCGCGACGCGGGGACGCCCTTCGACAGGCTCAGGGCGAGGCGGCGACGCGGCGACCAGACCGCGCTATTCCGCTAGATACAGCACCCCGAACAGCAAGATCCACATCGCCCCCACGAAGTGCCAGTAGAGGCCGGTGACCTCGAGGCTCCGGCGGAGCCTCGACGCGTCGGTCTCCCGGAGGGAACGGACGAGGGAGACCGCGAGCACGAGGAGCCCTCCGAGCACGTGGACCGCGTGGAGGCCGGTGAGC
>JAKEIC010000198.1 GCA_022614695.1 Planctomycetales bacterium | reverse complement strand
GGTTCGGGGCGTCGCTCGCGCAGCGCCTCGATCTCGGGGGGCAGCGGGGCCACCGGATCGCGGCGGCGGCGGCCGGGCTCGAGCGGACACGCGCCGAGACGGCGGACTCGCTCCGCGGACTCCTCGCGGGGGCGGCGGAGGCATTCCTCGAGGCGCTCGCGGCGGAGGGCCTCCTCGCCCTCGCACGCGAGTCCGACGAGGCCGCGGCGGGCCTCCTCTCGGTCGCCGAGGCGCGGCTCCGGGCGGGGGACATCGCCCGCTCCGAGGCGAACCTCGTGCGGCTCGACGCGGCGGAGAGCCGCGCCGCCGTCCGCGAGGCCGCGCTCCGCCGGGATGCCGGGCGGGCGCGGCTCCTCGCGCTCCTCGGCGAGGACGACCGTCCTGGCCTCCTCCTCGAGGGGACCCTGGAGGGAGGAGACGACCTCCCGCCGCCCACCGAGCTGGTGCGTCGCGCCCTGGCGGCCCGCCCGGATCTCCGGGCCCTCGCCGCGGCCGAGGCGGCCGGCGAGGCCGAGGCGCGGCTCCGGGGCGCCGAGAGGACGCCTGGGGTCGAGCTGCGGGCGGGCTACGAGGCCGAGCGCGGCGAGATCGAGGGCCTCACGGACCTGGATCACCTCGTGACGGCCGGGCTCACGCTGGACCTCCCGGGCCTCTGGAACTCCGGCGCGGGGGAGATCGCCGAGGCGCGGGGGCGCGCGGAGGCGGCGCGGGCCGAGAGGGCGGCGCTCGCGCGGGAGGTCGCGGCCGAGGCGCTCGCCGCCCGGAGGGCCTGGGAGGCGGCCCGGGAGCGGGCGACCCTGCGCCGGGACATGGTCCCGCTCGCGCTCGACAACCTGGCGCTCGCGCGGACGACCTACGCGGTGGGAGAGACGAGCACGGTGGCCGTCCTCCGCGCGCGGTCGGACGCCGCCCGGGTGCAAGGAGAGGCCCTGCGGGCCCGGCTCGACGAGGCGCTCGCCCGCGTGGCCGTGGAGCGCGCGACGGGGGAGGCCGGGCGGTGAGAGCGCGGGCGCGGCTCCTGCCTCTCGGGGCCCTCCTCGTCCTCGCCGGCGGTCCTCCCGCCGCCGGTCACGAGGGCCACGGGAAGATCGCCCTGAAGGGCGGGAAGGTCGAGGGGGACCGGGTCTACCTCGAGGAGCGCGCCCGCTCCGCCCTCGGGCTCACGACCGTCGTGGCCGAGGAGGCGGCGGCCGTCGAGACGGTCACCGTTCCCGCGCGCGTGGCCGTCCCTCCGGACGCCCGGGCCGTGGCGACCGTGCGCGCGGCCGGCGTCGTCCGCTCGGTCCGGCGCTCCCCGGGAGACGAGGTCGCGGCGGGCGACGTGATCGCCGTGGTCGAGAGCCCCGAGCTGGCGGCCCTGGCGGGCGAGATCCGCGCCGCCGAGGCGGAGGCCGATCTGGCCGAGAGGACGGCCTCGAGGCTCCGCGACCTCGCGGCGGCTGCGGTCCCCGTCCTGGACAGCGTCGAGGCGGAGATCCACGCCGCCGAGCGCCGCTCGGCGGTGGACGCCCTGCGTCTCAAGCGGGCGCTGCTGGCCGGCTCGGATCCCCCTCCGCCCGAGGGAGACGGCGCCCGCAATCCCGGACACGTGGCCGTGCGGGCTCCCCGGGCCGGGGTGCTGCTCCACGTGGACCTCGCGCCCGGGGCGGCCGTCGAGCCCGAGACCCACCTCGCCGAGGTCGCGGACCTGTCGCGTCCCTGGATCGTCGGGGAGGTCCCCGAGGACCGGGCCGACCTGGTCCGGCCGGGGGCGCGGGCGACATTCCGGCCCGCCGGCGGCGGGGAGCCGCTCGCGGCTCGCGTCGAGGCCGTCCTCCCGACGGTGGACCCGCTGCGACGCGTCCTCGGCGCGCGCGCGGTCCTCGAGACCGCCCCCGGGGGCCCGCCGGGCGCCGGCGGACTCCGGCCGGGGCAGCGCGGGAGCCTCTCGATCGTCGCCTCCGAGGCGGCGGCGGCCGTCTTCCTCCCCGAGGCCGCGGTCGCCCGCTCGGGCATGGACCGCATCGCGTTCCTCGTCGAGAGGGAGGGCGTGTACCGCCGGGTCCGGCTTGCGGGGGAGCCCCCGCGCCGCTCGCGGGTCCGGGTCCGGAGGGGCGTCTACGCGGGGGATCGGGTCGTGCTGGCCGGGGCCTCCCAGCTCGCGGCTCTCTTCCCGCCGACGAGCTTCAAGCCGACGGCGGAGGCGCTGGCCGACGCGGGAGTCTCGCTCGCCCGGGCGGAGGAGATTCCGGTGGAGGAGGTCGTCGTCCTGGCCGGCCGGGCCGGCTCCCCGCCCGGGTCCCTCGCCCGCGTCGCGGGTTCCGTCCGAGGCGTCGTCCTGGAGGCACCCGTCCGCGCCGGGGACGCGGTCCGTGCGGGCGCTCCCGTGGCGGTGCTCTCGAGCCTGGAGGCCGATCTCCTCGCCGTGGAGTACCGCCGCGTCGTCCGGGCGCGACCGGCGCTGGAGGACCTGCTGAGGCGGGCTCTCGAACTCGGCGAGGGAGGCCCCCGACGCGCGGTGCTCGCCCGGACGGCGGCGCTGCTCGCCGAGGGAAGCCGGGCGGAGGCTCTGCGCGGGAGGCTCACCGCCCTCGGTGTCCCCCCCGAGGACCTCGACCGGGTGGCGCGGGGAGAGGGGGGCTCCGTCCGCGTGCTCGTCCCCTCGCCGATCGCGGGTCTCGCGGCGGAGGCGGACGCCGCGCCCGGCGCCGTGATCGGGCCGGACGCGACGGCGGCCGTCGTCGTCGCCCCGGGCTCCCTCTGGGTGGAGGCGGTCCTCCCGGACCTGGACCGGGGCCGCGTGCTCTCGGCGCTCGGCGCGGCCGGCCCAACGGGGCTTTCCGCACGCGTCCGACCCGCCGCAGGGGGACCCGTCCTCGCGGCCACGGTCCGCCGGTTCCGCCCCGAGCTGGAGGGCCCCGCCGCGCGCGACGTCCTCCTGGTGGAACTCCCGGATCCGGGGCCGCTCCTGCGGCCCGGGATGTCGGCGACGGTGGCGGTCGTCCTCGGGACCGGGAAGCGAGGGGTGGCCGTTCCCCTCGCCGCCGTCCGTCGGGAGGGCTCCGCCGCCGAGGTCTTCGTGAGGGAGGGGGAGCCGATCCGTCGCGTCCCGGTCGTCCTCGGCCGGGCCGACGACCGCCTCGTCGAGATCCTCCGGGGTCTCTACCCAGGGGACGAGGTCGTGGTCGGGGGCGTGGAGGCGGTCCGGACGGGGATCCGGAGCGTCCGCTGATGCTGAACGCCGTCATCGCCTTCTCGCTCCGGAACCGCGGGCTCGTGCTCGTGGCGGCCCTCGTGCTCGCGGCCTACGGGGCGAGCGTCGCGGTCGTCCTCCCGGTGGACGTCTTCCCGGACCTGAACCGGCCCACCGTCACGGTGATGGCGGAGGCCCCGGGGCTCGCTCCCGAGGAGGTCGAGAGCCTCGTCACGTTCCGGATCGAGAGCCTCGTGAACGGCGCCACGGACGTCGAGCGCGTCCGGTCCGCGTCGAGCGTCGGCCTCTCGATCGTGTGGGTCGAGTTCGCCTGGGGATCCGACATCTTCCGCGACCGTCAGATCGTCGCGGAGAAGCTCGCCGCCGTCTCCGGGCAGCTCCCGGAGGGCGTCACGCCGGCGCTGGCGCCCATCTCCTCGATCATGGGGGAGATCCTCCTCCTCGGGATGCGGAGCCGGGACGGCGCGCGCCCCCCCGACGAGGTCCGGTCGTTCGCCGACTGGACCGTCCGCCCCCGGCTCCTCTCCATCGCCGGGATCTCGCAGGTGACCGTGATGGGCGGGGGAGCGCGCCAGTTCCAGCTGACGACGACCCCCGAGAGGCTGCTGCGACACGGGGTCACCCTCGACCGGGTCGTTCACGCCGTCGAGGGCGCCTCGGCCGCGCTCGGCGGGGGATTCCTGCTGGCGCCGACGACCGAGTCGCTCATCCGGATCGGGGCGCGCGCCTCGAGTCCGGACGACCTGCGGCGCGTCTTCGTCGCCGAGGGCGACCCCGCGCCGGTCCTCCTCGAGCACGTGGCGGACATCGGCTGGGGCGTGCCGATCCTGCGCGGCGACGGCGCCGTGGACGGGCAGCCGGCCGTGATCCTCTCGGTCCAGAAGCAGCCGGGGGCCGACACGATCGCGCTCACGGCCGACGTCGAGAGGGCGGTGCGGGACCTCGCCTCGACCCTGCCCCCGGACGTCGAGGTCCGTTCGGACGTCTTCCGCCAGGCCGACTTCATCCGGACCGCGATCGGGAACGTGGAGGAGGCAATCCGGGACGGCGCCATCTGGGTGCTCGTGATCCTGGTCGCGTTCCTCTGGAACGTCCGCACGAGCGCGATCACCCTCACGGCGATCCCCCTCTCGCTCATCCTGACGGCGCTCGTCTTCCGGGCGTTCGGTGTGACGCTCAACACGATGACCCTCGGCGGCCTCGCCGTCGCCATCGGGGAGCTCGTGGACGACGCCATCGTGGACATCGAGAACGTCTACCGCCGGCTCCGGGAGAACCGGCAGCGGGCCGAGCCCGAGCCTACCCTGCGGGTCGTCTTCCGCGCCTCGAGCGAGGTCCGGAACTCGATCGTCTACGCGACCCTGATCGTGGTGCTCGTCGTCTTCCCGCTCTTCTCGCTCGCAGGCCTCGAGGGACGGATGTTCGCCCCCCTCGGGCTCGCCTACCTCACGTGCCTCCTCGCCTCCCTCGTCGTCTCCCTGACCGTGACGCCGGCACTCGCCTCCTTCCTGCTCGCCCGAGGCCGGCTGATCGAGAGGAAGGGCGATCCCCCCCTGCTCCGGTGGCTCAAGCGCCTGGACGAGAAGCTCGTGCGGTTCGCGCTGCGGCATCCCTACGCGGTGCTCGGGGCGACCGGGGTCGGCGTCGCCCTCTCCCTCGCCTCCGTGACGAGGATGGGCGGGGAGTTCCTCCCGCCGTTCGCCGAGGGGACCCTCACGGTGAACGTGGTGGGGGAGCCGGGGACCTCCCTCGCCGAGTCCAACCGGATCGGCGCCCGGGCCGAGGGCCTCATCCGCGGGCTCCCGCAGGTGGCCGGGACGGCCCGCCGCACAGGCCGGGCGGAGATGGACGAGCACGCGGAGGGGGTGAACTCGACCGAGATCGACGTGCGGCTCCGCGCCGGGAGCTCGCGCGAGGAGGCGATGTCGGAGGTGCGGGACCGGCTCTCCTACCTGCCGGGCGTCATCGTCGCGGTGGGGCAGCCGATCTCCCACCGGCTGGACCACATCATGTCGGGGATCCGCGCCCAGGTCGCCGTGAAGGTCTTCGGGTACGACCTCGAGAGGCTGCGCGCCGCCGCCGCGGAGGTGCGGGACCGGATGGCCTCGGTCCCGGGCGTCGTGGACCTGCAGATCGAGCCGCAGGTCGAGATCCCGGAGGTCCGCATCGAGGTGGACCGCGAGGAGTGCGGGCGGCTCGGGATCGAGGTGGCGGCCGTGGCCGAGGCGGCGGAGACGGCGCTCCGCGGCCACCCGGTCTCCCAGGCCTACGACCAGGGGAGGACCTACGACATCACTCTCTGGTTCGCGCCGGAGGCGCGGGGCGACCTCTCTGCGATCCGCGAGATGCCGATCGGGCTCCCGCCGGGGCGGGACGGTGAAGGAGGTTGGGTGCCCCTCGGCCGGGTCGCCCGCGTCGTCGAGGCTTCGGGCCCGAACACGATCTACCGGGAGAACGTGCAGAGGCGCGTCGCCGTCACGTGCAACGTCCAGGGTCGCGACCTCGTGAGCGTCGTCGCGGAGATCCGGGCCAAGGTGGACCGGGAGGTGCTCCCGCAGCTCGGGGGCGCGGGGTTCATCGCCTACGGGGGCCAGTTCGAGGCGCAGCAGGCGGGAGAGCGGAGGCTCCTCCTCCTCGGCGCCGCGAGCCTCGCCGGGGTATTCCTCCTGCTCCTCAAGGCCCTCGGCTCCTGGCGCGCGGCGCTCCAGTGCCTGGCGAACGTCCCTCTCGCGGCCGTCGGGAGCGTGGTCGCCGTCCTCCTCACCTCGCGGCCCGACCCGGCCGCGCTCGCCAAGGCCTCGTGGTGGGAGCTGCCCCTCGTCCTCGTGGAGGGGACCTCCCTTTCGCTCGCGCACTGGATCGGCTTCATCACGCTCGCCGGGATCGTGTCGCGGAACGGCATCATGATGATCTCGCACTACATCCACCTGATGCGGTTCGAGGGCGAAAGCTTCGACGAGAAGATGATCGTGCGGGGGACCCTCGAGAGGCTCGCGCCGGTCGTCATGACCGCGGCCACGGCCGCGATCGGCCTCGTCCCGCTGGCGCTCGGCGAGGGCGAGACGGGGAAGGAGCTGCTGCACCCGCTGGCGATCGTCGTGATCGGGGGGCTCGTGGCCTCCACGATCCTGGACCAGGTGGTGACCCCCGCCCTCTTCTTCAAGTTCGGGCGGAAGGTGTACGCGGAGGCGGCGGGGAAGGAAGAGTCGGTGGAGGTCCCGAAGGGGCTATGAGCCCCGCGGAGGTGAGACGATGCACGAGAGAATCCGGCGGGGCTGCGCGGCGATGCTCGGGGCGTCGCTGGCCGTGGGCTCACCCGGGTGCGGGAAGAAGGACGAGCACGTGCACGGCACCGGACCGGGCCAGCACGTCCACGACCAGCCCGCGCTCACCGAGAAGGACGTGAAGATGCCCGCGACATTCGCGGAAGGGGTCCACCACGTCGAGGACCTCGCCGCGAAGATCGAGGCGCACGCGGCGGGCGGGACCCTCGGGAAGGTCCACCGGGCCGCGGAGGAGGCGAAGCTGGTGGCCGACAGGATGGCCGACCTCGCCCAGAAGGACGTCCCGGCCGAGAAGCGGGCCGGGGCCGTCGCCGCGTGCCGCGCGGTCGCGGCGATGTTCCCGGACCTCGACAAGGCGGGCGACTCGGGGCAGAAGGACGAGACGATGAAGCTCGCCGCCAAGATGAAGGAGCACGTCGCCTCGATGCGTGCCGCGGCGGGGTCCGTGGAGATGGGGGCAGGCTCCGAGCGGCCCGCGGGGAGCGGCAAGGCCGTGGATCTCGTCTGCGGCATGGAGGTGGACACGGGGCCCGGAGCCCTCACGCACCGGCACGACGGCAAGGACTACTTCTTCTGAGCGGAGTCCTGCCTCGCCCGGTTCCGTGAGAACCCGGCGCAGTTCGTGAAGTAGCAGATCGACTCCCGAAGGGGGCGCGCGCCCCCCGGGGCCGGTCCAGGATGGGGACGGAGAGGAGAGAGACATGGCGGTTCGCACCTTCCGGGGGATCCTCGCTGGGGTCGTCGCCCTCGCGTTCGGAGTGGGCGGTCTCGCGTGCGGCGGGAAGAAGGACGAGCACGCGGGGCACACGGAAAAGCCCGGGGAGAAGCACGAGGAGAAGGATCACAAGAAGTAGTCGGTCGTCACGAGTCGCGTCGCCCTATCGCCGTTCGAGAGGGCCTGTCAACAGGCGCGCCGCCTGCGGGCGGCGCCCGGGAGGAAATTCCATGCTCATGCGTGCGTCCATCGCGATCGCCGCCGGGGTGCTCGCCGCGGGCTGCGGCAGCGCGGGCGGAGGGGGGCAGACTGCGGCTCCAGGACCCTCGACTTCCGCGGCCACCGCTCCGGCGCCGGTTCCGACCGAGCCGGGCGCGCTCGGCCGCTTCGAGTTCGCCGTCTGGAAGTGCGACTGCCACGATCCCCAGGCCCGCTGGCCTCTCGCGGAAGGCGAGAAGGTCGAGTGTCCCTGCGGGGCTAGCTGCCATTGCGACCACGGCCCCCTCGGGAGGTTCCGCGTGGACGTCGTGGCTTCCGCGCCCCTCAGGGCGGGCGGGCCCGCGCAGGCGATCCACGTCTTGCTCCGGGGTCCCCCGGACGCCGGGGCGTCCGGAGCGCCGCCCTCCGTGGTCCTCTCGCGCGGGACGGGCGAAGAGCGAGAGGTCGTGGATATCACCGACGCCGTGCCCACCCGGGACGGCGACGGCTACACCGTGGCGTTCGAGTTCCCGGCGCCGGGTCGCTTCAACCTCGAGGTCTCCGGCGTCGAGTTGCTGGCGGGCGCCGCTCCCGTCCCGCTCACCGTGCCGCTGGAGGTCCGATGAGGAAACTCCCCCTCACGCTCACGCTAGCCGCGGCCGGGATCGCGGGGTTGGCCGGTCTCCGGAGCGGCGAGACGTGAGACCGCCACAAGCAGCCCGCGTGCCGGGGCGTCGCCCCGGCATCCGCCGCGCACCCGCCCGAGTCGTTCCCCGACCTCGCGGCGCTCGTCCTGCGGCTCGCGAAGGCCGGGACGGCGCTCGAGGGCGCCGACGACCGGGGCCTCGAAGAGGCCCTGCAAGTCCTCACGGAGTCCCGCGACGCGGGGGCGGCGTGGGCCGGGCGGGTGGCCGCCGTGCTGGCCGACCCGGGCCGCGACCGCGGTGTCCGCGAGGCGGCCGCCCGGGCGCTCGGCGCCCTCGGCGACGCGCGGCAGGCTCCGGCCCTCATCGCGGCCCTGCGGGACCGCGCCCTCCCCTCGGAGGCGCCCACCGAGGCCCTCCGCCGTCTCCTCGGGACGACGGCGCCGGACTCGGCGGACGGCTGGCACTCCTGGTTCCGCGACAGGCGGCCGGACCGGAAGCTCCTGCTCTTCCAGTGCGGCCACACGCCGGCGCGCTGGGTCCAGAGGGGCCTCGCGCCGAGGGACTGCCCCGCCTGCGGTCCGGCGCACCCGGGGTGCGGGATCGTCGTCGCGGAGCTGACGGAGCGGACCGTCCTCACCTACCGCTGCCCGTGCGCGGGGAAGACCTGGGAGGGGAAGACCGCCGCCGATCGCGATGCCGCCTGTCCCCACTGCGGGGGCCCGGAGATCTGCTCGAGGATCGAGTCCTGGGCCGAAGGACCCGACGAGACCCGCCGGTGACAGGAATCCTCTCGCATTCCACGGACACCTGCGGTAGTCTGTGCGGACCGGTCTCCGGGGCGCGTGGCCCGCGGTCCGACCGGCGGTGGGGTGTGCAAGTGGAGGGAACCATGACGACGACGACTCGGATCGTGCGGGGAGTGCTGGTCGCGGCGTTCGCGGCGGCGTTCGTGATGGGCGGCGTGGCCTGCGGCGGCGGCGACAAGAAGCCGGCCGACGCGAAGACTGGCGACGCGAAGAAGCCGACCGAAGAGAAGAAGTAGGGGGGACCGGGCTACCGCGGGGCGCTCCCCGTAGCACGTGCTACGAGGGGCGCCCTCGGCGTTTAACGCGCGCCCGCCGCCCCCGCCTCGGCCCGTTTCTCCGGCTCTCTCTTGGGCGGCGGGAACTTCGCCGCCACCTTGTCGAGGATCGGCGCGAGGGCGTCGGCCGGGACGAGCCCGGACTTGAGCTCCACCTTGGCCCCGTCCGGGCCGGCGAGGACCAGGGTCGGGGTCTTGAGCACGCCGTAGGTCTTCGCCTCGGCGGGCGGCGCCTTCCACTCCAGCTTCGCCCAGACG
This sequence comes from Planctomycetales bacterium, assembly GCA_022614695.1. Lineage (GTDB taxonomy): Bacteria > Planctomycetota > JAKEIC01 > JAKEIC01 > JAKEIC01 > JAKEIC01. The sequence goes on along the minus strand of JAKEIC010000198.1, from coordinate 22,377 downwards.
AACTTCTCCCAGCGCCGAGCCACGGCGGGCGCGGCGAGGGCCTCGAGCTGGGCCGCGCCGGCGGGATCGGCCTTCACGAAGACCAGCGCGAGAGGCTTCCCCTCGGCCTTCGCGCGTTCGGCGGCCTTCGCGGGGGTCTCCTCGAACGGCACCGGCTTCACCCAGCCCTTGAGCTTCTCCCAGCTCTCGCCGAGGGTCTTCAGGAACGCGGCCGTCATCGCCTTCGGTCGCAGGTCCTGGTTGCTCACGTCCGAGAAGAACTCGCCCTCGTTGTTCAGGACGATGAAGTAGCCGACCCCTTGGACGTCGTAGCGCTGCCAGATCGCCTGGTCCTTCGCCTGATCCACCCGGATCGGGATGAACGGCTTCGCGGCCTCGATCACCTTCGGCTCGGACAGCGGACCGCCGTCCAGGTTCTTGCAGAGCATTCAGGTCCCGCACCAGAAGTCGAGGAGGATCGGCCGCCCCGTGGCCTTCGCCGCCTCGAGCCCCTCCTGGAAGTTCGAGATCCAGGGGACCCCGGGGATCCCGGGGCCCTTCTTCTTCATCCCGTCGTCCGCGAGGGCGCCTGCCGCCAGCGTCGTCGCAGTCGCCGCAAGAACGAGTGCGCGTCCGAGGGTCATGGGACCTCCAGGAAGCCTCCGAGAGGTTAACCGGTCGGGCCTCCCCGAGCCACAACACGGCTCCTCGCCCCGGCGTCGTCGCCCCCCGGCCGGGTAGAATCCCGCGGCGTCCATGGGACTCGTGCGCGGTCACCTGCTCGTGTTCGCGCTGGCCGGCGGGGCCCCGGGGCAGGATCCGGCGCCGCCGCCCGCGCCCGCCGCGCCGCCGCAGGTGGCTCCCGACGACCGGCCCGTGGACCCCCGGGCGATCGACCTGGCGGTGGACCGCGGCGCCAAGTGGCTGCTGGAGAACCTGGACCTCGACCCCAAGCACGACGTCTACCGCTGCGACGAGATCCTGCTCTACGCGCTCCTCCACTGCGGGAAGAGGAAGGACGCGCGCGTCCTGAAGCTCCTGGACCGGACTCTCGCCGCCCGCCGGGACGCGAGCCCCTTCCCGGTCTACAACGTGTCGCTGCGGGCGATGGCCCTCGCCGAGCACGACCGGGAGAAGCACCAGCTCGAGATCGCCCGCTGCGCCTGGTGGCTCGTGAACGCCCAGACGGACAACGGGCAGTGGGACTACCAGGGGCCGCAGGGGCCCCCGCCCGACACGTTCGAGAGGCGGGCGAGCCCGCTCCACGCCCGCCTCCGGGGGAGCGGCACCCGCGCGATCCCGACCGCCCTCGTGGTGAAGCGCGACCAGCCCGCGCGCCCCGCCTCGCCGCGCGCCGGGTTCGGGAAGCCCTACCGGAACACCTCCACGGCCCAGTACGCGGTCCTCGGCCTCTACGCCGCGCACCGGAGCCACGTCCTCGTCCCGCAGGAGACCTGGACGGCCGTCCGGGACATCCTCCTCAAGATGCAGTTCCCGGACGGGATGTGGGGCTACATTGACGCGGACGACACGGAGAACGGCTTCCAGCCCGACACCCAGGCCACGCCCTGCATGACGGCGAGCAACCTCTCCGTGCTCGCGGTCCTGGACGAGGTGCTGGACCCCAAGGACAAGCGCCTCCCCGAGGCCTCGAAGCGCGGCTTCGTCGCGCTCGAGCGGGGGCTCGATCGGCTCCTCCGGAAGCCCGAGAAGCCGAAGGGGCCGGACCAGCCCGGGCTCCCGCCGCTCGGGACCCTCTACCACTACTACTGGATGTTCACCGTGGAGCGCGCCGCGATCCTCTGGGGCCGCGAGAGGATCGGGACGGTCCGCTGGTTCGACATAGGCGCGAACGACCTGATCGCGAACCAGGCGGCCGACGGCTCCTGGGGCGAGGACCACGACGACATGACCGACCGCCTGATCTCGACGAGCTTCGCGCTGCTGTTCCTCCGCCGGGCCGTCCCGCCCCGCGCCTCCGTCACCGGCGGGGGACACTGAGGCCGGACGGGTCGGCCTCGGGCGGCGCCGCCACGAGACTTCGGGCCACCCAGTCGCGCACGGCGCGCATTTGCGACTCGCGGGTCTCGACCGAGCCCTCGGGATCAAAGGGCGGTGGTGGATCGGGACAGTGCCTCGGACCCTCCAGGTCTCCCGGCGACGACGAGAGGAGCGTCCGCGTCGCGAGGGACTGGTGCGCCAAGCCTCTCACGAGGGGACGCGCATCCTCGAGGAGCGCCGCCAGTTCCTGGAGCGAAAGGCCATCGAGCGCCGCGAGGGCGGAGGGAGCCCGCAAGTGACTGCTCGCTCCTGACCACGACCCCTCGCCCGGTCGCTGCAACTCCTCCAGGAGATCGAAGAAGCCGGGCAAGTCGTCCGTGAGGACTGCGCCAGGATCGGCCGACATGGCCCACGCAGCGGCGCGGCGAACGCGGCGCTCCGGATGCCGGGCGGCGAGGCGCAGGATCGCCCTGCGGCGTTCGGGCGCGAGAGCGTCGGCGGGGGGCCGCCAGGACGTCATCTCGACTCCCAGGCTGGCAACGGCCGGACGCGGGTCTGCGACCAACCGCTCCGGGGCGACGCCGCACCGGTGGACAGCCACAGCGGCCCGAGCCGACCAGGATCTTGGGTCAACCTCAGGATGGGGACGATCCAAGGCATCCAGGAGGGCTCCAGCCGCCGCTGGGGAGGGATTCGACTCCACCTCTCGAAGAACGTACCAGGGCACTCCGCCGACGCCCGCGTCCGCATCCAGGCCGCTGCGCACTCTCTCCCCAGTCCACCAAATTGCTCCGACCAGGGGGCGCCAGCCGGGTGGACGCCAGTGCACCAGCGCCGACGCGGCGCGGCCGAGGGCCTCCCCGACAGGGTCCCTGATCCAGACTGTGGTCAGGATCGCCGCGCTCAGGGGGATTGCGAGCAGGAGTCGCGTGGTACGCCCGGCCACCCCTCGAGCGAGTTGCTCCCCTACGTGAGTCGCCCCTGCCGTTGCCATCACGCAGACGTTTCCGGCGACGAGGAGCCACGCCCCGACGTGCACACGATGCCCGAGGCCCGAGAGATCCGGGTCGGGATGGTGGCCGACGATCAGGGCCACCATGCCCAGGAACCCGGCGGCGCCGAGCATCCACGCGACCCGGCGCTCGCCGTAGAGGACCAGTGCGGCCCCGACAATCGGCGCGAGCACGGCGCCCCAGAGACCGGCAGCACATCCCGTGAGCACCCAGCGCTTCGAGGCGTAGTCGGCATCGGTCCAGAGCCAGGAGTGGACCGTCCCGGGGTCGCCCTCGAAGGTCGGCAGCCAGTACCCGAGGAGGCTGAGGCAGATTCCGCCGGTGAGCAGGAGTCCGACCCGGCGGCGAGCCACCGCGTCCCGGAACCGGCGCAGACCCCGTTCGGGCCGTTCGACATCCCCCAGGGTCACGACAGGAGGCTATCGGGAACGACCGCGCCTCGCCACGTCCTACTTGGGCTGCGGCGGCTTGGCGTCGGCGGGGATCCCCGGGTCGAAGGCCCCCTCGGGCAGCGGCTCGTTCAGGCGGATATCGTGGAATCGGAAGTCCATCGCGAACTGCTCCTCGCGGCTCTCGACCGAGAGCTCGTGGGCCCAGTAGGGGCCGTCCTTCGCGACCGGCCGGTAGCCCGCGTAGGAGACCGTCACGCCGCTCCCGCCACCGGGGGGGGGCATCAGGCGCTCGCGGAGCTTCACGAGGGTCCCCTCCTCGACGAGTAGCTCCCCGACCTGCCTCGACCCGTCGAAGAGGCCCACGAGGATCTTCTCGTCGTTCCGGTCGAGGAGCCTCCAGTCTTCCTGCGGGTCGAATCGGCCCGCCCCCAGGATGAGCCGCGGGAGGCCGGTCCGGGAGAACAGCGCCTCGACGCCCGTCATCTTCGCGGCCGGGTCCGCCGTCCCCTCGCCGAGCCTCCGCCGGATCACCGTGTTCTCGCTCGGGACGTAGACCGTGAGGTCGCGCCCGTCGAGGAGGAGGTCGAAGGCCGTGGTCCCGTGGGCGATCGCCACCATCCGGAAGCGCTGCGGCCTCTCGACGAGGATGTCCGCGTCGAACGAGCGCACCTGCTCCTTCGTCTCCGTCCGGACCCGGGCCTGCCCCTCGAGGGTCCGGACGATCGCCTCGACGCCGCGCACGTACTTGGCCACGTCCTCGAGAGGCATCCCGTGGCCGACGATGGGAGGCGGGGGCGTGGACGAGCAGGCGAGGAGGCCGAGCAGGGCCGCCGCGGGCGCCGCGCGGCGCATTCCTCTACCCGACCGCCGGGACCTGGAGGGTCGCCCCGTCCCCGGGGACCGGCGGGCCGGTCTCGCCCGGGACCGGGTCGGTGATGGCGATCGGGTCGAAGCCCGGCGGACCCGCGGCGACGGCCGACGGCTCCGGCCTCTCGAGCGGCGCCTGCCGGAACGGCACGCGCCACGCGATCCCCGCCCGCTCCCCCCCGACGCCCCAGCCCCGGTAGACCCCGCGCCGGTAGGCGAGGTTGTAGAGCAGCGCGGGGATCGTCGCCCGGTGGAAGAGCGGGAGCCTCTTCCAGATGCCCGCGATCGAGTAGACCTCGCGGTAGGCGCCTACGACGCCCTCCTGGAGCTGCTCCGCCGTCAGCCCCTTCGGCTTGTAGACGACGTTCAGCTTGTCGTAGAGCGACCAGTCGTAGGTGGTGATCCGCCCCTCGCGGTGCATGCGGGCGTAGACGTCGGTCCCCGGGAGCGGCGTGAGCACCGCGAAGTTGCACGCCTCGATCCGCGCCTCGTAGGCGAAGTCCACCGTCTTCCGGAACACGTCCGGCGTGTCGCCGTCCAGCCCGAAGATGAAGGACCCCTGCACCATCAGGCCCGCGTCGTGGAAAGCCTTGATCCTCTCGAAGTACTTCTCGACCTTGTTCGAGATCCCCTTCCGGACGTCGCGTATGTTCTCGGGCGAGAGGGACTCGATCCCGAGGAGCATCCCGAGCCCGCCCGCCCGGGCCGTGAGGTCGAGCAGCTCCGGATCGTCGGCGGTGTTGATCGTCGTCTCGCCGATGAACTTCTTCTTGAGCGGGATCATGGCCGTGAGAAGCTCCCGGATGTACTTCCGGTGAGCGTGCAGGAGGTCGTCGAGGAAGATGAAGAACTTCCCGGGCCAGCTCTCCAGCTCCGCGATGACCTCCCGGACGGGCCGGACGCGGAACTTGTTGCCCATGAACCGCGTGGTCGAGCAGAACGAGCAGTCGTAGACGCAGCCCCGCGACGCCATGATCGTGAACGGGACCCCGTACGCCTTCGGTCGCAGGAGGTCCCGCCGCGGCCGCGGGAGGTTCTCGAGGGAGTGGAACTTCGGGGCCTTGTAGTACCTCCGGAGGGGCCGCCGCGCCTTCAGGTCCTCGCAGACCTGCTCCCAGACCCCCTCCGCCTCGCCGATGAGCACGCTGTCGGCATGGGTGGAGGCCTCCTGCGGCATGAACGAGACGTGGATCCCGCCGAGGATGACCTTCGTCCCGCGCCGGCGCAGCTCGTCCGCGATCCGGTAGGCCCGCGGGGCGTTCGCCGTGAGCGCGGTGATCCCCACGAGGTCGGCCCCCGCCAGCTCGTCCATGTCGAGCGTCTCGACGGCCTCGTCGCGGATCCCGACCTCGACGTCCGGGGGCGTGTGCGCCGCCACGACCGTCAGCGAGTAGGGCGACCAGACGAAGTGGCTCTTCTGGCCCCGCCAGACCTGGCCTTCCTTGCAGGGGGCGACGAGGAGGATCTTCATGGGGCTCCGCATGATCCCGGATGGGGAGGCCGCATTCAATCCCCCGCCCCCGCGTCCCGCCTCGCGTCGGCGAGGAGCCGCTCGAGGTCCCGCGCCTTCGCCGAGCCGGGCGGGTATCGTCGGCGCGCCTCCTCCCAGTCCCGGATGGCCGCGTGCGGGTCCCCCGCGCGCCGGTGCGCCAGTCCCCGGTTGAACCAGGCGGACGGGTGCCTCGGCTCGAGCAAGAGGGCCTCCGTCGCGTCGGCGATGGCGCCCGCGAAGTCGTGGAGGTCCATCCGCGTCACGGCGCGGTTCACGAAGGCCCCCACGAGCTTCGGGTTGGCCACGAGGGCGGCGTCGTGGTCCCGGAGCGCTCCCGCGAGGTCTCCCCTCGCTCGTCGGGCCAGGGCCCGATTGTCGAGCGCCTCGGCGCAGGTCGGGTCCACCGCGAGGGCCGCGTCGTAGTCGGCGATCGCGGCGTCCCATTGCCCCCGGAAAGCGAGGATAGCCCCGCGGTTCAGGTACGGGAGCGGGTCCCGAGAGTCCCTCTCGATGCCTCGCGCGTAGTCCACGAGCGCGCCCTCCTCGTCCCCCAGGCGCCGGCGGACGAGGCCCCGGTCCACGAACGCCCAGCCGAAGGGGATGCCCTCCGCGAGGGCCGCGTCGAAGTCGCGGAGCGCGCGCTCGAGGTCGCCCCCGGGTGCCACCATCTCCCCGGAGGCGCGCAGGAGGGCCGCCTCCCAGCCGGCCGCGCCCTCGAGGCCGGCCCGCAACCCCGTCCAGTCGTCCCGGATGAGTGCGCAGGCCGCGCGCGCGAGCCTCCCCTCGGGGTCGGGCGCCGACGCGGCAGCTTCGAGGTCCGCGACACCTTCCCTCCACTGCAGGTCGCGACCCACGAGGTGGAAGACCCTCTCGAGCCCCCGGTAGAGCCTCGCCCGGGCCCACGCCGGGGAGTCGCGCGGCACGCGGTCCCACTCGGCCCTCGCGGCCGCCCCGTCGCCGCTCGCCCAGAGCATCAGCCCGCGCTCGACGCGCCACTCGTGCCGGTTCGGCTCCGCTCGGAGGGCCTGCCCGAGCAGCTCGGCCGCCCGGGCCGGTTCGGTGCCGCGGAGGAGCCGGGCCCGCGCGGCGAGGGGCTCGCCGGAGGACTCCGTCGCGGTGGACGCCGCCGGGGGGGCGTCGGGGGGGAGCCCGTCGGATCCCGGCGCGCGGGTCAGCGCGACCCCGGCGGCCCCCGCGCCGCCCGCGAGCGCGAGGAGGGACGACGCCGCGAGGAGGCTCCGCCGCCGCCTGGGAGGCCGGCCGAGGGGCCTCTCCCCTCACAGCAGGCGATCCAGGTCCGTGGCGAGGGCCGAGCCCGACCCGGGGCGCCTGCGGGGGTCCTTCGCGAGGCACGCCCGGATGACCGGCTCCAGGGCCCGGGGGACGTCGGGTCGCAGGCGACCGATCGGCGCGGGCTCCGAGAGGATCACCTTCCCCACGATCTCCGCCTCGGTCACCCCCTCGAACGGCGCCCGCCCGGCCAGGGCCTCGTAGAGGACGGCGCCGAGCGCCCAGACGTCGGAGTCCGGGCCGAGCGTCGCCGAGTCGCCGCGCGCCTGCTCGGGGCTCATGTAGGCCGGGGTCCCCAGGGCCTGGCCGGTGCGGGTGAAGCGGGAGCCCGTGCTCACGGACTTGGCGAGCCCGAAGTCGGCGAGGAAGACCCGGTCCGTCGTCCCTGGGACCCGCTCCCCCGAGGCGTCCATGTCTACCGGCCGCCGCCGGCCCCGACCACCGACCGCGCCCGCGCCGGCAGGCCGAGGGTCTCGCGGAGGGTCCCGAACCGGAACCGTCCCAGCAGCGCCTCGATCTTCGCGGGCGTGGTCCGGACGAGGAAGTCGTGGAGGAACCGGCGGGAGAGCGGCAGGGGGGGCCGCGGCGGGTCGGGGTCGAACTCCCAGGGGTGTGTGTAGACGAGGGCGGGGACCCCTCGGCGGTTGAGGGTGCGGATCCCCGCGTCCACGTACCAGTAGGGCGCGAGCCGGAGCGGGAGCCCGCCCGTGAAGGGGAGGTTCTCCCAGAGGCACCGCATCGTCGTCGCGGGGAACTCGACGATCGAGCCGTGGGGCGTGTCCACCACGTGCGGGCGGGGCGGGATCGCGCGATGGCCGTAGCCGGTGAGCGGCATCGTCGAGGAGTCCACCTCGAACCCCTCGGACGCCAGGACGTCGAGCGCCCACCGGGTGCGCGGGAGGATGCTCCACTCCGGCGCGCGGTACGCGGTCACCGGCTCGCCCGTGAGACCCGAGAGGACGTCCACGGACCGGCGGAGGTCGGCGCGGAACTCCTCGGGGGTCATCTCGATGACGCGCCGGTGCTCGTAGCCGTGCGTCGCGACCTCGTGGCCGGCCGCGTGGATCCTCCGGACGAGCTCGGGGTCGCGCTCGGCGACGTAGCCCAGGACGAAGACGGTCGCCCGCACGCGGAACCGGTCGAGCAGCCCGAGCACCCTGTCCGTGTTCCGGTTGACGCGGTGCTCGTAGGAGTCCCACTCGGAACGCGGGAGCCACTGGTCCACCGCGCAGACGTGGTACCAGTCCTCCACGTCGAGGGTGAAGGCGTTCAGGAGCTCGTCCGTCACGCCGTCGCTCCCAAGTACCTCCGCCACTCGCGCCGGAAGAGCAGCGGGAGGAGGGCCCCGAACTGGCCGGCGGCCGGCGCCGGGTCGTCCCGCGCCCAGAGGTCCCACGGGAGCCCGCGCGCGCCCAGCCGGAAGAACGGCGGGTCGAGCCGGAGCCGGTCCGGGTTCCGGAGGAAGTGGAGGAGGTCCCCCGGGAACAGGAACCGGCACCGGACCCCGGCGGCGTACTCGGGGGGCGGGCCGGTCTGCTCGCCGAGGGCCGTCCGGTAGAGGAGCGCCGGGAAGTTCACGCCCGCCTCCACCGCGAGGGCGAGCGATCCCCAGAAGCGCGGGTTCACCTCGAGGAAGAGCGGGGCGCCGCCCCGCGGGTCGCGGCGGAACTCCACCATCGCCACCCCGACGAGCCCGAGCGACCGGCAGAGGGAGACCGCCGCCTCCACGAGGTCGCCCGCCTCGCGGACCGCCACCGACTCGGCGAGCGTCGCCGCCCCTCCCGAGACCGGGTACTCGCGCAGCCGGCGGTGGCAGAAGAGGGCGCGCACGCCGCCGTGCGCATCGAGCAGGACCGAGACGCCGATCCCCGCCCCGCCGCCGGCGGGAGCGGGCCCGCCCGGGATCCGCTCCTGGATCAGGGCCGGCCCGCGCGCCGCGACCTCCCGCCACGCGGCGCGCAGCTCCTCCCGGGTCGCCGCGTACCGGAGCCCGCGGGCGCCGGAGCCGACGCGGGGCTTCACGACCGCGGGGAGCGGGGCCTCGGCGACCGCCGCCGCGGCCTCCGCCGGGCTCCCGGGCGCGCGGGTCCACGGCGTGCGGATCCCGAGCGAGGCGGCCCGGGCCGTCGCGCGCCGCTTGTCCCGCGCCTCCTCGAACGCCTCGCGGGGCCCCGCCGGCAGCGCGACGCCGCGGGGGACCTCTCCGGGCCGCGAGAGGAGGAGCGCGAGGGTCTCCTCCTCCATCGGCAGGAGGACCCGTACCCGGCGCGCCGCGCACTCGCGCCGGAGCCGCGCGAGGAAGGCGTCGGGGTCCGTGCGGGGCGAGGGGTAGACGCACCGGCCGGCCGCGTGGCGCGACCAGAGGGCCGGCGCGAGCCACGTGGACTCGCCGGCGTGCGCCCGGATGCCCGCCCGGCCGAGCGCGCGCACCGCCGCCACGGACTTCCGCCAGAACCCGTCGGTGACGAACGCGGACATGGGCGCGGCATTCTCGCCGCTCCCCGGGCCAGGGCAAGCCGCGTGCCCGTCCTCCCCGGCCAGGAGCCGCGGCGCACGGTCCCCGGGCGAGGACACCCGGACTCCCCTTCCCGGATCTTCCTTGAGACGCTCCCCCGCGTCCGCTAGACTGCGGGCTTCCCCACGAGGCGCGCATGGACGAGAAGATCGTCGGGACGGCGCTCACCTACGACGACATCCTCATCCTGCCCGCGCGGAGCGGGGTCCTGCCGCGCGACGCCGACACGGGCACGCAGTTCACGCGGAGCGTGAAGCTCCGGATCCCGCTGGTCTCGGCGGCAATGGACTCCGTCACGGAGTCCGGCCTGGCGATCGCCCTCGCCCAGGAGGGCGGCATCGGGGTCATCCACAAGAACATCCCGGTCGCGCTGCAGGCCCGCGAGGTCGAGAAGGTGAAGCGCTCGGCGAACGGCGTGATCGAGGACCCGGTGACGCTCCCCCCCGACGAGACGGTGGGCACGGCCAAGAAGATGATGTCCGAGCAGAACATCTCCGGGGTCCCGATCGTGAAGGACGGGCGCGTCGTCGGGATCATCACGAACCGCGACCTCCGGTTCCAGAGCGCCTCGGAGCGGCCGATCCAGGAGGTCATGAGCAAGAAGCTCGTGACCGCGAGGCCCGGGACCACTCTTGATCAGGCGCGGGACATCCTGAAGCGCGAGAAGGTGGAGAAGCTCCTCCTCGTGGACCCCGAGGGGAGGCTCCGCGGGCTCATCACCATGAAGGACATCGGGAAGCTGGAGTCGTTCCCGAACGCGTGCCGGGACACGCAGGGGAGGCTCCGCGTCGCGGCGGCTCTCGGCGTGGAGGACGACGACCGGGCGGGCGCCCTGGTCGAGCGCGGCGTGGACGTCCTCGTCGTGGACACGGCCCACGGCCACTCCGAGAACGTGCTGCGCGCGGTGGAAAGGCTCAAGAAGCGCTTCACCGTGGACGTGGTCGCGGGCAACGTCGCGACCGCCGGCGCCGCCGAGGACCTGGTCCGCGCCGGGGCCGACGCGATCAAGGTGGGCATCGGCCCCGGGAGCATCTGCACGACCCGCGTGATCGCGGGCGTCGGCGTGCCGCAGGGCACCGCGGTGCTCGAGTGCGCCCGCGTCGGCCGGCGGACCGGGGTCCCCGTGATCGCCGACGGGGGCATCCGCCACAGCGGCGACATCACGAAGGCTCTCGCCCTCGGGGCGTCGTCGGTGATGATCGGGAGCCTCTTCGCCGGCGTGGACGAGAGCCCCGGCGAGAAGGTCTTCTTCAAGGGGCGGGCCTACAAGGAGTACCGCGGGATGGGCTCGCTCGGCGCGATGGTCTCGGGCTCGGCCGGCCGGTACGGCCAGCACGGGACGTCCAAGGAGAAGCTCGTCCCCGAAGGCGTCGAGGGGCGCGTCCCCTGCAAGGGGGCGCTCTCCGAGTACGTCTACCAGCTCGTGGGCGGGGTCCGCGCCGGGATGGGCTACGCGGGGGTCGGGACGGTGGCGGAGCTGCACGAGAAGGCGCGGTTCATCCAGATCACGCAGGCGAGCCTCGTCGAGAGCCACCCGCACGACATCACGATCACGAAGGAGTCGCCGAACTACTGGGTGGAGTGATGTCCGTCCCCCAGGAATTCGTCGCGGTCCTCGACTTCGGCTCCCAGTACGCCCAGCTCATTGCCCGCCGGATCCGCGAGCACGAGGTCTACGCCGAGATCCTCCCCCACACGACGCCGGCGGCGCAGCTCCGCGGGGGCCGGGCGCCGATCGGGATCGTGCTGACGGGAGGGCCCGCCAGCGTCTACGCGGAGGGCGCGCCCCGCTGCGACCCCGAGATCCTCCGGCTCGGCGTCCCGGTGCTGGCGATCTGCTACGGGATGCAGCTCGCCTGCCTGCTCCTCGGGGGCGACGTGAGGCCGGCGGCCGGGCGCGAGTTCGGCCGGACCCGCGCGCGCGTCCTCGACGCGGCCGACCTCCTCGAGGGCGTCCCGGCCGAGACGACGGTCTGGATGAGCCACGGGGACGCCGTGGACCGGGTCGGGGCCGACTTCCGTCCGCTCGCCGCGACGGACAACTGCCCGCTCGCCGCGGTCCGCCACCGGAGCGCCCCGGTCTACGGGGTCCAGTTCCACCCCGAGGTCACGCACACGGTCGAGGGCGGGCGGATCTTCCGGAACTTCCTCTACCGGATCTGCCGGGCCCGGGGCGAGTGGCGGACCGCGTCGCTCATCGAGCGGGCCGTCGCGGGGATCCGGGAGCAGGTGAAGGACGCCGGCGTCGTCTGCGGGCTCTCGGGCGGCGTCGACTCGGCCGTGACCGCGCTCCTCGGCCACCGAGCCGTGGGCGAGCGGCTCGCCTCGATCTTCGTGGACAACGGCCTCCTGCGCGTGGGCGAGCGGGAGGCGGTGGAGAAGACCTTCCGGGAGGCGCTCGGGCTCCGGCTCCGCACCGTGGACGCGGCCGAGAGATTCCTCGAGGCGCTCCGGGGAGTGACGGATCCCGAGGAGAAGCGGACCCGGATCGGCCACCTCTTCGTGGACGTCTTCGCCGAGGAGGCGCGGGGGATCCCCGGGGCCCGCTTCCTCGCCCAGGGGACGCTCTACCCCGACGTGATCGAGTCGGTGTCGGCGCACGGGGGGCCGACCGCGCGCATCAAGACCCACCACAACGTGGGGGGCCTCCCCGCCGCGCTCCCGTTCGGGCTCGTCGAGCCCCTCCGCGACCTCTTCAAGGACGAGGTGCGCCGGATGGGGACGGCGCTCGGCCTTCCCGAGGACCTCGTCTGGCGCCACCCCTTCCCGGGCCCGGGCCTGGCGGTGCGCGTCCTCGGCGAGGTGACGCGGGAGAGGCTCGCCACCGTCCGGGCCGCCGACGCGATCGTGCGCGAGGAGATCCGGCGCGCGGGGCTCGAGCGCCACGTGGCGCAGGCGTTCGCGGTCCTCCTCCCGGTCGCCTCCGTCGGCGTGATGGGGGACGGCCGCACCTACGAGGCGGCCGTGGCCGTCCGGGCCGTCACGACCGACGACTTCATGACGGCCGACTGGGCGCGGCTCCCCGCCGAGGTGCTCGCGACGATCTCGAGCCGCATCATCAACGAGGTCCGCGGGGTGAACCGGGTCGTCTACGACGTCTCGACGAAGCCCCCCAGCACGATCGAGTGGGAGTAGGGGACCCCATGCCCACCGGGCAGTGCGGGACGATCGAGTACGAGACGGGGGACGGGGTCCTGACGGTGCGGCTCCCCGGCCGGGACTTCGTCCTCGAGCCGTCGCGCGACCTCGTGCGGCTGGTCTTCGAGGAGGGGGCCGCCCTCCCCCGGAACATCGTCCTCGACCTCGCGCGGGTCCGGTATCTCAACTCCTCGGGGATCTCGGTCGTGATCCGGCTGAACCTCGAGCGGAGGCTCGTCGTCGCCGGCATGGAGCCGGGGGTGGCGGAGATCCTCGATCTCGCCGGCGTCCTCCAGACGCTCCGCCGGGCGCCCGACCCGGATGCCGCGCGGGCGGCGCTGCTCGAGCGGGGGACCCCGCCGCCGCCGGGCACGCCGCGATGAACGCGGTCGTCCTGGCCGTGGACTACGGCCGGGCGCGGATCGGGGTCGCGGCGAGCGACGCCCTCGGGATCACGGCGGCCGGCGTCGCGACGGTCTCCGCGCGCGACCCGGAGAAGGCGCTCGCCGAGGTCGCGGCCCTCGCCCGCGAGCGGGGGGCCGAGGCCCTCGTCGTCGGCCACCCCTTGAACATGGACGGCACGGTGGGCCCGATGGCGCGCGAGGCCGAGAGGTTCGCCGCGGCGCTGCGGGCGAGGGTTGCCTGCCCCGTCCACCTCTTCGACGAAAGGCTCACCTCGTGGCAGGTCGAGCGCGAGATGCGCGACGCGGGGGTGAAGAGGAAGCGTCGGCGGCAGGCCTCGGACCGGGCGGCGGCGGCGCTGATCCTCCGGAGCTGGCTCGCGCGGCAAGGGTCGGGCCCGACGGGCGCGCGCTGAGTCCGGGGACGAGGACGAGCACGGTCACGGCAGAGCCCGGGGCTGGATCTCAGGCCGCCCCGGCGACTGGCCGTCCGGATCCGCGGGGGTACTTGTGTCGCCATGCGCCCGCCGCGGCCGGCCGCACCCCTACACGGCTACTGTCCGACCTCGACGATGATGTCGTCCGCCGTACCCAGCTCGCCGTCTGCCCCTGCGGATATCACGAACCCGCGTCCCTCACGGACTCTGAACTCAAGCTCTCGATCCCAGGCGTCGAACAGGGTCTGTTCCGACAGCTGCATTAGGTCGTAGCCGGGCGGCGAACCCGTCTGGCGCGACGTCCGGCCTAGGTTGGCGATCCGCCTTGAGTCCTCCACTTGCCCATGATCCGGAGCAGTAAAGAGGGCGGTCAGAGACCGCCTTGGATTCGGGAACCAGCCAGTCCGCCTGCGATACTCGCTAAGGGACTCTGCGACTCGCTGCATCCGCTCCTCTGTCGCTTCCCTCTTGACGCGTGCTAGGTTGCGCTGGACTTCCTCCCAGAGTGCCCTATCGTGCCGTCGCAGAATCTCGTCGCGAGTCTCGGCGTATGCTCTCCCGAATTCCCTCGGATCAGTTGGGGCCCGTCGCATGAGCTTCACTACGGCACGATGGAGCTCCTCAAGAACCCGATCCAATCGTTCCCAGTCGGTATCAGGATTGAACCTCTCCCGGACGAGCTGAACGACCCGCGCCTCGTCATCCTCGACATTCTGCTCCGGACCCGTCTTCGCACCATCCCCTTCAGGCGCAGTAGAAGTGCACGCGAGGCAGCACGACAGGGCCGCCATGAGCAGTGTCTCGTGCCCCCCAAGAGTCTCCCCGGCGGGTCCCCCTCCTCCCCCCATCATGGGGTATCCCTTCATGGCCGCCGGCCCGGCCTTATCGCCGCGCCCGGAGCGTCCTCCACAGCCTCGCCAGGAACCTCTCCGCCTCCCGGCCCGCCTCGCGCCAGCCCTGGAAGAGGCGTTCGCGGCGGCGGAACTCGGCGTGGTGGTAGACCCGCTTGCCGCGGTGGCGGTGGTCGCGCAGGAGCTCGTGGAGCCCCTCGTGATAGAGGAGGTACTCGAGGACCCGCGCGGGCACGTCCTCGTGGTCGAGGAGGCGGTTCACCCCGATCCTCGAGATCGCCCCCGGCACCTCGTACCAGCGGGAGAGGGTCCGGCGGCCGGGCTTCCGCGTCCACCCGAGCTCCACCTGCAGGCGCCCGCCGAAGAACCGCTCGTTCACGCGGCGGAAGACGGCCGCGAGGTCGTGGATCTCCCCCTCCGGCGGGGCGAGGCGGGGCCCCGTCGGGGTGGGCAGCTCCGCCTCGTGCTCCCGCAGGTAGGTCCGGAGGCGGGCGTGGAGGGCCCGCCGCGTGTCGCGGCGCGGGCTCTGGAGGTAGAGACGCGCGAGCGCCTCGGCGACCGGGTCGGGCGCCCCGGCGAGCACCGGGTGGACGCGGAGACGCCGCGCCTCGAACGGCCCCCCGAGGCTCGCGAGCACGGTCCGGTTCGAGGTGACGACGACGCGGGCGGCGCTCCCCCCGAGGTGCCGGACCCAACGCTCGAGCGGGGACCCGTCCAGGTGCGTCGGGCGGTCCTCGGGCGACGCGATCCGCGAGGCCCCGGGCTCGGGGAAGAGGCGGAGCTGGCCCTGGTGCGGGGCGTGGCGGGACATCAGTGCCCCAACGATTCGAGGTACTTCTCCGCGTCGATCGCCGCCTGGCAGCCCATCCCCGCCGCGGTCACGGCCTGCCGGTAGCGGTGGTCCACGCAGTCCCCCGAGGCGAAGACCCCCCGCACGTTCGTCATCGTGTGCTCGCGGTGGAGGATGTAGCCCGCCGGGTCGAGGTCCAGCTTCCCGCGGAAGAGCGCGGTGTTCGGGTCGTGGCCGATCGCGATGAAGAGGGCGCCCACGGGGAGGCGCTTGCGCGAGCGGTCCTTCACGTCCTCCAGCACCACGCCGGTCACCCGCCCCTTCTTCACGTCCTCGATGTCGGCCACGGTCTTCCCGAGCTCCCAGCGGATCTTCGGGTTCTTCCGGGCGCGGTCGAGCATGATCTTGCTCGCCCGGAACTCCTCGCGCCGGTGGACGATCGTGACCGACTTCCCGTAGCGCGTGAGGAAGCTCCCCTCCTCCATGGCCGAGTCCCCGCCCCCCAGCACCGCGATGTCGGCGCCCTTGAAGAACGCCCCGTCGCAGGTGGCGCAGGTGGAGATGCCGCGGCTCATCAGCCCCCCCTCATCGGGCGGCCGGACGGCCGGGTGGTCAATCAGCCGGGGCGAGGCCCCGGTCGCGATGATCACGGCCCGCGCCTCTTCCCAGCGGTCCTCGAACCGGGCGCGGTGGGGACCCCCGGCGCGCGTGAAGTCCACCTCCTCGACCCAGCCGGGGACGATCTCCGCCCCGAACCTCTCGGCCTGGGCGCGCATCGTCCGCATCAGCTCGGGCCCCTGGACCCCGTGCTCGAACCCGGGGTAGTTCTCGACGTCGCT
Organism: Planctomycetales bacterium; assembly: GCA_022614695.1. GTDB lineage: Bacteria > Planctomycetota > JAKEIC01 > JAKEIC01 > JAKEIC01 > JAKEIC01. Next base: position 6,372 of record JAKEIC010000198.1, on the reverse strand, counting down.
CGTGAGCATGAGCTGCCCGCCGGGAAGGACGGTCCCGCGCGGCTCCCCCTCGATCATGAGGGGCGCGAGGTTCGCGCGGGCGGCGTAGAGGGCGGCCGTGTAGCCGGCCGGCCCCGAGCCGATGATGATCACGTTCCGCATCGTCGCCCGCCCTTCTACCGGCGAGGGGTTCCCGCTTCAAGGGGCGGCCGGCTCCCCTCTCATGTCGAGAGTCGGGAGAAGTCAGGCGTCGGGCCCGGCGCCGGGATCGGTACCGGGTGTAGCATCGGCGCATGGACATCTCCCGGGACATGGCCGCGATACGGAAGCTCCTGACGGAGGCCCGCCGCATCGCCGTGGTCGGCTGCTCGCCGAAGCCCGAGCGAGACAGCCACAAGATCGGGCGGTTCCTGATCGAGGCCGGATACGACGTCGTGCCCGTGAACCCCGGCCACGAGACGCTCCTCGACCGCCGGTGCTACCCGGACGTGCGGGCGATCCCGGAGCCGGTGGACATCGTGGACGTCTTCCGCAGCCCCGACCAGGTGCCCCCCGTGGCCGAGGACGCGATCGCCTCGCGGGCGAGGGCCCTGTGGCTCCAGCTCGGCGTCGGGAACCCCGAGGCGGAGAAGCGCGCCTCCGACGCGGGCCTGCTCGTGGTCGCGGAGCAGTGCATCATGGTCGCGCACCGGGTCCTGAGGATCCCGCCGCGGGCCCCGGGCGCGTGAGAGGGACCTAGCCTCCTCCCGTGAGGGCCCGCCGCACGGCGGACTTGTCCACCTTGCCGACGGCGTTCCGGGGGAGCGCGGGGAGGATCGCGAACCGGCGCGGCTTCTTGTAGCCGGCGAGCCTCTCGCGGGCGTACGCGACGATCGCGGCCTCGTCGGCTGCCGCGCCCTCCCGCAGCGCGACGGCCGCGCCTACCGCCTCGCCGAGGTCCGCGTCCGGCACCGCCACGACCGCCGCCTCCCGAACGGCCGGGTGCGACTCGAGGGCCGCCTCGACCTCGCGCGGGTAGACCTTCAGGCCCCCCGTGTTGATCGTCTCGGTCGCCCGGCCCACGAGGCGCAGGGTCCCGTCCGGGTCGAGGGTCCCGATGTCGCCGGTCCGGAACCACCCCTCGTGGAAGGCCGCGGCGTTCGCCTGGGGCCGGTTCCGGTATCCCGGGAAGACGGACGGCCCGCGGACCAACACCTCCCCGGGCTCCCCGGCCGGCGCGTCCACCCGCACCTGGACCCCCGGGAGCGCCCGCCCCACCGCCCCGGGGCGGCGCGGGCCCGCGAGCGGGTTGCTCGCGATCATCAAGGTCTCAGTCATCCCGTAGCGTTCCAGGATCTCGTGGCCGAACGCCACGCGGAAGCGTTCGAACGTCCCGGGGGGGAGCGGGGCGGAGCCCGAGACGAAGAGGCGGAGGGCCGGGAGCGCGGGTCGCGCGCCGCCCGCCGCCGCGGCCGCCTCCAGCAGGCGGTGGTAGTGGGTCGGCACCCCGAACATCATCGTGCAGCCCTCGCGATCGAGGGTCGCGAGCGCGCCGGGGGCGTCGAACCTCCCCGGGATCACGGTCGTGCAGGCGGTGAGGATCGTGCCGTGGACCCCGTTCTGCAGCCCGTGGACGTGGAAGAGGACGACCGGCAGGAAGAGCACGTCCGAAGGCGTCCAGGCCCACGCGACCCGCAGCGCCTCGAGGTTCGCGACGAGCGAGGCGTGGGTGTGGGGCACGCCCTTCGGGGGGCCCGTCGTCCCCGAGGTGTAGACGAGGAGCGCGGCGTCCTCCGGGAGCGGCCTCCGTTCGGGCACCGGGGAGGCCGAGGCGCGGGCCTCGTCCCAGGGGACCGTCCCCGCGGGACCGTCCGCGCCCCCCGTGCCCACGGGGCCCGTCGAGAAGACCGCCCGGAGCGTGGGCGAGCGGACGGCGAGAGCCCGCTCGGCGAGCGGCGCGTCGGCCACGAGGACGCCCGCGCCGGAGTCGGGGAGGATCGTCGCCAGCTCCTCGCGGTAGTCGGGGTTGAGCGGGAGCGCGACCCCGCCCGCGAGGAGGACCCCGACATGCGCGACGATCCGCGCGAGCGGGTCTCCGCAGGCGACCGCCGCGACCTCCCCGGGCCGGAGGCCCCGCCGCACGAGCGCCGCGGCCGCGCCGCGGCCCTCGGCCAGGAGGTCCCGGAACGTGAGCGACCGTGCGCCGTGCCGGAACGCGACCTTGCTTCCGCGCACCGTGGCCGCGTGCCGCAGGCCCTCGACGATCGTGGGGGGCGGACGGGTCACGCGGCTCGCGGCCTGTCTCGCGAGGGACGGAGGATGAACCGCAGAGGCGCAGAGGCCGCAGAGGCTCGACGGAGTGGGGCAACCCGTTCCGGAGACGATCTCCGATCTCCGTTCTCCGCGTCCTCCGCGTCTCCGCGGTTCACGAATCCCCGGCCTATCCCGATTTCCTCTCGCCCCCTCCCGCGTCGCCCGGAGCGGGCGGGGGGACCGGGGGCGGGGCCTCCGGCGGGGCGGGGAACGCGAACTTCGCCTTCGACTTCTTCCACCACTCGCGCCAGGCCGCCGCGTTCTCGCCCTGGTCCTCCCCCGTGAGCGCACGCAGCGCCGCCACCGCCGGCTCCAGGAGTTCCTTCTTCCCCGACACCTCGCCGAGCAGCCCGACGAGGGCGTCCACCGCCCTCTTGTCCCGGATCCTCCCGAGCGCGGCGAGCCTCGCGCGGCCGACGGCCAGGCTCTCTCCCGCGGCGAGCCCGGCCGAGAGCGGCGCGATCGCCACGGGGTCCGGGGTCGAGGCGAGGGCGCGCGCGACGGGGAGCGCGAGCCGGGGCTCGGCCGCGGCCGCCTTCCAGGCCTTGAGGAGGGCCGGGGCGGCGGCCGGTTCGCCGAGGGCTCCGAGGGCCTCGGCCGCCAGGCCGCGCACGACCGGGTCGGGGTCGGCGAGGAGGGGCGCGACGTCCTTCGAGGCGCCGGGGGGCCTCGCCGCGGCGATCCCGCGGAGCGCGGTCGCCCGCAGGACCGGGTCCTTCTCCCTCGCGCCCTTCCGGAAGCCGGCGAGGGCGTCCTCCGGAGCGAGGGCGGGCGGGTCGGCGGGCGGCGGCGCGTCGGCGGGGGCCGGCGCCAGCGTGAACGTGTCCCGGGCCTGGGTCCACCAGGCCCTCCACTTCGCGGCGGCGGCCCCGCGGCCCGCGGCGGCGCCCGGCCCCGCGAGGGCCGCGAGGCCCGCGCCCGCGGCCTCCCGGACGTCGGCCGCCCCGTCGCCGAGCGCCGCGAGCAGCGGCTCGACGGCCGCCGGGCTCCGGATCGAGGCGAGGGCCTCGGCGAGGGCCTTCCGGCACGCGACGTCCCGCTCCGAGGCGAGGAGCCTCCGGAGCCACGGGAAGCTCTCGGCCGGGGCGGGGCGCGCGTGCGCCGCGAGGGCGGCCGCCCGGCCCGCCGGGTCGGGAGCGGCGAGCGCGGCGAGGTAGGCGACGCCGGCTCGGCCCGCGCGGGCGGCCACCGGGGCCGGGTCCGCCTCGACGACCGCGATGCACGTGACGATCGGGTCGCCCTTCTCCATCACCAGGACCGCGGCGGCCCCGGTCCGCATCTCGGGCTTCGGGTACGCCTTCATGAGCGGATGGTTCCAAAAGTCGAGCACGATCGCGCGTGGCGAGAACTCGGCCCGCGACTTGGGTCCGTAGTTGTCGAACAGCTCCGGAAGCTCGTAGCCGTGGTGGCCCCGGCAGCGGGACGTGGCGTTCCCGGCCGGCGTGTTCAGGGGCTTCCCCGGGCCCCAGCCCGCGCGCACCAGCGCCGCGAGGTGCTCGCGCAGGACCAGCGCGAGGCGCTCGTCCCAGACGACGGGCGGGGTCCCGGCGTCCTCGCGCTGGAGGGAGAGCGCGCCGAGTACCTCCTGCTCGAGCAGCTCCCGGCGCTCGGGGGCGAGCGCGTCGCCGGCGGCCCCCTTGCCCTGCCCGGCCGCCGGGAGGCCGGGGGCGAGCAGGACGAGGCTCAACGCCAGGGTTCGGGCGCCGCCCACGGCGCCATCATAGCTACTCCTTCTTGCCCCGGCGGTCCTTCTTGTCCCGCTCCTTGTCCCCGCCGAGGTCGTCGAAGAGGAACTCCACCCGGTAGTCCTTCTCGAGCGGCTGGGGCTGGAACCGGTCCCGGCTCCGCTTCCACCAGCCCCTCCAGCCCTCCAGGTCCTTGCCGAAGTTCTCCCCGGTGAGCGACTCGAGGGACGTCTGGATGACCCAGGCGTAGGCCTCCACCTCCCACCTCTTCGCCTTGGTGACGAGCGAGAGGAGGTGATCCACCGAGCGGGCGTCCCGCAGGTACCGGATCGCGAACAGCTTCGTGGTGAGCACCTCCTTGTCGCGCGACTCCCAGGCCGACTCGAGGAAGAGGGGGAGGGCGCGCAGGTCGCCGATCTGGGCGAGCGCGAGGAACGCGATCTGCGCCACGCGACGCTCGGTTTCCTGCTGGGCCTGCTTCTCGGCGGCCTTGGCCACGTTCATGATCGCGTTCACCGCCGGCTTCACGCGCTGCCAGGCGAGCCCGCGCAGGGCGGAGATCCGGATCATCGGGTCGCGGTCGGAGAGGCACGCGAGGAAGACCTGGTGGGCCTTGGGCTCGTTGTGGGCGCGGAGCAGCTCGAGCGCCATCACGCGGCGCACCGTGTCGTTCAGCTCGCAGGCCTTCTTCCACATGTCGAGGACCTCGGGCAGCGGCGGGGCCGCGGCGGGGGTGGCCGGCTCGGCCGGCGCGGCGGTCGCAGCCGCCGGGCCCTCCTCGCCGGGGCTCGCGAGCGTGTCGCGCACGGCGTCCCACCACGAGGCCCATTTCACGGGGTCCGAGCCCAGGTCGGAGCGGGCCGTAAGCGCGATGAGCGCGCCCGCGGCCGCCGTCCGGACCGTGCCGTCCGCGTCGCGGAGCGCCGCGACCAGGTCCGGCACGGCGGCGCGCGACCGGAGCGCCCCGAGCCCCTGCATGGCGAGGAAGCGCGTCTCGGGGTCCTCCGAGGCGGCGGCCTCCCGCAACGCGGGATGGGCCTCGAGGCTCCGGAGTCCGCCGAGAGCCTGGACCGCCGCGTGGCGCGCGGCCTTGTCGGGCGACCGCGCCTTCTCCGCCTGGACCCGGACCGCCTCGGCGGCCTTCTCGAACGGCGTCGGGTCGCCTTCGGCGAGCGCGAGCACGATCAGCCAGCGTCCCGGGTCGCCGACGGCCACGCCGCAGCCGGCGAGCCGCAGCTCGGCCCGCGCGAGGGACTTGATCGCCTCGATCTTCGAGAGGTCCTGCACCACGGCGTTGGGATCGAACTGGTCCACGTTCACGACCGTGAAGTTGTCGTAGATCTCGCCGATCGGGCCCTGGATCCGGTGGAGGCGCCGGGCCCGGTCGGTGGCGCGCCCGGCCTCGCGCGGAAAGGGTCCCCCCCGCCACCCGAGGCGCGCCAGCCGCTCGATGTGCTCGCGGAGGACGATCCCCACCGTCTCGCAGTAGACGAGAGCCGGTAGCCCCTGGGCCGTCCGCCACTCCGACGCGGCCGCGACCACGCGGCGCTCCGAGTCCCGGAGGACCTTCTCGTCCGCCGACTGCGCCCGGGCCGGAGATGCGAGGGCCGCGGCGGCCAGGAACGAGAGGCCGGCGGTGCGGGCGTAGCTCATGGACACCCCCGGGGGCACGGTCGGCCCCCTGACAGTTCCCTCACTAGAACACGTTGTAGCCCCGGAGGGTTGCGAGCGGAAGCCCTTAGAATCCCCGCGCATGCCGCCGGCCGTCTCGTTCCGGATCGTGGCTCGCGACCCGGGCGGAGGGCCGGCCCGTGTCGGGGTGCTGGCGACTCCCCACGGGGAGGTCGAGACCCCGGCCTTCTGCCCGGTCGGGACCCGGGGGACGGTCCGAGGCCTCCTGCCCGACCGGCTGCGCGCGACCGGGTCGCGGATGCTGCTCGCGAACGCGTACCACCTGGCGCTCCGGCCCGGGGCCGAGTCCGTACGGGCCCTCGGGGGCCTCCACCGGCTCATGGGGTGGGACGGGCCGATCCTCTCCGACAGCGGGGGTTACCAGGTCTTCTCGCTCGCGGAGCCCCCCGGGGCTGACGAGGGGCGCGGGGTCGCTGCGCCCCCCCGCCGGCCGCGCGCGCGGGGGGCCGCGCCCGGGGTCTCGGCGGGGATCCGGGTGACGGACGACGGGGTCCGGTTCCGGTCCCCCGTGGACGGGTCGGAGATGTTCCTCGGGCCGCGGGAGGCCGTGGCGCTGCAGGAGGCCCTCGGCGCCGACATCGCGATGGTCCTCGACGAGTGCGTGGCCGCCGGCGCCCCGGCCGGGGCCGTGGCGGCCGCCGCGGCGCGGACCGGGCGCTGGGCGCGCGCGGCGCTCGCGGCCCGCACGCGGGCGGACCAGGCGCTCTTCGGGATCGTCGAGCCG
>JAKEIC010000197.1 GCA_022614695.1 Planctomycetales bacterium | reverse complement strand
CTCGGTCGGCTCCTCGGCGCGCTGGCCGAGGGGGCCCCGCGCTCCCTCGAGGTCGAGCACCGCGGGAAGCTGCTCGAGCTCCCGACCGGCCCGATCACGGCCGCGGCGCTCGCGGGCTACCTCGAGGCGACGCTCGGCCGGCCCGTGAACCGCGTGAGCGCGGGGCTGCTGGCGAAGGAGCGGGGCCTCTCGGTCCGCGAGGTGCGCAGCGACGAGGACGCCGACTATGTGGCGCTCGTCTCGCTCCGGCTCGAGACGGCGACGGGGCCGCGCCTCCTCGCGGGGACGCTCTTCGGGCGGCGGGAACCGCGGCTGGTCCGGCTCGACGGCTACGAGATGGACGCCAGGCCCGAGGGGGACCTGCTGATCGGCGCGAACGACGACCGCCCCGGGATCATCGGCCGGATCGGGACGATGCTCGGCGCGGCCAACGTGAACATCGCGCACTGCGCCGTGGGCCGCGACAGGACGGGGGGCCGCGCGCTCGCCTACCTGAACGTGGACTCGCCGGTCCCCGCGGAGGTCGCCGACGCGCTCGCCCGGAGCCCCGGGATGATCTGGGTGCGCCGCGCCCATCTGTAGGAATGGCCGAGGGCGTCCCCGCCGCGCCGACGCCGCCGTCCGGGATCCTGCGCTACGCGACGCCCCGGCGACCGCTCCTGGCGGTGGACCTCCGACGCGCGGAGACCGCGCGAGCGCTCCGCTCCGCGCTCGCGCTCACGGCCGGCATGACCGCGGTCGAGTTCGGGGCCGGGCTCTGGACCGGCTCCCTCGCGCTGCTCGCCGACGCGGGCCACATGCTGTCGGATACCGCCGCGCTGGGGTTCGCGCTGCTGGCGTCCTGGCTTGCCGGGAGGCCCGCCTCTCCCGAGAGGAGCTTCGGCTACTACCGGCTCGAGATCCTGGCCGCGCTCGCGAACGGGGCGCTGCTGCTGGCGATCACGGGCGGCGTGGTCTTCGAGGCGCTCCGCCGCGTGGCCGACCCGCCGGAGATCCTCGGGCTCCCCATGCTCCTCGTGGCGCTGGCCGGCCTCGCCGTGAACGGGACCTGCGCCGGGATCCTCCACCGGGCGCGCTCGGGGGGGCTGAACGTCCGGGGGGCGCTCCTTCACGTCGTGGGGGACGCCCTGGGATCGATCGGGGCGGTGCTCGCCGCGGCGCTGGTCCTCGCGACGGGCTTCCGCCACGCCGACCCCCTCGTCGCGCTCGGGATCGCCGCCCTGATCCTCGTCTCGGCCGTCCGTCTCGTCTGGGACGCGGCCGACGTGCTCGTGGAATCGGTCCCCGAGAACGTGGACGTCTCGGCGCTCGAGACGGCCCTCTCCGGCGTCCCCGGGGTGCGCTCGGTCCACGACCTGCACGTCTGGGCCGTCACGGCGGGCTTCGAGTGCCTCGCCTGCCACGTGCTCGTGGAGGCCGCCGCGAACGGCCCCGAGGTCCTCGACCGCCTCTCGAAGGTCGCGGCCGAGAGGTTCGGTATCCACCACACGACCTTCCAGCTCGAGACGGTGGACCGGAGGGACCGGGAGCTGAAGATCTAGCCGAACCGGACGCAGTAGACCGGCGGCAGGTTCGAGCTCAGCTCTGTCCACGAATCGCCCTGGTCCTCGGAGATCCAGAGCGATCCGGTCGTGCTGCCAAAGGCGAGCCTCGTCCCCGTCTCGTCCACGTCGAGGCCGTGGCGGTAGGTGATGTCGTAGGCGTGCGCCTGCGGGAGCCCCTTCCGGAGGACGTCGAAGGACTTCCCGCCGTCCCGGGTCCGGGCGACGACGACCTTCCCGTCCACGGGCACCCGCTTGTCGTCCTTCGTCGCGGGGACGAACCAGGCGGTGTCGGGCTCCTCGGGGTGGACGGCGACCGCGAAGCCGAAGACTGACGGCGGGACCTCCTTCAGCTCCCTCCACCACGCCGCGCCGTCCGTCGTGCGGAAGATCCCGTTGTGGTGCTGGGCCCAGAGGCAGTCGGGCTTCGCGCGGCACTGGACGACCTGGTGGGGGTCCTGGATCCGGGGATCGTCCTTCTTCTCCGGGGGCATGTACGAGGCCCACATCCCGTCGGCCTGGCACTTCCAGTTGGCGCCGCCGTCGGGCGTCACCCAGACGCCGCCGCACGAGACCCCGACAGTCACGTGCCGCGAATCGCGCGGGTCCACGCAGATCGAGTGGATGCCCGCCCAGTCGGCCCCGCCCCCGAACCAGAGCTTCCGGTCGGGGTGGTCCCAGAGGGGGCGGACCATCGCCCAGGAGGCTCCCGAGTCCGGGGACCGGAAGAGCCCGCCCGGGATCGTGCCGCACCAGATCACCCCGGGCTCGTCCGCGCTTCCGGCGGCGAGCGCCCAGACCTTCCGGAGCTTCCACTCGAGCTTTCGCCCGAAGGAGTCTCGCTCCCCGTCTCCCGGGGGCTCGGGTGGGTACTGAGGTGCCGCCACCTCGGACCAGTTCCCCGTCCCGTCCCGGGACCGGTGGATCTTCACCCCGAAGTGGCCGAGGTCGAGCGCCGCGAGCACCGAACCGTCCCGGCGGTCGGGGAGGACGATCGAGACCGGGTCGCCGAGGAACGACACGCCCGCGATCTTCCATGTCGGCTTCTTCGCGCGCTTGGAACGCTCGACCGCGAAGAGCCCTTTCCGGGTGGCGACGAACAGACGGTCGCTCATGTCGAACCTCCCGAGAGCGCCTGGAGGACGGTGATCTCCGCCGCGGGCGTGACGGGGTCGGAGAGCCTCTCGCGGTCGCGCACGGCCTCGCCGTCCACGAAGACGACCACGTGGTGCCGGAGCGCGCCCTGGTCGTCGAGGACGTAGCCGCGGAGCCGCGGCACCGCGGCGAACGTCGCCTCGAGAGCCTCGCGGACGGTGGCGCCGGGGACCGTGGCGGGCGTCGCCTCGACGTGGCGCTGGAGGACCGGCGTGAAGACGACGCGAGGCACGGCGGCGCCGACGCTAGCGCAGTCGCGCCGTCCACTCAAGCCGAGCGATCGCCCGGGGATCTTGTAGACTCCGTGGAGGACTCCCTTGAGGCTCCGGATCCGGTCGAAGGGACGTCGGTTCAGGTTCGTCCGGCCCCTCCGCGCGCCCGCCGCGGCCGCCACCCCCGGGGGCGCCTGGTGGCTCGGGGTTGCGCTCGCGACCACGCTGGCACTCGGCAGCGGGATCGTGATCGCCGTCCCGCGCGCCCGCCTCCTCCTCGACCATCGTCCCGGCCCGGGCGCGCCCCTCCCGGATCTCCCGCTGGCGCCGGAGCCCCTCGAGTCGCGCTGGCGCCGGGAGGCCCGGGAGGAGGCCTCGCGCGCCTCCGCCCTCGAGTCCGCCGCGGCCCGCACCCTCGCCCGAAGGCTGATGGGGGGGCGGGACGCTCGCGGGGACCTGGACCTCGTCCCGGCGGCCGCCGCGGCCCGCGCGCGGGCGGAGGCCCTCAGACGCGCCCTCCTCCCGGACGGCCGG
>JAKEIC010000196.1 GCA_022614695.1 Planctomycetales bacterium | reverse complement strand
CGCCACCTCGGGCCTGTCGGAACTCATCCCCTCGGCGACCGCGCGCAGCACGGGCTCCGAGTCCGCCGCGAGCTTCCCGAGCCTCACGGCCACGTCGTGGACGCGCGGGCCGGACGCGATCGCCATGTCCTCGAGGAGGCGCTTCGCCTCCTCGACCCGCTTCGCCGCGGCGGTCTCGGGGTCCTCCTCGGGGGCGGCGTCCTGCGCGAGGGCGGGCCGCGGGGCGAGGGCTAGGAGCAGCGCGAGGCCGAAGAATCGGGCGCGGTGCGGCAGGAGCACGAGGGCCTCGGGAGGACTCTAGTGGTTCGACTCGCTTGTTTCAATGAGGCTCGCTCACCACGGGCCGGGAGCGCCCGCCGGGCGCAACGACGACGGCCGAGGTACCCTGTGCCGGATGGACTCCCCCCTCCCCGAGCGGCGGCGGGCCGCCCTCGAGTTCGCCGCCGTGATCGCGACGGGGATCGTCCACCTCGCCGTCGAGGGGACGATCCCCGGGGCCAAACCGTACTTCATCGGGGCCTGCGTCGTGGCGTGGGGCGGCTACGTCGCGCGCCGCGTGGTCGCCGACCGGACGGTGCTCCGGGACTGGGGCCTCCGGCTCGACAACCTCCGGCGCGCGAGCCTCGTCTTCGCGCCGGTGCTCGTGCTCGGGGTGGCGATCCTCCTCGGTTATCGGCTCGCGCTCGGGTTCCTGCCCCTCCCCGCGACCGCGCCGCTCCTCTTCGCCCTCTATCCCTTTTGGGGCCTCCTCCAACAGTTCCTCCTGCAGGGTCTCGTCGCCGGGAACCTCGAGCGGCTCGGCCTCCCCCGTCCCGCGCTCGTCGCCGTCGCAGCGGCGCTCTTCGGGCTCGTCCACCTCCCGGACTGGCCCATGGTCGCTCTCACGGCCGTAGCGGGCGCGTTCTGGGTCCCGCTCTTCCTCCTCACGCGGAACCTCTTCCCCCTCGCCATCGTGCACGGCTGGCTCGGCGGCCTCGCCTACTACTGGGTCGTCGTGCGCGACCCGTGGAAGGAGATGTTCCCGGCGTAGGTTAGGGCGACGTCCCGCAGAACGCCTGGAGCATCGCCCAGCACGAGGAGCCCCCGGTCCAGCAGGAGGGGCTGGTGTTGCCGCCCTGGGGGTTCCCGTCCAACACGCGGGAGAAGTCCGTGGCGCTGGGCCCAAGCGAGAGAGACGGTGCCATCAGGTTCCCGGCGCAGCAGGCGTTGTGGGCCGGGGTCGCGCCGCAGAGGCCGTTCGAGCGGTTGCAGACGCCCCACGTGCCCGCGCCGACGAGGCCCATCGTGTGGCCGATCTCGTGGGAGGCGACGAAGGCGATCCGGCGGGCGAACTGCTTCATGAAGTCGTGGATCTGGTTGTAGCGGGTCCCGGAGTTCGTCGTGCCGTCGAGGTACTGCTGGTCGGAGGCCGTGAGCCGGCCGCCGGTGAGCGACTGGTTCCAGACGTTCCCGATGTTCCCGATGAAGACCCCGATCCCCTGGCCGCAGGTCTGGCAGCCGTGGTAGGTCGTGTTGCAGGTCCACTCCGCCTTCGAGTTGCAGGGGAGCATGTCGGTGTTGTCGAAGTACGCCGCGCCGATCGCGCCGCTGTTGCAGGCCGACTGGCTCGCCGAAGGGTGGGGGCCGCCGTTGCCGTTCGGGTTGCAGCCGCCGCCGCAGACCTCGCCCCAGTCGCTCGCGGGCGTGCTGCAGCCCCGGGCGCCCGAGGCCGGCGCGAGCCCCACGAACGTCACGTTGATGCTCGCCCCGGCAACCTTGGTCCCGTCGGGATTCCGCCCGTAGACGATGTTCGTCGTCCGGAGCACGTAGGCCCGCATCCAGTCGAGGGCGTACTGGTCCACGAGGGGGAGAGGCGCGGGGACGGCGGTCGTGTCGCCGGGGGTCCCCCACGACTGGAGGCCCCGGTTCTGGAGGTCCTTCAAGAAGCTCTGGTGGTTCATGTTGAAGTACCAGCGCCGCGTGCAGTCCACCCCCGCGGAGGTGTCGAAGACGTAGGCCCCCGTCTGCGCGTTCACCCCGTTCCCGTAGGTCCAGCCGAGGGGGAGAGTCGAGGTCGCGGGACCGGGGACCGTCACGACGACGTCGGCGGGCCCGAGCGGCCCGGCCGGGGTGAGGGCGGTCACCGTCGTGGCGGAGACGACGGTCACCGACGTGGCCGCCGTCCCGGCGATCGCCACCGTCGTCCCGCTCACGAACCCCGTGCCCGTGATCGTCACGAGGGTGCCGCCGGTGTTCGGGCCGGAGGCCGGGGAGATCGAGGAGATCCCCACGCCCGTGGTGTAGGTGTAGCCGCCCGTCGAGGTAGCCGTCTGGTTGTCCGGGTTCGTGACCACGACGTTCACGGCCCCGGCGGTCCCCGGCGGCGTGTAGCACCAGATACGGTTCCCGCCGTTCGTCACGTATTCGCCGGACGCCGCCGCGCCGCCGAAGGTCACCGTCGAGCCCGTGTAGTAGTTGCTCCCGTCGATCCTCACGAGCGTGCCCCCGCCCGTGGTCCCGGAGTTCGGCGTGAGGCTCGAGATCGTGGGGAGCGGCCCGAGGAACGTGAAGGCCAGCGGCAGCGTGTCGTACTGCCCGTCGGGGTTCACGACCGCGACGTTCGCCTGGCCGACGCCACCGAAGACGTTCGGGGTCGTGCACGTGAGGCTGGTGCTCGAGACGAACGTCACCGCGCCCCCCGACCCGAACCCCTCGAAGTCCACGGTCGCGCCGCTCACGAAGTCCGTCCCGGTGACCGTGACGGTCGTCCCGCCGCTGTTCGGTCCCGAGGTGGGCGTGATCGAGGTGATCGTGGGCGGGGTGCCGAGATACCGGTAGGCGTTCGAGAGGGTCGCGGTCTGGGAATCGGGGTTCGTCACGACGACGCTCCGGAGCCCGACGGTCCCGGACGGGGTCGTCCCCACGATCGTCGTCGTCGTGAACGTGGCGATCGTGACCGTCGCGCCGCCGATCGTCACCGTCGCGCCGCTCTGGAAGTAGTTCCCCGTGACGTTCACGACCGCGCCCCCCGCGGCCGTCCCCGCCGCCGGGCTCACCGTGAAGAGGAGCGGCGGCGAGTTGGTGAGCGTGTACCCGGTCGCGAGGGTGGCGAACTGGCCGTCGGCGTTCGTGATCGTGACCGCGACGGCCCCCGTCGCCGGCCAGAGGTTCGGGGTGACCGCGGTGAACGACGTGGTCGAGACGAATGTGGGCGAGGTCGCCAGGACGCCGCCCACGAGGACGGTGGCTCCCGCCGCGAAGTTGGTCCCGGTGAGCGTGATGGTGACGTTGCCGGTGTTCACGCCCGAGGACGGGGAGACGGACGCGAGGGTTGGGGCCGGCCCCATGTAGGTGAACCCGTTCGTCAACGTGGCCGACTGGCCGTCGAGATTGGTCACGACGACGTTTCCCGGGCCGACGGGACCGGCGCCGGTGGTCGCGACGATCTGGGTTGAGGAGAGGCTCGTCACGGTGGCGGCCGCCCCCCCGATCGTCACGGTCGCCCCCGCGTAGAAGTTGGTCCCCGAGAGGGTGACGACCGTCCCGCCTGAAGACGGGCCCGAGGTCGGCGCGATCGAGGCGAGGGTGGGCGCGGCCCCCATGTAGGTGAACCCGCTCGCGAGCGTCGCCGACTGGCCGTCCAGGTTCGTCACGACCACGGCCGCCGGGCCGATCGTCCCGGCCGGGGTCCGGCAGGTGATCGAGGTCGAGCTGACGACCGTCACCGAGGTCGCGAGGGCGCCCGCGAAGGTCACCGTCGCCCCGGCATAGAAGTTCGTCCCCGTGATCGTGACGAGCGTGCCTCCGGCGAGCGGCCCGCTCGCCGGGGCGACCGTCGCGATCGTCGGCACTCCGCCCAGGTAGGTGAACCCGTTCGCGAGGGTGGTCGCCTGCGGCCCGGGGTTCGTGACCGTCACGCTCGCGGACCCCACGGCCCCAGCGGGCGTCACGCACGTGATGGTGGTCGTACTAGCCACCGTGACCGTCGTGGCGGCACTTCCACCGACGGTCACGGTGGCTCCGCCCGCGAAGTTCGTCCCGGTGATCGTGACGAGGGTGCCGCCGGCCGCGGGCCCCGAGTTCGGGGAGACGGAGGAGATGCTGGGCCCCGTGACGTAGGTGTAGCCGCTCCCGAGAGTCGCGGCCTGCCCGTCCGCGTTCGTGACGACGATGGTCGCGGCTCCCGCCGTCCCCGCCGGGGTGAGGCACGTGATCGAGGTCGTGCTCGTGACCGTCACCGAGGTCGCCAGGGCCCCTCCGAACGTGATGGTCGCCCCTGCGAAGAAGTTCGTCCCCGTGAGCGTCACCAGCGTGCCGCCGCCGGTGGTCCCCGAGGCGGGACTGACGGCGGTGAGGGTGGGCGTGGGACCCAGCGCATTGAACCCGCCCGCGAGGGTCGCCGACTGGCCGTCCGCGTTCGTGACAACCACGCTCTGCGGCCCGATCGCGGGCGCGACCGAGGGCGTGACGCAGGTGATCGTGGTGGCGCCAGCAACCGTGACCGTCGTCGCGACGTTGCCCCCGACGGTCACGGTTGCTCCGGGGTAGAAGTTCGTCCCGGTGAGGGTCACCGGCGTCCCGCCCGAGTTGGGCCCGGCCGTCGGCGCGATGGCCGAGAGGGTCGGCGACGCCCCGAGGTACGTGTACCCGTTCGCAAGGGTCCCCGTCTGCGAGTCGGGATTCGTGACCACCACGTTCGCGGGGCCGACCGCGCTCCCCGCGGGGGTCGTGCACACGATCCGCGATCCGGACACGACTTGGACCCCGGTGCACGCCGCGCCCCCGATCGAGACCGTCGCCGTGCCGGAGGACGCGGCCTGGAACCCCGTCCCCGTCACCGTGACCAGGGTCCCCCCGGCGAGCGGGCCCGAGGCCGGCGCGATCGCGGAGACGGTCGGGGCCGGCGCCCCGTAGGTGAAGCCGTTCGTCGCGGTCGCGGACTGGGCGTCGGGGTTGGTGATCGTGACGCTCGCCGGTCCGGCCGTCCCGGCCGGTGTGACGAACGTGAGGCTCCCCGCGGTGAGGACCGTGACGCTCGTCGCCGAGGCGCCCCCGACAGTCACCGTCGCCCCCGTCTGGAACCCCGAGCCCGTCACCGTGACCAGGGTCCCGCCCGCGGTCGGCCCGAACGTCGGCAAGAGGCCCGCGATCGCGGGAGGCGGGGCCGTGGCCGCGACGTAGGTGAAGCCGTTCGCCGCCGTGGCCGAGGTCGCGTCCGGGTTCGTGACGACGACGCTGGCCGGGCCGGCCGTGCCGGGCGGGGTGGTCGCCGTGATCGAGGTCGGACCGGCGACGGTCACCGAGGTCGCCGCGCTCCCACCGACCGCGACGGTGGCGCCCCCTTGGAACGCCGTCCCCGTGATGGTGATCGCCGTCCCGCCTCCCGTGGGTCCCGACACCGGGGCGATCGAGAGGATCGAGACCGCCACGGGCGGGGGAGCCGGCGGAGCCGCCTCGCCGCCGCCCCGGTGCTTCTTCCGGCAGCCGGGGCCGGTGAGGAGGGCTCCGACGAGAGCCGCCACGACCGCGGCTGTAGGCCCGAAGCCCATGGGACGCCGTCTCATGCGGGTTGGGGACATCGAGCAATCCATGTGCCGACGGCCGTCGGAGCTGGAGACTCTAACTCATTCCTGGATCGGTGGTTGAGGCGAGGGCATTCAGGTCGCTCTCCCATCCTGGTCACTGTGTAAAGCGGGCCTTACACGAGCGGCAACCGGGGTCCCAGCGGTCCGCAACCAGGTTGCAACCAGGTTACTTCTCCGAGGCAGGCTCGATCTTCCGCGCCTCG
Organism: Planctomycetales bacterium; assembly: GCA_022614695.1. Classification (GTDB taxonomy): domain Bacteria; phylum Planctomycetota; class JAKEIC01; order JAKEIC01; family JAKEIC01; genus JAKEIC01. Next base: position 12,078 of record JAKEIC010000196.1, on the reverse strand, counting down.
GCCTCGAGCTCCGTTGCGCGCTTGGTGCCGGCCTCGGAGTCGAGGCGGAGCTTCGCGGCCTCGCGGCGCATCGCGGCGGCCCTCTCGGCCCTCTCGGCAGGCGTCGGGCCGGCCGACGGAGCCGCCGGCTCGGGGGGCGTCCCGAGGAGGTCCCGCAGCGCGGCCTTCGCGGAGTCTCGGTTCCCCGGGATGGGGTCGTTCTCGGCGATCCAGCGCACGGCCTCGACGACTTCCTTGGGTGCGCTCGCGCCGGATCCGGGCTTCGGCGCGTAACCCTTCAGGTGATCCAAAGCCCACCCTCGCATCCGGAAGTAGGGGTCGCGGGCGAGGCGGGCGAGGGTGGGGACCGTCTGCGGGTCGGCCTTGGCGAGGGAGACGAGCGCGGCGAGCGCCTCGCGCCGGAGCGCGTGCTGGCCGCCCTTGCCCCAGGCGTACTCGACGAAGGGACGGATGTCGCCCACGGCTCCCTTCTCGCCGAGGGCGGCGAGAGCCTTCACGGCAGCCGTCCGGATCTCGTCCCGGTGGGACTCGATCGAGAGGGCCTGCTTCAGCGCCTCGAGCGCGCCCGGGGCCTTGGACTTCCCGAGCGCCTCGGCGGCGGCGGCGCGGACGTACTCCTTCCCGTCCTCGCGGAGCCGCGCGAGGAGCAGCGCGTCCGACTCGGAGGCCGCCCCCGGCAGCTCCCCGAGCGCCTTCACGGCCGCCGTCCGGACCCGGGATTCCGCGTCCGAGGCCGCCAGGGTGAGCGCCGGACGCGCCGCCGCGCCCCCCGCCTTCGGGAGCGCCTCGACGGCGGCCTTCCGAACGGCCCACATCTTGTCCCCCGTCGCGGCCGACGAGAGCGGGGCGACCGCCTCCGCGCCGAAATCGGCGAGCGCCTCCGCCGCCTCGATCCGCCCGGTCGCGTCGTCGTCGTCCCGGAGCTGCGCCGCCCACCACGCGAGCGGCTTCCTGAAGTCCACCCGCGAGAGCACCCAGGCGCCGCGGTCCCAGCGCACGCGGTCCGGCTTCCCGGGGAGCGGGATCCTCCACTCGTGATAGTCCCGGTGGATCTCGAGCCGGTGCCGCCACGTGGTCCCGGCCGCCACGGCTTCCACCTCGACGGGCGTCCGGAAGAGGCCGACACCCCCGCGCACCGGCTGGCTCTGGCGCGCGCGGAGGACGAGGGTCTTCGTCCCCTCCTCCCAGTCGGCGCGCACGACGAAGTCCGGGAACCCCGACCCGTAGACCCATTGCTCGAAGAACCACGAGAGGTCCCGCCCCGAGACGGCCTCCATCGCCTCGCGGAGCTGCTCGGAGACGACCACCTCGTGGGGATGGTCCTTCACCCAGCGGCGGATCCCCTCCCGGAAGACGTCGTCGCCGAGGAGGTGGCGCAGCTGGTGGAGGACGGCCGCGCCGCGGGAATAGGCCTTCCCCCCCGACATGTCGCGCGGCTCGCCCGGCTTCGCGGCGGGGAGGTCCGCCAGGCGGTCGAGGCTCTCCGACGCGAGCCCCCTCTGGCTCGCGCGCCGGATCGCGAGGAACTCCTCGCGGCCCTTCTCGTGCTCGAACCAGAGGTCCGTGAAGTAGGTGGCGAAGCCCTCGTTCAGCCACATATGGGCCCAGGTGCGGCAGGTGAGCAGGTCCCCGAACCACATATGGGCCAGCTCGTGCGAGATGAGCCCGTCGGCGGAGTAGTCGGGGGTCGCCGCCTCGTCGTAGATCGCCCGCATGTTGAGGGTCGTCGCGCCGGTGTTCTCCATCCCGCCCCAGAGGAAGTCCCAGACGGTCGTCTGCGCGTAGCGCGGCCAGGGGTACTTCCGCCCGGTGTAGTCCTCGAAGAAGGCGACCATCTTCGGCGTCCGACCGAAGACGACGGGCGCGAGCTTCCCGAGGCCCGGGGGGAGGTAGTACTGCAGCGGCACGGCGCCCGACTTCTCGGCGACCTCGTCGAACCGTCCCGCGATGAGGGAGACCAGGTAGGTCGCGTGGGGGAGCGCCTGCCTCCAGTGGTGGGTTTCCCAGCCGTCGGCGGCCTTCGCCGGCGGGGCGGCGGGCTCGCCGTTCGAGACGAACGCGAGCCCGGCGGGCACCGTCGCCCGGATCTCGGTCGTGAGCCGGTCGTCGGGGAGGTCGTAGCAGGGGATCCAGTGGCGGTTGTCCTCCCCCTGCCCCTGGCTCCACACCTGGAGGGGCGTCTCGGGGTTCTCCTTCGTCGGGCGGAAGAACCAGAGGCCGCGCTTCGGGGCCGCCCGGTAGCGGATCTTCACCTCCAGTGTCTCGCCGAGCTTCGCGGGGCGGGGGAGCGACACCAGGACGAGGTCGTCCTTCCGCGCGACGGCGCAGGGGACGGAGGCGAGGCCGGGCGGCGCGGCGGGGTCGCCGGTCGTGGCCGAGGAGACCTCGAGGTCCTTCCCGTGGAAGGGGAGGTCCCGGATGCCGTCCCGGAGGACCCGCAGCCGGTGGGTCGCCGTCCCCTCGACGGTCCCTCGCTCGATGTCCACGCGGAGGTCGAGGGCCAGGTGCTCCTGGTCGTAGGGTCGGGTCTCGGGGCCGAGCGGCTGCTCGATGGGCTTGGCGTACTCTTGGGCGAGGGCCGGCGGCAGGAGCGCGGTGAGGGCCCCGAGGACGAGCACGAGCACGGTGGACGAGGACGAGAGTCGGCGCACGGGGACCTCCTTGACCCGACCGAGCAGGGCGCGCCATGGTCGCGGCGGCCGTCCAGGCGGTCAAGCGGGGATAGACTACCCGGGCTGATGCGCGCCCTGGGACTCGCGCTCGGCCTCCTGGTCATGCCCGCTCCGCAAGGGGAGGGCCCCGCCGGGCTCCGGGCGCCCACGACCTGGATGTACCAGCTCGAGGGGCTCGAGGAGCCGGCGGCGGTCGAGGCGCTCGCGCGCTCCGCCTACGACCTGCTCGTCGTCGAGCCGACGGCGACCCTCCGCGACCAGGCGGACTTCGACGTGAAGGGTATGGTGTCGAAGCTCCACGCGGGACGCGCCGGGAGGCGGGTGCTCGCCTACTTGGATGTCGGCGAGGCGGAGAGCTACCGCGCCTACTGGGGGAAGGACTGGCGGGCGCCCGGGAAGAAGCAACGGGCGATCCCCGAGTTCATCCTCCGGGCCGACCCTGACGGGTGGGGCGAGAGCTACGTGGTCGCCTACTGGGACCCGCGGTGGCAGCGGGTCGTCACCGAGGACGTGCGAAAGCTGATGGCCGCGGGCTTCGACGGCCTCTACCTCGACTGGGTCGCGGCCTACGAGGACGAGGTCGTCGAGAAGGAGGCCGAGCGGCAGGGCCTCGACCCCGCCCGGGCGATGGTGGACTTCGTCGCGGCGCTCCGGAAGGCGGCGCGGGAGGCCCGGGCCGACGCCTGGATCGTCCCGCAGAACGCGGCCGACCTCTGGGACCGGGACGACCGCTACGCGGGTCTCGTGGACGCCCTCGCCTTCGAGGACACCTGGTTCCGCGGCGACGCGTCGGCGAAGTGGGACTCGCCGAAGGGAGGGGACATCCCGAACACCGACGGCGGATCCGACTCGACCCCGGCCCGGGTGCGCCAGTACAAGAAGTTTCTCGCGTCCGGGAAGAAGGTCCTCACCGTGGACTACTGCGTGCGAGCCGAGAACGCCGCGCTCGTGTACGAGGCCGCGCGCCGCGAGGGCTTCGTGCCGCTCGTGACTCGGGTCTCCCTCTCCCGCCTCACGCCGACCCCGCCGCCCTGGCTGGGGAAGTGAGGGGCTCCGGCCGGGGAGCTACCTTGCCCATCCTCCCTGGGGCGTCGCGACGATCACGAGGCCGTCGAGGGTGCCGTCGGCGCGGCGGCGCGGGATCACGCGCGCGCCGAGGCGCACCGGGACCGCCGCGGGCCCCGGGCGCAGGCGCAGCTCCACTTCCGCGGCCTCTCCGCCGCGGGCCGCCGCGAGAGCCTCCCCGAGCGCCGCCTGCGAGTTCTCGGGGACGAACTCGACGAACGGGTGTCCGGCCGGGTCGCCGAGGATGTCGCGGGCGGTGGCGTTGGCCACCGTCACCACGCCCTCGAGGTCGAGGGTGAGGATCGCGTCTCCCACGGCGTCGAGGACATCGCGGGCTCGCGCCTCGGCGAGCTGCGCCTCGCGGATGGCCGCGGCGGCCTGCTCCTCCAGCTCGCCCCTCTCGATGGCGGCGGCGAGGAGCCGCCCGACGACTCCGAGCAGGTGCAGTGTCGCCTCGTCGTAGCGCGCGCCCCCGGTCGCGACGTCGGCGTAGAGCGCGCCGTGGACGCCCCGCCGGCCCTGGAGCGGGACGCAGGCGTAAGTGCGGCCTTCCGCGTCGCCCGCCGTCGCCACCGCCTCGGAGACGGCCTTCCGGACGCTCTCGCGGTGGATCTGGATCCGCGTCCCCGGCTCGTCCCGCTCGCCGCGCTGCACCAGGGCGGGTGCGAGCGCGCCCTCGCGGCCCCGCAGCACGATCGCCCCGCGCTCGGCCGGGAGCCGCTCCCGGACCGCCGTCACGGTCTCGCGGAAGAGCGCCTCGCGGTCGGTCTCCGAGATCGCGATCTGCGAGACCTTCGCCAGGAGGAGGACCCTCCGCTCGGACTCGCCGGTCTTGCGATCGCCCCCCGGGGGGAGGATCCGCGTCGAGATCTTGCGCTCGATCCGGCGCGCCGTCTCGAGGACGCGTTGCTCGGCCTGCTCGCGCGGGATCGAGCCCGTCCCCTTGTCGAGCGTGAGCGACGTCCGGTTCGCGTCCCCCTTGTCCTCGAAGTTGAACCGGATGCGGCTCTGGCCGAGGCCGATCACGTCGCCGGGCAGGAGGTACTTGGTCTTGACCGGCTTCTCGTTCACGGACGTGCCCGGGGAGCCGTCCAGGTCGGAGAGGAGGAAGAGAAGCCCCTTCCGCTCGATCGTGCAGTGGTAGGTGCCGACCGAGGGGTCCTCGAGGCAGACGTCACAGGAGGGGCTCCGGCCGAGGGTGACCTTCGCCCACGACCCGAGCGGCTGCTCCGAACCCGCGAGCGGACCGGCGATGAAGCTGAGGCTCTCGGCCATGGCGGCGGCGCGCCCGGGGCCTACTCCTCGTCGTCCTCGTCGGAGAGCCTGGGCCGCAGCTTCTGCATCATCTCGACGTCCTTGACCCCCAGCTTCTCGCACTCCTTCTTCAAGTCGGCGATCGCGTTGTTCACGTCCTGGACCTGCTTCATCGCGTCGGCGCTCGACCGCACCGAGATGGAGCCGGGGAAGTAGATCCGCACGAGCACCTTCTCGGCGTTCCCCGCGGCCTTCACCTCCTCGGCTACGAGCTTTTTCGCCTCCTCCAGCGTGTAAGTCTTCTTCCTCGCGCGGAACTTGGCGTCCGGGGTTGTCTTCAGCAGCAGGCACCGGAAGCCGTCGCTCTTGGCCTCCTCCCCCTTCTTCTTCGCAAGCTCCGCCTCGAGCGCCACCTGGTCCTCGTCGGCCTTGGCCTCGGCCTTGGCCTTCGCCTCCCGGATTCTCGCCGGCTGCTGGAGCTGCCGAACGAACTCGCAGAACTCCAGGTCGAGCTTCTCGAGGTCAATCCCCGCGAGCGCCGCCTGGGTCGCCTTCTGCGGGTTCCCGTGCTTCTCCAGCTCGTCGAACATGATGCCGGGGATCCGGGCGTAGCGGGGGGCCATCGGGGGGTTCATCTTCGGCGAGCCCCTGAGGAAGTAGTAGTTCAGCGCCCAGCCCTGGGCGTAACAGAGCCCGGGGTTCATCGTGTAGTAGTCGCGCTGGGTCATCGCGACCAGCGTCTTGATCTTGTGGTAGGTGCCCTTCTCGACGGCGTTCTTCACCGTCTCGACGCGCCACCAGTTCTCCTCGATCTTGATGGACCCGTTCTTCTGGAAGTTCCCGCCGAAGAAGTAGTCGCCCATGCCCTCGTTGAACCAGGACGGGATGTCCCCGTCCATCCGGTTCTCGCCCATGTAGAGCCGGCTGTATTGGTGGAACGCCTCGTGGTACATGATGTGGAACGAGGTCTCGCCCGGCTCCGACTCGGGGATGTCGAACGTCTCGCCCGTCTCGTGGGACCGGATGGGCATGTTCTCCTCGGTCTTGAAGGTGACCAGCTCCTTCTGGTAGGGGCTGAAGTAGCCGGCGGACCCCCAGGGCCCTCCCCCGTTGTGATAGCCCCGGAGGTTGGCGAAGCACTTCACCCGGAACTGCTTGATCCTCTTCATGAGGGGCCAGATCTTCAGGTACTCGCCGAGGATCGCCTCGAGGTGCATGCCGAGCTTCTTCGCGAACGCGTCGTCGCAGTTGTACTCGATCCGGTAGTGCGGGGTCTGGTGGATCTTCCAGTCCGCGCAGCGGACCTCGTTCTTGCCGTACTTGTCCTTGAGCCCCAGCATGTCGGTGTCCGAGAGCACCTTGAAGGTCGTCGCGACCTTCCGCAGGAACTCGATCAGGTTCGTGCCGGTCACGCGCTTCTGGGTCTTGCCCGTCCAGAACGACGCGATGCCGAAGAGCTTCCCCCCGCGGACGAGGGTCGTGAGCAGCGCGGTCTTCTGCCGGTCCTGCGCCTTCGCTTGCCGGCGCTTCACCTCCTCACCCTCTCCGGAGAAGACGGGGACCTCCTCGATGAGAACCGTCTCCACCGCGGGGCCGCCGTCCACGGGGACCTGGCTCTCGGAGAACTTCCGGTACTTCGTGGTCTCCTCGCCCGCCATCGTCCAGCGCTTGTTCACGTAGCCCTCGGCTTCGAACTTGGCCTGCATCTCGCTCGCGGCGTCGGTGAGGGAGGCGGAGAAGCTCGAGTTCCAGTAGATGATGATCCCGTTCGGGTGGCCGGCCGCGTTCCAGTCGTAGAAGGTCGGGGCGACAATCTGCCCCTGCGTGCTCGTGAGTTCCGCCCCCCCCATCCCGAGCCCCTTGGTGAACGCCGGGGTCCCGGCCCACCCCTCCGGCGGGAAGAACCGGAAGCCGGCGCGGAGGTCCACGTGGGGGGTCTTCGAGAGCGCCACCGTGAGGGGCTTCGGGGCGGCAGGCCCCGCCTCGGCCGTCTTCGGCGCCTGCTGTGCGCCCGCCGTGCCGACGAGCACGCACGAGAGCCCGAGGCCGACCGCGACCGCGATTCCCCTCGTCGTCGTCCCCGTCGTCCTCGTCCTCCTCGTCGTCCCATGGGCCATGGCGTCCCCTCCACCGCCCCGCGGGCGGATTCCGGTTTCTACTTCTTCTTCCCGTCGCTCCCGTTCTTCCCGTTCCCCAGGTCCCGGATCAGCGCCTGCACCGAGGCGCGGTCGTCCGCGTCCGGCCGGAGCTCGAGGTAGCTCTCGAACTCCCGGACAGCGCGCTGCTTCTCCCCCATCGCCTGGTAGCCCCGGCCGAGGTTGAACCGCGCCTCGGGGTTCTCGGGGTTCCGCCGCACGGCCTCCTCCCACTCGGCGACCGCCTCCTCGGCGAGCCCCAGGCGGAAGTAGACGTTCCCCAGGTTGAAGCGCACCTCCGGGACCGCCGGAAAGTCCGCGTCAGCCCGGAGCGCCGCCACGTACGCGTCCACCGACTCCTCGAGCTTCCCGAGCCCCGCGAGGATGTTCCCGTGTGCGAAGTGCACCTCCGGGACCCCGGGGGCCTCCTCCACGGCGCGGCGGATCGCCTCGAGCGCGCGATCCCTGTCCCCGGAAGACTCGTGGCCGAGCGCCCAGCGCAGGTGGTGGGCCCACGTGGGCTTCTCGAAGACCCGGTCGAGGAAGGACGCGGACGGCTCCGGACCGAAGTCCTCGCGCTCGGAGGCGGGCGAGAGCAGCGTGTAGCGCCGCACGATCGCCCGGCCGCGCGTGAGCTTCGTCTCCACCTGGAGGTCGCGCCCGGCGCCCGCCGCGAACGAGCAGGCCCAGGCCACCTCGGCCGCGTCCGGCGGGAGCCCGTGGCCCTGCACGCAGGAGAGGCCCCCCTCGCTCCGATCGCGCAGGACGTCCTCCACCACCCGCGCAAGCGCCGCGGGCTCCCGGTACTCCTCGCTCGCGACGGGACTCCCCACCACCGCCACCGAGGCCACCGAGAGGGCCCCGCACTCCGGGCAGCGGAGCAGGTAGTGGAACTCGTCCTGCGTGCGCTGCCGGAGGCCCTCCCGGCGGGCCAGGAGGAGCGACTCGAACGTCTGGAGCATCCGGGGATCCCCGGGGGTGAAGGGGGATGTTCACTATACGGGGAGGGCAGAGTGCCCACAAGGGAACACTCGGGCTCGACACGGTGACACGGGGACACGGCGAAAGAGGCACTCGGCTCGCCAGCCCCTCCTTCGCCGCGTCGTCCCCTCGCCGCGTCCCCGTGTCGGACTTGCCGGGCCCGGAGTGCCCGCATAGGATCCCCCCTCCCCGGAGGACCCATGCGGAACCGGACCCTCCTCGCCCTCGCACTTGCCGCCGGCGCCGGCGGCTGTCTCGCGAGCGACGAGCCCGTGGAGCGCGAGAGGCCCGACTTCGGGCGGATCGCCTGGATGCTCACGCTCCCGGACAAGCACCGCCAGTGCGAGGAGGAGCTCGAGAACCTCGCCCACGCGCTGCGCTACTACGAGCTGGCGACGGGGGCCTTCCCGAAGGAGGAGGAGGGGCTCGAGAAGGTCCTGGCCCTCCTCCAGGACCGGCCTCCGGCCCCGGATCTCCGCGACCCGTGGGGCCGCTACTACCTCTACGTGACCCCCGGGGGGGACTCGTACGGCACCGCGGGCATCCCCAAGACCGGGCACCTCGTCTACTCGCGGGGGGCGAACGGGATTGACGAGGGCGGCCGGGGGGACGACCAGTCCAACATGCCGTAGCCTCCGGGTCGCGCCCCGGCGGCTCGCGCGCTTGACACCCTCCGGGGGGGTCCCGAGAATCGCGCGCCTCATGCGCATCCCCCCGACGGCCTCTGCAACGGTCCTCGCCGCGGTCCTCGCCGGCTGCGGGGGGACGTCCTGGTACGAGGTCGAGGGAGGGCCTCCGATCGCCGACTACCGGGGGAAGGCGCTCGTCGTGAAGCCGTTCGAGGCGGTCGAGGTCCAGGGGATGAGCAACCGCGAGGCCTCCGAGCGCGCCGCGCAGTCCTTCGGGGACGCCCTCTTCGGCGGGCCCTACCAGATGGTCTCGCGCGAGAAGATGAACCAGCTCCTCGAGGAGAAGGGCCTCTCCGACGTCGAGGGCGTGGACCCGCAGAAGCTCGGCGCGATCGTCCAGGCCGCTGCCGTGGTCTTCGGGAAGGTCCTGGTCTGCAAGGAGTCGGGGAGCCCGCCGTCCTCGTCCGAGGTCTACGTCTCGGTGAAGGCCGTGGACGTGGGGACGGGCGTCGAGTTCTTCCGCGCCTCGCAGCGGGCCGTGGGCTCGCTCTCCGGGTTCGGGATCGGCCACATGCGGCTCGGGAAGAAGCCGGCGCAGTCGGCGAAGGAGCTGCTCGAGCAGATCTGCAAGAACCTGGCGGAGCTGTTCAAGCAGCCGCCCGCCGGGGCCGCCGCGAGCCCCCCGCCCGCGGCCGGCGCCGCGCCGGGCGCGTCGGGCGGGTAGCCGGGCGCTTCCGCGTGGGAACCCCCGTACCGATCCACCCGGCCGAACGGGTCCGCGCGGCTCTGGCCTCGGGAGACCCGGAACTCTCCGGTTGGGCGGTGGCGCGGCTGCGCACGAGCGACCCGGAGGCCCTCTGGGCCGAGGCCGCGGCGCTCCTTCCGCGGCTCGAGCACGCGGCTCGGGACGAGCTCGTGGCGGCCGCCGCGGAGGCGGGCCGCAAGGAGCTCGGCGACGCGTTCCTCCCGTTCGCCCGCCCCGAGGACCCCTGCGCGGCGGCCGTGCGCGCCCTCGTCCGGCTCGGCCACCCCAGGGCCGCGGGGGAGGCCGAGGCGTGGCTCCGCGCCCGCCGGCGCGAGGAAGGGGACGACGCCCTCACGGTCGTGGTCGCGCTCGCCCACAGCGGGGACCCGGCCGCGCGCGCGGCGGCGCGGGTCTTCCGGGACGACTCCCGCTCGCCGCCCGTGGTCCGGCTGCTCGCGGGGGCCTCGATCGCGGCCGCGCCCGGGGCAGCGGCAGACTCCGCGGACGGCGACGCGCTCGCGGACCTCTGGCTCCGGTTCGCGCCGGCGCTCGCCGAGGACGAGAGGCTCCTCCCTCTCCTCGCGGGGGAGCTCGGGCTCGCGGCGGTGGCGGACCTCTGGCACGCGACCGGGGGGCGCGTGCGCGAGACCCTCGATCTCCTGCGCCGCGCCACCGACGCCGCCGTGGACGTCGCGCTCCCGGCCGACGCGCTGCGCGACCTCCTCCACCACTGGGGGAAGCGCCACTGGCAGGAGGTGGCCGCGACGCTCCGGAAGGCGACGCGCGCGGAGGCCCTCCCCCCGGGGCTCCGGGCCCTCTCCGACGCGCTCGCGGCGCGGGCCGGCCGGCTCGGCTCGCTCCCTCCCGAATCGGCGGAGGACCTCCTCTTGCTGCTCCTCGGAGCGGCGCTCGTCTCGCACGGCCCCGCGGCCGCCGCCCTCACGGCCCTCCCGGCCGGGCAGGTGCTCGAGGAGGTCGCGCTCCCGCGCTACCGGCTCGACCGGCGCGTCTTCGAGGCGCTCGCGGACCGGGCGGCGGGGCTCGGTCCCGAGGCCACCCCGCGCCTCGCGGCCCTCGCGGAGGGCGAGGAGCCCGCGGCGGCGCGGCTCGCCCTCGCCGCCCTCGTCCGGAGCGCCGATCCCGCGAGGCTCCCCGTCCTCGCCCGCGCCGTCGCGGCGGTCGGTCGGGACCGCTCGCTCCGGACCCGGCTCCTCGACGCCCTCATGAAGGCGGGGCCGGCGGCGCTCCCGCTCCTCCGCGAGGCGCTCGCCGCCGGGCCCGGGTCCCCGCGGGTGCCGACCGACGCGGTCGTCGCGCTCGTGCTCGGCGCCCCCTACGAGGAGACGGTGGACCTCGTGCTCCCGCACGTGCCGGCCTGGCTCGCGCGCGACAAGGCTCGGACGCTGCTGCTCGCGACCTCCCTCGGGAGCCCGCGGCTCGTGCCCCCCCTCCGGGACGACTGGCTCCCGGGCGAGCGGGACGTGGGGATGGCGCTCCGGTTCCTCCACCAGCTCGCCGGCGACGAGAAGGCCGCGGCCGAGTTCGCCCCCGCCGAGGAGGCGAGGCCCCGGGTGCTCCTCGGTCCCGGTGGCGAGCCGCTCCCGCCGCCACTGCGGCTCCTCCTCCGGTGCCTCGCGTGCGGCCACGCCTACCGGTACGAGGTGGGGCAGGTCTTCCTCGAGGGGCGCGAGGTCGGCTTCGTCGAGGAGGACGGCCCCCCCGGCCCGCCGCCGGGGATCCGGATCCCGCAGCCGATCCGGTGCCGGCGCTGCTCGGCCGAGCAGAACTGGCGGTTCACGGCCGAGGCCTTCGAGGCCCTGCTCGCCCGGGCGCAGGAGGAGCAGCTCCTCGCCGCCCTCGAGGGGCTCCGCGCGCGGGCCGCGGCGGCGAGGGGGGCGCGGGGCGAAGCGGTCCCGGGGGCTTCGGCGCTCCCGGGGGGGCTCCCGGACCTGGGCCGTCCTCCGCTCCCGGGCGGCGAGCGGCGCACGGAAGGCGGGCTCATCATTCCTTAGATGGGCGGTAGACGGGCCGTCGAGTGGCCCGGGCCGTAGAATGCCCCGGGCATGTTCGCGACTCGAATCGTCGTCACCGACCCGGGCCGCGCGGCGTGCGAGGCGCTCGGCGTGCGGACGGCCGCCGACGTCCTCGCGCTCCCCGGCGGGCGCGTCGTCTCGAGGAGTCGCACGCGGAGCATGGTCTCGCTCGACGTCGGGGGCGGGACCCTCTACCTGAAGCGCTACCGTTACCCGACTGCGCGGCACGTCCTGCGGGGGCTCCTCCGGGGGACGCTCCTCGGACGGAGCCGTGTCCGGCGCGAGTGGGAGAACTTCGCGCGCCTCCGCATGCTCGGCTGGGGGACGCCCGAGCCGCTCCTCCGGGCCGAGGTGCGGCGGTTCGGGTTCCTCCGCGGGGCCGCGCTCCTTACGCGGGGGGTCGAGGGGGCTGAGAGGCTCGATGCTGCGATGGCGCGGCTCGGCGCGGCCGGCGCTCCCGAGCGGCGGGGCCTCGCGCGCGCCCTCGCCGGGGCGGTCCGCAGGCTCCACGATGCGGGGTACGTGGACGGGGACCTCCATCCGAGGAACGTCCTCGTGCGGAGG
>JAKEIC010000195.1 GCA_022614695.1 Planctomycetales bacterium | reverse complement strand
GGAGCGGCTCGCGGCTGTAGCGGCGGGTGCTCGTGGGGCGCGCGCCGTCGAGCCGGATCACGGCCGCGAAACCCGGCGCACCGGCCCCGACGACGCGCCTCTCGTCGTCTACGACGGCCCCGTGCTGCCGCAGGACCCAGACCGCCGCCCGCGCCCCCGCCTCGACGAGCGGGTCGCGGAACCGCGCGATCGAGGCCGGGTTCCGCGCCGCCCCGAACGCGTCGTCTCCCGCCGCGAGCCCCGCCCCCGCCCGCGCGTCCGCCCGCCCGCCGGGCGAGAGGAAGTCCTGCGCGAGCGCGGGTGGGGCCGCGAGCGCGCCCGAGAGCGCCGCCGAGACGATGGCGAGAGCCCCGGCGCGCCTCATGCGGCCATTCTTCCCCCGTCCCCCGGGGTTCAACGGTTGGGGAGGATGCCGGTTGGATCCCCGCAAGACGCCCGACGCCCCGCCAGCGGAGTCGCGAAGCGATTCCGCCTACATGAACTCCAGCATCAGCTCCTTCTGGATCTCGGGGCTCGTCCGGAGCGGCTGCTGCACGAGCGGGCCCTTCTTGAGCGCCGGCTCGATCGCGTCGAGCGGGATGGACTCCTCCTTGTAGAAGATGCCGAGCGGGATCCGGTCCCCCCACTCGAACGCCCTCTTCACCGCGGCGACGCGGTCCGAGGTGTCGTGCCCCTCCTTCTGGAGGTTGTAGACCCGCGGCCGGAACCAGGGGTAGGTGTTGTTCATGTTGTAGGTGACGCACGGGGAGAAGACGTCGAGCAGCGCGAAGCCGCGGTGCTCGATCCCCTGGGCCATCAGGTCGGCGAGCCCGTTCGGGTCGCCGCTGAACCCGCGCCCCACCCACGTGCCGCCCGAGACGAGCGCGAGCGCGCACGGGTTGATCGGCGCCTCGGGGTTCCCGGTGGGGGTGGACTTCGTCTTGTCGCCCTTGCAGGTCGTCGGCGACGCCTGCCCGGTCGTGAGCCCGTAGATCTGGTTGTCCATCACGATGTAGAGGATGTCGATGTTCCGGCGCACGGCGTGGACGAAGTGGCCGAGGCCGATCCCGTAGCCGTCCCCGTCGCCGCCGGTGATCACGACCGTCATGGCGTGGTTCGCGAGCTTCACCCCCTGCGCCACGGGCACCGACCGGCCGTGGAGGCTGTGGACGCCGTAGGAGTGGATGAACCCGGGGAGGTTGCTCGAGCATCCGATCCCCGAGACGACCATCAGGTCCTTCGGCTGGATCCCGAGCTTCGCGACGGCCTTCTTGAGCGCGTTCAGCACCCCGAAGTCCCCGCAGCCCGGGCACCAGTCCGGCTCGACGGGACCCTTGAAGAGGGAGACGGGGAGTTCAGCGACGGCGGCTGCCGGCATGGACGACCTCCTTCACTTCGTTGGCGACCTGGCGAGGCTCCATGGGCTCCCCGTCGTACCGGCGGATGTGGCCGTCCACCGAGAGTCCGGTCTCGGCCCGGAGGTGCCGTTCGAATTGGCCCGAGAAGTTCTGCTCGACGCAGATGGTGAACTTCGCCTTCTTCAGGATCGCGGTCACTTCCTTCGTGTGGAAGGGGTGCAGGTACTTCACGACGAGCAGGTTCGTCGAGACCCCCTCGCCCCGGAGGATCTCGGCGGCCTCCCGCATCACGCCCTGGTTCGATCCCCAGCCGACGAGGGTGACGTCGGCCTTCGCGGGGCCCTGGATCACCGGCGCCGGGAGCTCCTTCGCGAGGTGCTCCATCTTGCGGCCGCGCTTCTCGACCATCTTCTTCCGCATGGGCGGGTTCGTGAAGACGTCCGAGATGAGGATCCCTTGCTCGTCGTGCTCGTCGGTCGCGGCGACGTGCTCGCCTCCGGGGGTCCCCGGGTAGGACCGCGGCGAGACGCCGTTCTCGGTGAGCGCGTAGCGCTTGAAGCCGTTCTGCCCGTTCGAGCTCCCGGGAAAGACGGCGCCCCGCTCGATCGGGACGTCCCACTTGAGGGCCTCGGGGTCGAGGCTCTCGCGGTGCTCCGAGAGGAGCAGGTCCGAGATGATCAGGACGGGGAGCTGGTACTTCTCGGCGAGGTTGAAGGCCTCGGGGATCGTGTCGAAGCACTCGAGGAGATCGCGCGGGGCCAGGATGACGCGCGGGAAGTCCCCCTGCGAGGCCCCGTAGACCTGGTTCAGGTCGGCCTGCTCGGTCTTCGTCGGCACCCCCGTGGAGGGGCCGGCGCGCATCACGTTGATGCAGACGACGGGCGCCTCGAGCATCCCGGCCATGCCGACCGCCTCGGTCATGAGCGCAAAGCCGCCGCCCGAGGTCGCGCACATCGCGCGGACCCCCGTGTGGCCGGCCCCGATCGCCATGTTGATGACCGAGAGCTCGTCCTCGGGCTGCCGGACCACGATCCCACACTTGGCGCCGTTCCGCGCCATCCAGAACAGGATCCCCGAGGCCGGCGTCATCGGGTAGGCCGAGTAGAAGCGGCAGCCCGCCGCCACGGCCCCGAGGGAGAAGGCCTCGTTCCCCGTGATCATCATCCGCCCCTTGCGCGAGAACTTCCAGGCGAGGCCGAGCGGCTCGAAGTTCTTTTGGGCGTAGGAGTAGCCGGCGCGGCACATCTCGATGTTCTGCTTGGCGAGCGCCTCGCCCTTCCTCCCGAACATCCCCCGGATCACGTCCTCGACCGTGGCGAACTCGATCTCGGCGAGGTGCATCGCGGCGCCGAGGAGGACCGTGTTCTGGGAGATCGCCTCGACCTTCCCGAAGGGGGCCAGCAGCTCCGCGACGGGGATCGGGAGAGCCCTCGCCCCATCCTTCAGCGCCTTCTCGTCCACGCGGACCTTGTCGGCGTTGAAGAGCAGCCGCCCGCCCGGGTCTATCTCCGCGGTGTGCTTGTCTGCGGTGTCCTGGTTCAAGGCGATCACGATCGTGAGGATGTCGCCGTGGTTCTCGACCTTCTTGTCAGAGATGCGGAGCCGCAGCCAGACGTGCCCGCCCCGGATGACCGACTGGTACGAGTTGTAGGTGAACATGTGGAGGCCGAGGCGGGCGGCCGTCTTGCCGAGGATGTCCCCGACGGACGCGATCCCCTCGCCGGCCGCGCCTCCGACTCCCAAGGTGAACTCCGGCATGAGTCTCCTCCGGTCTGCTCCCGCCCTCGCGGGAGGGCCGGATTATAGGCAAGGCTCGCCCAACCTCCAAATCAGGCGGCGGGCTTCGCCTCCGGCACCTGCTGCAGCAGGTCCAGCGCCTTCCGCAGGGACCGCACCTCGCCGGCGTATCCCTGGTCGCGAGACACGAGGGAAAGCAGCTCGCCGACGAGGGAAACCGTACCGTTCCCGTCCAGCATCGCCTCGAAGAGGATCCCGAGGGCGGACCCGTCCCGCTGCAGCTCCCCCTCGATCTGCTCGAGGCGGGAGCGGATCGCGTCGGCGCCGGGGAGCGTGGGGCCGGTGGAGGCCTCGGCCGGGGCCTCGTCCTCGTCGCCGAGCGCCCGCAGGATCGCGGTCGCGAGCTGACGGACACCCTCGCCCGGGGCGGCCCCGAAGCGCGCCTCGAGCCGGCCGAGGGTCTCCCGGGCCTCGCCGATCTCCGTGACGATCCCTGCGTAGTCGGGCTGCTCGACCATCTCCAGGAAGTCCGGCGCGGGGCCGGCGGGCTCGGCGCCCGGGCCTCCCGCCCCTCCCGCAGCCTCGCGGAGCTTCCCCTCCAGGTGCTTCACCCGCTCCATCTGGCGGCGGAGGTCGCCCTCGAGCTGCTCGCGCTCGGTCTCGAGGGCGGCGACCCGGGCGGCCGTCTCGCCGTCGCCGCCCCCGCGTCGGAGGAGATCCTCGACCGCGCTCGCGGCGACGACTCGGACCACCCCGCGCAGCTTCTCGGCGGGGATCTCCCGCGCCCCCTGGAGGAGCGCGTCGAGGACCGCCTTCGCTCCGCCCGAGGGCACCGCCACTAGCCCCCCTTGCGGCGCTCGAGCTCGTTGTGGTCCATGTGGCGCTCGTCCTTGCTCGCCATCGTGCCCTTCCGGCCGTCGTTCACCTCGACGTAGAAGGCCGACACGAACCCCTCGATCTGGCGGTTGAACTTGTCCGTGCCCTTGATCTTCCAGACGGGGATGCCGTTGCGGTTGGTGCCGACCCCGACCGCCTGGACCTCCTTGTCGTGCTCGATCTTGCTCACCTTCTTCCCCCGCGAGAGCAGGTGCGGGTCCTCCCACACGATCACGTCCATGATCATGTCCTGGACGTTGCCGTTCACGTAGTACTTGCCCGAGGGGGGCGAGGAGAGCTGGATCTCCTTGGCGAGCATCTCCGGGGGCGGGGCCAGGGGCTTCTGCTCGATCGGCGCGACCGCCACGGTCTTCCCTTTCGGGCGGGATTCCTCGTCTTCCGGGCCCTGCTTCATCGCCATCACCCCGAACGCGCCGACGGCCCCGAGCACGAGGAGGACGAACAGGAGCCCGATCACCATCGGGGCCGAGCTGGACCGCCGCGGCGGCGGCCGCCGCCGATCCCGGTCCCGGTCGCGGTCCCGCCCGCCGGACGGCTCGGCCCGGTGCGGACCCCCGCCCGACGGCGCTCCCCCGGCCGGCACGAACTCGCGGCCGCAGTGCGGGCATCGGAGCAGCCGGGTCAGGTGGCCCGGATCCACGCTGCAGCGGCCGCTGCAGTGTGGACAAGGGATGACGGCGGCTTCTGGCATGGCACCCCCCCTGGTCAGCCGAGGGACAACGATTCTAGCGGAGGCGAGCCGGCGCGCCAGTCCGGCTCCCCCTGTCGCCCTTTCGCCCGTCGCGGGACCCCGCTACCATCCTGCCCGTGGCCGAGACCGTCCTCCATCAGCTCGTCGCGGGAACCCTGGTGGTCCGCATCCTCAACAAGAAGTTCGACTACGAGGAGGGCGAGAAGCTCGTCAACATCGTGTACCGGGACCCCGCCCACGGGTCGAACGTGCGCAACATCGTCCTGAACCTCGAGGGCGTGGACCAGGTCCGGAGCGCCGGCCTCTCGGTGATCGGCCGCCTCGGGCTCGACTACCAGCTGAAGGTGGTCTGCCCCTCGCCGGACGTGAAGAAGGTCTTGAACATGATGGGGTTCCTGCCGCTGCTCAAGATCTACTACACCGAGAAGGAAGCGCTGCAGGAGACCTAGCCAGGAGGATTCGTGAACCGCAGAGACGCGGAGAGCGCGGAGAGCGCAGCAGGGAAATCATGATGCCCGTGTCCCCTCCATCTCCCTCGTGCCTCTGCGGCCTCTGCGTCTCCGCGGTGAGTCATCCGGGCTAGGCCGCCGGGGCGGCCGGGGTCGCCGCCGCGGCCTTCCGCGACGCCTCGTCCATGCGCCGCAGGCCCTCCATCAGGAGGCCCATCGTGTCCTGCGCGACCTTGCGCGCTCCCGTCACCTCGCCCGGGACGAAGCGGAAGTCGCCGTCGGCCCACAGGAGGATCTTGAAGAACGCCTCCTCCCCGCGGACCTCGCCGAGCGCGACGTCCACCACCTGCCCGTCGCGGAAGAACACCTCCCCGGTCTCGCCGCCGCGGTAGAGCCGCAGGATCCCGGTCCGCGAGTTCACGTTGATGGTCTGCGTAAGCTCCGGGAGGCTGATCATCGAGAGTTTCCCGAGGACGCCCTTCGCGATCTCCTCCTCGATGTGGACCATGGTCTTGCGGAGCCGCGCCGCGAGGAGCTTGTTGAAGTAGATGTTGAGGAGCGGGTGCTCGGCGAGGATCCGTTCGAAGTCGGGCTTCCCGACGACGAGGGCCGAGACGGTGGTCGCCGTGCGAATCGTGGCGGAGCAGGGCTCGCCCGTGATGAGGCTCATCTCGCCGAAGACCTCGCCCTTGCGGAGCCGCGCGAGCACGTTCTCCCGCTTCTGGGCATCCACCTTGATCACGTCCACCTCGCCCTTCACCAGGATGTAGAGGTGCGTGCCGGGCTCTCCCTGCTTGATGACGTTCGTCCGCTCCGGGAGCTTCTTGATCTCGAGGTAGGGGATGAGCGCGCGGATGGAGGTCTCCGGCAGCGGCGCGAAGAGCGGGATGCTCTTCATGTGCTTCACGATGAACTCGACGTCGCGGTCGTCGCGGGTGAGGGCCATCGTGAGGCCCGAGGGGACCTCGGCGGCCGCCTCGCGGGCGACGGCCCAGGTGCAGCCGTGGCCGCCCGCGCACCGGAAGCCTCCCGGGGGCGCGAGCGTGGCCGGGTCGGCCCCGTGGGCGACCGCCAGCACGTAGGGGAAGAGGCCCCCGACCGCGTGGGCGCAGATCGAGGTCGTGTCCTTCGTGACGATCCCCGGCAGCTCCACCACGATCCGCTCGCCCGACTTGTGGACCGGGCACCCCGCCGGGCCCGTCAGTGTGAGCACGACCCGTTGCGACGGCACGGGCGGGAGGGTAGCACGCGCTTCCGCGGCGGCAAAGAGGCCGTGACCTACTCCACCACGAAAGCCTGGACCGTCGAGTCGGCGCCGCCCACGAACGCGATCCCCCCGCGCGAGACGACCCCGGCCCGGAGGGGCTTCTCCGAGGCCTTGTGGGTCCAGAGGAGTCGGCCCCCCCCCCCCGCCTCGATCCCGCAGAGGGCCCCGCCTTCCGTCGCGACGAGGAACACGCCCGAGGAGTCCGAGGCGGACGCGGACCAGGCGATCCGCCCGCAGGCTCGAGTCGGGAGCGAGGTCCTCCAGCGAGGCGTCCCGTCGGCGGCGGAGAGGGCGGCGATCGAGCCGTCGGCGAGGGCGACGACGACGAAATCGCCGGCGCCGCCCGGCAAGCCCGTGAGGCCCGCCAGGAAGGGCGCCCCGATCGGCGCGGCGGGGGGAGTCGCCTCCCAACGGGGCGCGCCGTCCGCCAGGGCGAACGCGGCGACCCCGCCCGCGGAGGAGGCGACGGCCACGTCCCCGGAGACGACGGCGCCCATCCCGGCGCCCCGGAGTGTCGCCCGCCAGAGCGCCCCGCCCGTCTCCACGGCCACCGCGACCAGCTCGCCGCGCGCGGTCGCGACGAAGGCGCGGTCCCCGGCCAGGACGGGCCCGCCCCGGGACCCCGAGCCGAGAGCGGCGGGGGCGGCCCAGCGCGGCTTCCCGTCCGCGACCGAGAGCGCGTGGAGGCCCCCCGACTCTGTCGCGACCAGGACGGTCTCCCGCCCCGCGTCCACGGAGAGGCCTCCCTCGACGGGCGCCCCCACCTCGGCCCGCCAGAGGTTCCCGCCGGTCCTCACGTCGGCCGCGACGACGGCCCCGTTACGGGCGCCGGCCATGGCCACGCGACCGAGTTCCGCCGGGCTCGCGGCGACGTCCCCGAGCAGCCCCGTCGGCCGCGTCCAGAGCCGGGCCCCGTCCTCCTCGGCGAACGCGTAGAGCTGGCTGTCGCGCCCGCCAGCGAGGAGCCGCCCCTCCCCGCCGAGCGCGAGGGTCTCGACGGAGCCGCCCGTCCGGGCGGTCCAGAGGGGGACCCGCTCGAGGGCCTGGTCGAGGCCCGGCCCCCGGTCCGCCTCGACGGCGAGGCGCGCCGGCAGGAACCCGCGACGGCGCAACTCGAGCGCCCGCACCTCGCCCGGCGCGAGCCGGAGGGTGAGGGGCGTCTTCCCGAGGACGTTCCCGCCGTCGAGCGCCTCCGCCCCGGACGGAAAGCTCGCCACGCGGACCGGGAGCCGCACGCCACGCGCGGCCGCCGAGACCGCGTGCCGCGCGAGGATCTCCCGCCACCGGGCGTACGCCTTCGCCTGGTCCCCGTCCCGGCCCGTCGCCTCGAAGGCCTCGGCCTCGCGGCGCAGCGCCGACGCCTCGTTCTCGAGCGCCTCGATCTTCCGGACCTCGGCGGCGAGCCCCTCGGCGGCGGGGAGCCCGGCCGCGGCCTCGCGCGCCGCGACGAACGCCGCGAGCGCCCCCGCCCGGTCCCCCTTCTCGAGGAGCGCGCGGCCATCGGCCTCTCGCGCCTCGACGGTCGCCTCCCGCGCGCGACGCTCCGTCTCGACCCTCTGCCCCTGCTCGGCCGCCTTCGCGCCGTAGGCGGCCGCCCGCCGGCCCGCCTCCCCCCCCGCCAGGGTCATCGGGAAGGCGTCGCGCACCTCCTGGTAGCGCTTGGCGGCCTCGGCGAATCCTCCGCCCGACTCCATCCGCTGCGCGTCGGACTCGGCGGCGGTGAGCGCCCGCCGCGCCCCCATCTCGCGCCAGCCCGCGACCCCCCCGAGCCCCGCGAGGGTGACGACGACGCTCCCGACGACGACCGCGGTCCGCCGCGACCGGGCGCGCTTCGCGGGGACCCCCTCCAGCTCGTCGAGCCGCGCCTGCGCCTCGGCGCTCGCGGGGTCGAGCTTGAGCGCGTTCCGGAGGGCGGTCTTCGCCGCCTCGCGGTTCCCCGCCGCCTCGAGGGTCGGCACGATCGCGAGGTAGGCCGCGACGGCGCCGGCCGTGTCCCCCGTCGAGAGGCGGAGGCTCACCTCGGCGCGCCGGAGGTCCACGTCGGCCGGGGCGACCTTCAGGAGCTTCGCGAGCGCGACCGACGCCTCGTCGTTCCGCTTCGCTCCGGAGAGCGCCCGGACGTAGGGGAGGAAGTCGCGGATGAGCGTCGCGGGGGTCGCGGCCGCGGCCCGCAGGTCCGCGACGGTCACGTCGAGCATCCGCCCCCGGATCGAGAGGTCCTGCGGGTCGAGTTCGGCCGCGACCTTCAGGATGTCGAGCGCCGTCTTCGGGTCCCTCGCGGCGACCTTCACCTCGGCGAGCTTCCGGTACTCGGCCGCGGCCTCGGACTTCTTCCCGAGCACCTCGAGGGCCTCCGCGAGCCGGAGCCGGAGCGCGTGCTTCTCGGGGTCGTGCGCGAGGGCGATCCTGAGCATCGCGTGGGCCTTCTCGGCCTCGCCGGCCTCGGAGGCCGCGACGGCGACCCGGGCGATCTCCTCCTGGGTGAGGTGGCGGACCTTCCCCTCGTCGAGGAACTTGGCGAGCGACTTGCAGACGTCGAACTTCGGGAGCCGCGCAGCGGTGGCGATCTCGCCCACGGTCCGGCGACCGTCCACGAGCCCGGCGACGGTCTTCTCGGCGCCCTGGAGCGAGTCGGGGGCGAGCCCCTCGCCCGCGGCGAGCACGATCGCGAGTCCGGGGATCTTCTTCTGGAGGATCCGCCACTCGTCGAACCGGCGGGCCGCCTCCATGAGCAGTCCGCTCACGTTGAAGTAGAGGCGGGTCCGGCCCTTCGCGGCGTCGGGCACGCCTCGCTTCCCCGCGGTGAACTCGAACGTCGCCGCCTCCCACGAGAAGACGTCGTACATCTCCTCCTCGACCTGCATCCGGAGGGCCTGGTCCACGGTCTTGCGGTCCGCGAGCGCCCCGTCGAGGATCGCCTCCTCGAGGGTGCAGGGTTTCGTCTTCGCGGTCGCCTCCGCCTGCGCGAGCTGCTCGGGGCCGAACTTCCCGAGCGACACGAGGATCTCCCCGAGCGAGGAGGCGAGCTTCTCGTCCGAGGTCTCGAGGGTGATCCCCTTCGCGCCGAAGATGAACGTCTTCTGCCGCTCGCCGGAGCGGATGGAGAGCGAGCCTTCCTGGGCCGTCTGGGAGATCGTCTGGATCAGGTCGGTGAGGTTGAGTGTCTTGAGATCGCCGGCGAGCCCCATCAGCGCTTCTCCGCCGCCGCCTCGTCCTCGGGCAGCATCCCGGAGAAGATCGTGTAGGCGCCGGCCGCGATGAGGACCAGGAGGAGCAGCGCCCCGAGCCCGACCAGCGCCTGGTAGCGCCAGTCGCGCTGCTCGATCGCGTCGAGGAGGAGCCCGGGCGGCCGCGACGGGCCGGAGGACCCCTCGAGCGAGACGAACCTCTCGCCCGCGGCGAGGGGGGCCACGCCCGGGGAGCCCTTGGCGGGGGACTTGGCGGAAGGGGGGACCGACGGGGCCCTCGGCGCGGCGGTCGCGACAGGGACGGTGGCCGAGGTCGGCGCGTCGAGGCCCAGCTCCTCGGGCTCCTCGAGGCGGAGCTCCTTCGGCTCCTCGGCGGCGGCGAGGACGGGGAGGCTCGACGCGGCGACTCGGGGACGCCCTTCGACGGGCTCAGGGCGAGGCGGCGACGCGGCGACGGGAGAAGGCTGGGGAGCGGGCGGCGCGGGCCTCGCGGGAGCGGG
>JAKEIC010000194.1 GCA_022614695.1 Planctomycetales bacterium | reverse complement strand
GCCCCGAAGGGCACCGAGGCCTCGTCCGACTCCGGCGCGGCGAGGCGGCCGAAGGCCCGGTAGCCGGCGAGCAGCTCCGCCGTCACCTCCGAGGCGCCGATCACGAGCGCCGCCCCGCGCGACTCGGCCGCGTCGGCGGCCAGGGCGCAGGCGGCCAGGCCCACCTCCTCGCCCCCGAGGAGAGTCCGCGTCGGCCCCTGGAGGCCGAGGTGGAGCCCGACGTGCGCGGCCGGCGCGTTCAGGACCCCGGTCGAGAAGAGCGTCGGGCTGGCGGGCTCCGTCCCTGCGAGGAGGTCCCGGTGGAACCCGGCGAAGTGCGCCGTCGAGCCGTGCGTGAGCGCGACGAGGAGCGCGGGGGCCTCGGCGCGGGCCCGGAACGCGGCCGAGGCGAGGGCCTCGACGGCCGCGGCGACGGCGAAGCACGAGAGGCGCGAGGCGCGGCGGAGGTCCGCGTCCGGGACGAGCGAGGAGGCGTCCTCGACGGGGACCGGCGCGGCCCAGGGGGCGGGCCCGCCCGCGAGCGCGAGCTCCGGCCGCCGCGAGACGGCCCGCGCCCCGGCGCGGAGCGCCTCGCGACAGGCGGCCGCGGCCGTCCCGACCGGGAGCACCGCGCCGATGCCGGTGAGGAGGGCGCTCACCGCGCCCCCTCCAGCACCAGGGCGTTCGCCTCGCCACCGAACCCGAGGGCGAGGGCGAGCGTGACCCGCGGCCCGGCGGCGACGCGGCGGGGCCCCTCGCGCACCGGGTCGAGCCCCGGCATCGCGGGGTCGGGCTCGTCGCAGCCGAGGGTCGGGAGGACGAGCCCCGCCTCCATGGCGAGCATCGCGAGGACCGCCTCGACGGCCCCCGACCCGCCCAGGGTGTGGCCGACGAGGGGCTTCTGGCTCGAGACGGGGACGCGAGGGAGGCGATCCCCGAGGAGCTGCCGGAGCGCCCGGTACTCGGCGAGGTCGTTCGGGGGAGTGCCCGTCCCGTGCGCCTTCACCCAGGAGACGTCGTCGGGCGCGCGACCCGCGTCCCGGAGCGCGTCGCGCATGGCGGCGAGGAGGCCCCGGCCCTCGGGGTGCGGGCGCGTCAGGTGGTATCCGTCGTTCCCGCCCGAGGCGCCCGTGACGAGGGCGCGGACCCGGGCGCGGCGGGCGCGGGCGTCCGACGCCTTCTCGAGCACGACCACCGCGGCGCCCTCGCCGAGCGCCGTTCCGGTCCGGCGCCGGTCGAAGGGGCGGCACGCGTCGGGCGAGAGGAGCCGGAGGGACGAGAACCCGGCGACCGTGAACGAGGCGAGGGCGTCGTAGCCGCCGGCGACCACGCGCCGCGCACGGCCCGATCGCAGCAGTTCCACGCCGAGCCCGATCGCCTCGGACCCGGAGGAGCACGCCGAGGAGACGTGCCATCGCGCCCCCGTCACGCCGCACGCCCGCGCCGCGACCGCCCCGGGGCAGTGGGCGAGCGCCTCGCGGAGGGTCCCGGCCTCGGTCCGACCCGTGTCCCGGAGGCCCCGCAAGAACGCGGTCCCGGCGGACGTCCCGCCGACGGTGGTCCCGAGGACGAGGTCGGCCTCGACCGATCCGGACGAGCCGGGCCCGAGCCCCGCGTCGGTGAGCGCCTCCTCGAGAGCGGCGTGGAGGAGGAGGGTCGGGCGCGAGGCCTTCTCCAGCCCTGCCGGCGGCGCCGGGAGATCGCGGACCTCCCCGACGGACGGCGGCGCCGACCGGCCGGGCGGGAAGAGCGTCAGCGCCCCGAGACCGCTGCGGCCCGTCTCGAGCATCGCCGCTGCCGCGGCCCGCCCGGCGCCGAGAGCGGAGACGATCCCCAGGCCGACGACCGCCGCGGGCTCCGGCACGGCGCGAGACTCTATGCCCCTGGGGCGTGCGGCTCAACGGCTTCCGCGGCCATCGGCGCCTCCCTCGGGGACCCGGGGTCCGCTCCCGGTCGCGGGGGCGCAGGCCACGACGGACGCCCCCGCGACAGGTCGCTCACCCCGAGTCCCGTCGGTCGGCGCCTCCGTGAGCTCTGTCCGCGCCGCGCGGCTGCGGGATGCGCCCCGCCGCCAGCGCCTTCCGGGCCGCGCCCGCGAGCGGGAGCCGGGGAAGGTCGCGCAGCGGGACCCAGCGCCCTTCGAGGCGCACGCCCCGCCGCGCCTCGGCCTCGACGACGGTGCGGGTGATCCGCCGGTTGAGGATCGCGTGGCGGACCTGCCCTAGCGTGAGCCCCACCCGGTAGCGCCGCGCGAGGCTCTCCGGCTTGCCCGCCGGCAGGTCCCAGAGCCCCCCGAGGAGGCCCCAGCCCGGCCGTTGGACGAGGAGGACGGCTCCGTCCCGCCGCAAGAGCGCGGCCGTCTCCTCGACGGCGACGGTCTTCGGACGGGGACTCGCGGACGGGACCTTCTCCTGGAGACCGGCCCGGTGCGCGCGGCACGCGCTGCGGACCGGACAGGGGGCGCAGCGCGGCGAGTCGGGCGCGCAGAGAGTCGCCCCGAGCTCCATGAGGGCCTGGTTCCAGTCCCCGGGTCCCACCGCGGGAACGAGCGAGTCCGCCAGCGTCCAGAGCCTCCGCGCGGCGCGCGGCGACCGCGGGTCCCCGCGCACGAGGAAGAGCCTCGCGAGGACGCGGGCGACGTTCCCGTCCACCACCGCGAGCGGGACCCCGTAGGCGATCGAGAGGACGGCCCCGGCCGTGTACCGGCCGATCCCGGGGAGCGCGAGCGCGGCGTCCAGAGTCCGGGGGAACCTCCCCCCGTGGCGCGAGACGATCTCCCGTGCGGCCCGGTGCAGGTTCCGGGCCCGCGAGTAGTAGCCGAGCCCGGACCAGAGGACGAGGACCTCGTCCTCCTCCGCCCGCGCGAGGGCCCGCACCGTGGGGAACCTCCTGAGGAACCGCCGCCAGTACGGGGTCACCGTGGCGACGGTCGTCTGCTGGAGCATCACCTCCGAGACCCAGATCCGGTACGGGTCCCGAGTCCGGCGCCACGGGAGCGCCCGCCGCGCGCGCCGGTACCAGGCGAGGAGGCGGGAGGCCCAGGCGACTTTGCGTCGGGGGGGCACGAGGCATAGCATCCTAGGAAGTCCGGAGCCCATGTCCCAGAACGTGGCGTCGTCCTCGCCGTCCTCCTCCCGCGCGCCGGCGGGCCCCCCCCCGGGCCCCGAAGCCTGTCCCGCGTGCGGCTCCACGGCGGCGGACACCGCGCTCGCCGACGCGCGCGACTACGAGTACGGCGTGCCGGGGGAGTTCCGGTTCGCGCGCTGCGCGTCCTGCGCGCTGGTGTTCCTCTCCCCCCGCCCGACCCTCGAGCAGATCGTCTCGTACTACCCGGCCGAGTACCACGCCTATCAGCGGCCGACGTCGCGGCTCTTCCGGCTGCTCGACCGGCTCCAGTACGGCCCGCGCGTCCGCCGGTACCGCCGGCTCCTCCCCGAGACGGGCCGCGTCCTCGACGTGGGCTGCGGGGACGGCTCGCTCCTCCGCGAGATCGGGCGGCGCGGCCCGTGGGAGCTGTACGGGCTCGACTTCAAGCCCGAGGCGCTGCCGGCATCCGATCCCGCCGCCCGACCCCTGCACCTCTTCGCCGGAACCCTCGAGCAGGCGCCCTACGAGCGCGACTTCTTCGACCTGGTGGTCATGCACCACGTCCTCGAGCACGTCCCCGAGCCGGCGACGACCCTCCGGAAGGTCCTCGAGATCCTGCGGCCCGGGGGCACCCTCGTGGGGCAGCTCCCGAACTACGACTCGATCGAGAGGCTCGTGACGGGCCGCTACTGGAACGGGTACCACACGCCGCGGCACATGCAGTGCTTCTCGCGGCGGACCCTCGGGGCGCTCCTCTCCCGGACCGGCTTCGCCGACGTCCGGACGAGCCCCGCCCTCCACCCCGGCCAGTGGGCCCTCTCGATCCAGGGTTGGCTCGCCGGCCGGTGGCTCACGCGGACCCGCCTCGCCCACGGGAAGGCCTGGTTCTACCCGGGCTGCCTCCTCGCCGGGATCCCGCTCACGATCGTGGAGACGGCGGTGCGGCGGAGCGGCGTCATGAACTTCGTCGCGAGAAAGCCGTGACCTCCGCCGAGGCCCCTCCGCGCGAGCTGCCCGACGCGGCCGAGGGGCTCCGCCATGTCCCGGTGGAGACCCTGCGCGCCCTCTCGCGGATCCGGCCGGGCCGCGTCGCGGGTGCGATCGCGTGGAACTGGGCCGTGCTCGCCTCCCTCGTCGCGCTCGCGCTCGCCACGCGCCACCCCGCCGTGTTCGTGGCCTGCGCCCTCGTCATCGGGAACCGCCAGTACGCCCTCTTGAAGCTCACGCACGAGTGCTCGCACTACCTCTTCTGGCGGGGGCGGGGCGGGAACGACGCGATCGGGAACGTCTTCTGCGCCTATCCGATCGGGATCTCCGTCGCGCGGTACCGGGCGATCCACTTCCTGCACCACCGCCACCTCGGCTCCCGCGAGGACCCCGACTGGGGCTACTACGGCCACCGGGTGACGCGGGGGCGTCTGGCGCGAATCGTCCTCGGGGGGCTGCTCGGGGAGCGCGCCTTCCGGACGGGGCTCCTCTACTTCCTCCCGGCTCTCGCGCGGAGGCTCGAGCCGGATCTCGACGTGGACGCGATCCGGCGCGGCCGCGCGGGCGGGCGGGGCGACGGGCTCGGGATCCTCCTCGCCCAGGGGGCGCTCTTCGGCGCCTTCGTGGCGGCCGGCGCCTGGTGGGCCTACCCGCTCCTCTGGCTCCTGCCGAACGTGACCGTGCTCCCGGTCCTGAACCACCTCAGGACGGTGGCCGAGCACGCGCCCGACCGGGCCCCGGAGGGCGCCGGCTCGGTCCCGACGACCCGGACCACGCTCGCCTCCCTCTTCGAGAGGACCCTCCTCGCGCCGGTCCAGTTCTACTATCACCACGAGCACCACCTGTTCCCGTCGGTGCCGTTCTACCGGCTCCGCGACCTCCACGAGGCCCTGGAGGCGTCCGGCTACTTCGGTGCGCCGTCCGAGTGGCTGAAGGAGTCGTTCGCGCGGACGCTCGGCGAGCTCACCCGGAAGCACGCGCCGCGATCGCCCCCGGGTTGATGGCCGGGGTCGCTACCCCGCCCTTCGCACCGTCGCGAGCAGCACCATCGGCCGGCCCGCGACGTCGTTGCCGACGCGGAGGACCACCCACTCGCCCTGGGCGAGGTGCGGGTGCGCCCGGACCGAGGCCGAGGCCACCTCGGGGACGGAGACCGGCCCGTTCGGGGTCGGGACCGCGCGGATCGGCCTGACGATGGCGGCGCTCTCGAGGGAGAGGGCGACGGCCGCGGAGAGGTCGTCCCACGAGCCGACCGTGCGCGCGTCCCAGACGATCCCCTCGAGGAAGCTCCGCACGATCGGGTCCGAGACCGCCGCCGCCTGGGCCACCTCGACCTCGTGGTCGCAGAGGGCCGGGACGCGGCGCACGAGCGCGACGTGGCCGCGCTGGCGCGCCTGCGCCGTGAATGTGGCGTGGGCGAGAAACCGCCCCGCTCCCGCCGCCGCGGCGATCGCCTTCTCGGCGGCCTCGGCCGGGACGCTCCCGCCGACCGCGAGCCCCGCGCTCTCGGGCCCCGCGGAGAGGAGGCACGCCTCGGTCCGGAAGACCGGCGTCCGCCGGGCCGCGAGCTCCCGCAGCAGCCCCTCGACGCGCAGGTGCTCCTCGGGGCCCTGCCTGACGATGAGCACGGTGCCGCGGGACGAGATCTCGGCCCCGGGCTGGTCCCACGCCTCGCCGCCCATGCGCGACTTGAGCCAGTCCACCACCTGGTCCGCCGTGACGAGGTCGGGCTCGCCCGCGCCCGCCTCGGCCTCGCCGGCGTTCGGGACGAGGCCCGTGCGTGGCGCGAGGAGGGAAGGGCCCGGGAATCCGGGCCCGCGGTAGAGCACTTCCCCGAGCGGGTAGCCCCGCGTGACGCCCGGCGCCGGCGGCCCTCCCCCCGGCGCCGCCGGCCCCCCCGAAGGCGCCGCCGGCCCGCCCGGGAGGTCCCGGGCGTCGGCCTCGACGAGGAAGTAGATCCCCGCCCCGTCCAGGCCCGAGGCCCCCGAGACCCACGTCTCGCCGCCGGCGATCGCTGCGGTCCCCCGCGCGACGGAGACCTGCGGCTCGGGCAGCTCGATCACGGCCGAGGCCGGAGCCCTGGTCACAAGAGTCGTCGGCGCCTCGTGGGGGACTCCGACGGTCCCCACGACGGTTGCCTCCACGCGGCCGGGCTCCTTCGGCAGCTCCGCCCACGAGAGCCGGAACTCCAGGGTGACCGCGTCGCGGAACGAGCCCGCGAACGGCCGGACGTCGGCGACCAGCCCGAGGGTGAGCGTCGAGACGATGGGGTCGCTCGCGATCGCGCCCTGCGCCACCTCCACGTCGTAGTCGGCCACGAAGGGCTTGCGCCTGAGGGAGGCCGCGTGGACCCTCTGGCCGTCCCGGGCCGTGAGGGACGTCTCGGCGAGGGGAGCGCCGATCCCGAGGGCGGCGAGAGCCTTGTCGGCCTCTCCACGGGCGAACACCCCCGAGCCGTCCCGCGTGCGGGCGACGAGGTTGCGGCCCTCCGCCGGGGTCGCCCGGATCACGCGGACACGGATGTCCACCTCGCGCGCCGCCGCGCGGCGGAGCGACCCGAGGAGGCTCGAGACCTCTCCCTGGACCGCGGGGGTCTGCACGACCTCGAGGACGGGCCCGCGGATCTCGCAGACGCAGCCGGGCGCGGCCCAGGAGTCGGGGGCGACCGAGCCCTTCACGAAGTCCGCGAGGTCCCACGCCGAGAAGAGCGCCGGCGGGTCCTGGGAGCCCCCGCCGGGGGTGCCCCCGTCGGTCACGACCGTCGCCTCGTTCAGCTCGGGCCCGGCGTGGTCGTCCACCGGCTCGAGCAGGACCGAGACGTCGTAGGAGCGCTTCTCGCGCTCCTCGGTCGGGAACGCCAGCGCCACCGGGGCGCCGGCGAGGAAGGCGAGGGCGGCGAGACGCGTGCGGGACATCGGCACCTCCGGGGTCGGAACAGGCCCCACGTGTGACACGACGGCCCCGGCCGCGGAGTTCCGGTTCGCCCGGTCCCGGCTACTTGCCTTTCGGCGGGGCCTTCACCTGGGGCGGATACCCCGCCTTGGCCCGCTCCCACCAGACCTTCCAGGCCGCCGGTTCGGGCTTGAGCGTCGCGGCCGTGATGGCCACGAGGGCCTGGTGGGCGTGCTCCCGGACGTAGGGGTTCTTGTCGTCAAGCGCCTCGATGAGCGCCTCGACGCACTCCCGGCGCCTGAGGATCCCGAGGCAGCGCGCGGCGCTCCGGCGGACGTACATCTGCTCGTCGTCCCGCAGGAGCGAGAGCACGATCGGGACCGCCCTCCGTTCGTCGAGGCCCTTCGCGAGGGCGTCGCGGTGCTTCTGGTCCTCGTTCTCCCACGAGTGCGCGATCGCCCAGAGGGACCGGCCGCGCACCTTGAACATCGGGTCGGCCAGCAGCCCGAGTAGCGTGGGCAGTACCTCCAGCCGCCCGTCCTTCCCCAGCTCTCCGAGGAGCGTCACGAGGTTCACGCGAACGTCCTCCTTCAACTTCGCCGAGAGTTCCTTCGTGACCTCCTCCACGGCGAACTTCCCGAGCCCCTGCACGAGCAGGCCGTCCCCGCTCGAGTCGAACTTCTCGGTCCGGTTCCTCTCGAGGATTTCGGCCATCTGCTCCCGCATCTCGGGGGAGATCCAGCCGAGCTTGAGCATGGCGTCGCGGACGCTCGCGCCGAAGACCGGGTCCTCCAGGTCCTCGGTGAACTTCTCCATCACCGGGATCGCCTTCTCGCCGAGCTTCAGGAGGTCGTCGGTCGCCCGGTCGCGCGCGTCCGTCTCGGCCTCGAGGCCCTGCTTCTTCGCCTCCTGGATGCTCGCGCGGATCGCCTGGATCCTCTCCGCAAGCAGCTCCGCCTCGGTCTTGGGCTTTTCGGGCGGGGCCTGGGTCTCGCCGCCGGGCGGGGTCTGCGGGGCGGGCGGGCCAGGCGGGGCTGGAGGGTTCTGACCGAACGCCGGCGCGGCCAGCAGCCCCATCGGGAGAGCCGCGAGCGCGAGACGAGAGAGCGCGAGGGCGGTCCGGAGCCTCATGGGAACCTCCTGAGTTCGCGGAGGATTATGCGAGTCGGCGAGGCGCCCGCGCAAGGTTGAGGGCCCGTGACGGGCCCTTACAGGCCGAATGGCGAGGAGGCCGGGAGGGCGAGGGCCACGGCCGCGGCGACGGGGAGGCTCGTTAGCCCCGCCTGTGCGAGGGCCCCGGCGCGCGGACCGAGACGGCCGAGCGGCCCGACGGCGCCCGCGAGGGCGAAGCCGGGCGCGAGGGCGAGGAGCGCCAGGCTCGACCAGGGCAGCTCCGAGTAGAACCGACCCTCCACCCAGAGGGCCGGCAGGACGAGCGCCGGCACGGCCGCCGCGCTCCGGCTCCAGGCGAGCCCGGGGGAGAGCCAGGCGACCGACGCGGCGGCGCCTAGGGCGGCCGCGAGCGCGCCCGCGAGTTGCGCGACGAGCTGGCTCCCCGAGAGCCCGACGGCCACCGCGCCTCCACCGGCGAGGACGGAGAGCGCGAGCGGGAAACCGGGCCCCCGGGCCCGATCGGCGAGACGGTCCAGGATCGCCCAGGAGGCGGACGCCCCGATCGCGAGAGCGGCCACCATGAGGGGTCCCTCGATCGGTCCCCACGTCGAGCGCAGGATCGGTCTGAGGAGGAGAGCGAGGGCCGACACCACCACGACGGACCGGAGGGCCCACGTCCACCCGAAGCTCACGGGCCGGAGCGCCTCCGCCAGGCCGAGAGCGGTCGCCGCAGCCGCGATCACGAAGAGCCATTGGGTGGACTCGGCGGGGGGGACGCTGGGGAGCCCCGTGACGCCCCAGTGGCCGACGAGGGTTGCCGCTCCGAGCCCGAGCGGGACCGCCCAGGCCCGGCGACGCTCGCCTCGCTCGCTTGCGGGTCTCGCGGGCACGACCGCGAGGACGATGGCGAGGCCCGCGACGAGGGCCGGCAGGAGAACGCCGAGCAGGAACATGGAGGGCGTGATCATGGCTCTCTCACCGCCCCCGGGGCCGCGACCGTCCGCGCGGGGCCCGGGGGCGCTCCGCGCGCGTCTACTCCCGGATCGCGTCCACGCCGAGGATCAGCTCGACCTCGTCCGAAAGCATGCCGATCCCGTACTTCATGCCGAAGTCGCTGCGCTGGATCTTGAAGCTCGTCTCGAATCCGGCGCGGTGGTTCTTCATCGGATCGTCCGCCTCGCCCGTCTTGCGCACGGTGAGGGTGATCGGCTTCGTCACGCCGTGGAGGGTGAGGTCGCCGGTCACCACGTAGGTGTCCTCCTCCTTCCCAGGCGCGATCTTCGTGCTCTTGAACGAGATCACGGGGAACTCCTTCACGCTGAAGAAGTCGGGGCTCCTCAAGTGCTTGTTCCGATCCGGGTTCCGCGACTCGAGGCTGTCGGCCTTGATCTGCAAGTCCACGGAGCAGGCCGCGGCGTTCATGGGGTCGAGGAGGATCTTGCCCGAGAGGTCGTGGAACATCGCGTAGAAGGTGCTGTAGGGCGGGCGCTTCACCTTGAAGAGCACCGAGCTGTGGACGGGATCCACGTTGAAGTTCTGGGCCGGCGCCACGGCCGGCGAGGCCGACGCGACGAACGCACCGATCCCCCCCATCCCCAGGGCCGCGACACCGGCGACCGCGAACCGTTGACGGCGCATCGTCCACTCCTCCCCGCCGGGCGGGGTTCTCCGCATGCCCGGCCGCCCGATCGGCGGCGGCCTCCGATCCTTCACATGTCGGCGCCCCGGCGCCGTCATGCGGCCTAGCGGGGCGGCTGCCCCTCGTGGGGAGGCGGCGGCATCTGCGGGGGCGGCGGCTTCCCTGGCTCGGGCGGCCCGAGGGGAAGCGGGGGACTCTCCAGGAACTTCTTCAGGCATGCCTCCGAGCAGAAGTGGTACGTGACTCCCATGTGGATCGTCGTGAGGCCCTTTCCCTCCTCCACCATCATGCCGCAGACCGGGTCGGCGTACTTGGTGGGGCCCTCGGGAGGCGGCGTGTCGGGGGAGGGATAGGTCGCGCGCTCGATGGACGTGACCGGGGCCCGCGGGGGCCGGGGCGCCGGGGGCGCGGCGGTCGCGAGAGGAGGCGCCTGACCGGCTCCAGCGGGGGCCGCCGCCCCGGGCCCGGCCCCGGGCGACGGGGACGCCCCCGGGCCCCCGCCCGAGAGCCACACGGAAGCGAGGACCCCGAGCGCGACCAGGATGCCGAGCGCCACGCCGATCCCGCGGCCCATCCCTACCTCCTCCCGGCGGGTCCCTGGGTCAGGTCCGCCTGCATCCTCTCGAGCAGCCGCCCGATCGCGGCGTGCGTCACGCGGGCGTTGGCGACGTCCCCCTTTCGCATCGCGGCCGCGAGCTTCCTCGCCTCGGAGGCGATCTCCTCGCCGCGCGCGCGGAGCCGCTCCACGGTCGGCGCCGGGAGGCCGGCCGCGATGCTGCCGATCTTGCCGGCCAGGATCCCGATGATGTCGGCGTGGGGGCGCGCCTTCCGGATCTCCGCCGCGGGATCCTGGGCCCCGAGGGCGTTCCCGACCGCGCGGTTCGTCGAGAGGAGCTGCGCCACGGCCGCGGGGCCGTCGCGGGGAGGCTTCACTTCGGCCTCGGTCACGAGCGGCGGGTCGGAGCCGCTTCCGCAGCCGGCGACCGTCAGGAGCACCGCGGCGGGAACGAGCCGATGCACACGGGCGATTATCGCGGCCCGGCGCCGCGGGCGCTACGGACCCGGTCCGGGCCGCGCGGGCGAGACGATCATCGGGAGCCGGAGTCGCGCCGCCTCGCGGGCCGCCCACCGGAGGATCGCCCACGCCGTCTTCTCGGCGTAGAGCCGGTCGCGCGGCTCGGCGGCCGTCTCCCCCTCGCCCACGTCCCCCCAGTCCTTCAGCGGACCCAAGGGGGCCCGCAGGCGGTCCAGCTCGGCCTCGAGCCGCGGCAGCGACCCGAGCGCGAAGGTCCGCCCCGGGCCGAGGAGATCGAAGCGCCCCGGCTCGGCGATCTCCACCGGGAAGAAGAGCGCTCGGCCCTCGGGCTCGGCCCGGAGGTGCGGGGCGCCCCCGACGCCCGGGGCCCGCGCCGCGAACGCGCGGAGCCGGGCGAAGCCCTCCGCGTCCAGCAGCTCGGAGAACCCCGACCCGGCCGGCTCAGGAAGCGCGGCGACCGCGGGCCGCGCGGCCCTCCAAGCCGCCTCGGCGGCCGCGCGCGCGTCGGCCGGGTCCCGCGCCCAGGTCCGGCGCCCCACGCGGAGGAAGGCCGTCCCCTTCCCGTGGCA
The DNA here is from genome assembly GCA_022614695.1 of Planctomycetales bacterium. Taxonomy (GTDB): domain Bacteria; phylum Planctomycetota; class JAKEIC01; order JAKEIC01; family JAKEIC01; genus JAKEIC01. The sequence goes on along the minus strand of JAKEIC010000194.1, from coordinate 30,924 downwards.
GAGCTTCTCGACCGGGGCGGGGAACTCCCCCTCGAGGAACGTCGCGAGCGGGAGGACGTGGACCTCCAGGCTCACGGCGGAGATTCTATCCCTTCGGAGCCGCTTCCCCGGCCGCCTGGAGTAGCGGTCCCAGCTTCCCGGACGGGGAGAAGAACTCGATCGGGTTTTCCCACACCGTCCGGCGGATCTCGTCCTCCGAGAACCCGCGGCGTCGCATCTCGATCGCCACCTTCGGCACCGAGAGCGGATCCGAGACGCCCCAGTCGGCCGAGGAATTCACGAGCATCCGCTCGGTCCCCCACCTCTCGAGGATGTTGACCGCCCGCTCGGGGGAGAGCTTGGTCACCGGGTAGACCGTGTGGCCGGCCCAGGCGCCCGCCTCGCGGACGATCCCGACGGTCTCCTCCGTGTTGTGGTCCACGTTCACGCGCTCCATGTCGTACCTCATCTCGCGGAGCACGGCGAGGATCCGCTTCACCCCGTCCAGCTTGTTCCGGTGAGGGGTGTGCACGATGACGGGGAGCCCGTGCTGCCGGGCCAGCTCGAGTTGCCGCCGCAACGCCTCCTCCTCGGCGTCCGTGATCGAGTCGAAGCCGACCTCGCCTACGGCGACCGTGCGAGGGTGGGCGAGGAAGGGGGGCATCCCCGCGATGACGTCCTCGGCGAGCTTCCGGTCGTTCGCCTCCCGCGGGTTCATCGCGAGGGAGGCGAAGAGCTCGATCCCGAAGTTCCCCGCCCGGCTCACCTCGTAGCCCGTGAGGTGGGCGAAGTAGTCGAGGAACGACCCGGGGTGCTTTCGGGGCTGGCCCAGCCAGAAAGCCGGCTCTATCGTCGCCCGGATCCCCGCGAGAGCCATCCTCTCGTAGTCGTCCGTGACCCGGGCATACATGTGGATGTGGGGATCGAAGTAGTACATCTCCGGCCCTCCGGGGGACGCGGGCGCAAGCCCCGTTCCCGACTGGTTCCCCTCCGATCGTAGCGCGGCCTCTCGCCAAGGCCCACTCCCGAGGCGATCCGGTGAACAATCCGTGGACACGGACTCAACTGCCCACACGCTCGTGCCGACGGCATGGACGTTGCTTTCCACCCCCAGCGAACGCGAAAACGCTACCTGGAGCGTAACCGAGAGGTAACGAGGGGAAACAGAGGTAACAGGTGCGCAAGGAGGCAACCATGAGGACCCTGGCGATCACCGGGCTCGTTCTCGGGCTGGCATCGGGCTGCGACCGGGGTCCCCGGAAGTACAGCCTGACGGTCCAGACCGAGGTCGTGGATGCGTCCCTGGTCCCCGGGGCGGACCTCGTCCGGTACGAGTCCGACACCGAGCTCGGGGACTTCCTCGCCCAGTTCCCGACGACCAACACTTGGGCGTACCCCGGGCCGACCTCGCCGAGCTCGCCTGGCAGCACGGGTCCGACGAGCCCCACGTCCGCCTCCGGTCCGGCCGCCCCGACCTCCTCCACCACGACGGTCCAGGAGCTGGGGGTGGACGAGTCCGACGTCGTCAAGAACGACGGCCGGTATCTCTTTATCGTGCGCGGGGGGAGCCTCCGGATCGTGGATGCCCGCCCGCTCGCCGGCATGGCCGAGATCGCGTCGTTCTCCGTCCCGGGGCTCGGGGACTCGCTCTTCCTCCTCCAGGAGGCCCATGGGGGCCGCGCCGTTGTCCTCTCGACCACCTCGACGGCGAGCGGCCTCCCGCTCGCGTGCGTGACGGTGTTCGACGTCTCGGATCCCGGGAACGCCTCCCGGATCGCGACGCGGTTCCTCGACGGGACCGCGGTGGGCTCCCGGATGATCGGGAGGACCCTGCACCTCGTCCTCCGGAACCCGGCCTACGCCTCGACGTGGTGGCCCTTCCAGGCCACGACCCCCGAGGGGAAGGCCGCCGAGTTCCTGCCGAACCTGCGCGCGGCTCCCGAGGACGCGGGGCGGGAGATCCTCGAGGCGACGGACGTGCTGCGGCCCGCCACCTACTCGCGGGGGACGAACGACCTCTCGCTCTCGACGATCGTCTCCCTCGATGTCGCCGACCTCGACTCGGCCCGGGCGATCGCCCTCGCCGACTCGTCCACCGAGGAGTACGTCTCGACCGGCTCGCTCTACCTCTCGAGCACGACGTGGACTGCCGGGAGCAACTGGTGGACCTGGGTCACGACGACCCGGATCCACAAGTTCGAGTTCACGCGGGACGGGCCGTTCTACGTGGGCACCGGCACGGTCGCCGGCCAGCCGCTCGACTCGTACAGCTTCAACGAGCACCGGGGCCACCTGCGCCTGGCGGTCCGCGACCGCGACTCGAGCTGGAGCCCCTTCACGAGCTTCTACGTGATGCGGATCGAGAACGCCCGGCTCGAGGTCGTCGGCTCGATCTCGAACATCGAGCCGGGCGAGACCCTCTTCGCCGCCCGCTACGACGGCGACCACGGCTTCATCATCACGGCCGTCCGCTCGTGGGACCCGCTCTTCACCCTCGACCTCTCGGTCCCCGAGGCGCCCCGGATCGTCGGGCAGTTCTCCTACGACGGGATCTCGACGTTCCTCGCCCCCATCGGGCCCGGGCAGCTCCTCGCGGTCGGGCAGAGGTCGGTGAACGGCTTCCCCTCGGGCGTGCAGATCTCCCTCTTCGACGTCTCGAACCTCGCGGCGCCCACCCGGATCGCCTTCCGGGACGTGGGCGGGAACTCCGCCACCAGCGAGGCCGTCTCGAACCCCAAGGCGTTCCAGTGGTACCCCGCGCGGAACTGGCTCTCGATCCCGGTGCGCGAGAACGGCGTGGACCGGATCGAGGTCTTCGAGGTGAGCGAGGCGGCGGGCATCCGCCCGCTCGGGGCGATGACGCTCGGCGGGACGATCCAGTACTGGAACTCCTGGACGGGGAGCTGGGAGTCGTGGTCCGTGAACAGCTGGGTCCGGAGCGTCTTCATGGAGGAGGACGTCTACGGCGTGACCGACAACGAGGTCTCCGGGATCCCCGTGGCGGACCTCGGCGGGACGCCGGTGCGGGTGGTGCTCCGGTAGTCGCGGCTCACTTCCCTGCGGGCTCGGCAATCCCCAGCTTCGCTCGCGTCTCCTTGAGGGCGGAGGCCACCGTCGGCCAGTCGGAGGCGCCCCACCTCTCGAGGATCTCGCGGCGGAGCCGCTCGGCCGTGGCCGGGTCCCGCCGTCCCTCCTCGGCGATCGTCGCCATGCGGTGGCGGGCCCAGACGTTGAAGTAGGGGTTGTCGCCCACCTCGCCGAGGGACGCCTCGTAGGCCTCGTACGCGGCGGCCGAGTCCTTCTTCATCTCGTGCGCCGTCCCCAGGTAGTAGCGCATGAACCGGTGCCAACCGTGGTCGGGGTGTCGCTCGATCACCGCCCGGATGTGGGAGAGCGCCTCATCGGCGTCGTCCGTCGTGAGGCCGATCGTGAAGTGGGCCTCGCCCGCCTCCCGGTGGCGGGGATCCCGGGCGAGCAGCTCGCGCCAGAGGCGGAGGGCCCGGGACTTCTGCCGCGCCTCGCCCGCCTCGCGGGCGCGCTCGGCGAGGGCGTCGGCGTCGAGGCGCGACAGGTCCTCGGGGGCCCCGTCCTCGAGGGCGAGGACCCGCCGCCGGAGGCCCTCGACGGTCTTGGCGATGGACTCCGCCGGTGGAGCGGGCGCGGCGTCCCGTCTCGCCGCGGAAGCGCCGGGAGTCGGCTCCGGAGACGCGTCCCCCCGGTCCGCGGGCGCGACCGCGGGCGGCGCCGGGCCCGGGGCCTCGGCCGGCGAAGCCCGTCCCCGCTCGAGGGCGGCGAGCCGCCCCTCGATCTCCGCGAGCCGCGCCGGAAGGGAGGGCGGAGCCGCGACGGGCGGGGACGGCTCGGGGGCCGCGCGTCCGGCGAGGAGCGCCGCGCCCGCCCCGACCGCGGCGGCCGCGAGGGCCGTCCCGGCGACTTCGAGCCCCCTCAAGGGCGGCCCGTCCCGTCGAGCCGCGGCCGCAGTCGCCGGTACGTGTCCTCGATCGCCTCGGGCATCACGCGCGTCCCGCCCACCACGGGCACGAAGTTCGAGTCGCCCGTGTAGCGCGGCACGACGTGGAGGTGGAGGTGGTCCGCCACCGCTGCCCCGCCGGCCCGGCCCACGTTCATCCCGATGTTGAAGCCCTCGGCACCGTACTCGGCTCGCAGGGCCTCCTCCACCCGGATCGCCAGGTCGAGGGCTTCCGCCCGCTCCTCGGGCGAGAGGTCCGAGGTGCGGGCGAGGTGCCGGTTCGGGACCACCAGGACGTGCCCGATCGTGTAGGGGTAGATGTTGAGGACCACGAACGCCGTCCGGCCCCGGGCGAGGACGAAGCGCCCCGCCTCGTCCCCTGGCTCGGCCAGAGGACAGAAGGGGCAGCGCGAGACTCCCGCCGGGCCCAGTCCCTGCACGTAGCCGATTCGCCAGGGGGCCCAGAGGAGGGCGCCCGGAGCGGGGGGGCCCGCTCGACGCGGTCTCCCGGGGCGCACGGATCCGCGACTCGCCTTCCGCTTGGCCACCCGTCGAGAGCCTACCCCGCGAACGTCCCGGACGTCCACGGGCTCCCGGGACCGCCGCGTGGAATCGGGAGCGCGACCGGGATACTCTTTCGCCCCGCCGCCGTGGACGACGTCGAGAAACTCCTCAAGCCCGGTGAGAGGCTCCTCTCGTTCTTCCGCGCGCGGCTCGAGCGCGTGGGCGAGGGGATCCTCGTCCTCACCTCCGTCCGGATCCTCTGGGTCCCCGAGAACGGGTCCGAGACCTCCTTCGACGCGTCGGACCTCGGTTGGGTCGCGCGGTCGGGGCCGAGGCTCCGCATCGCGCTCCCGGGAGGGTCGCTGCGGTTCGAGCTGCAGTCCGCCTCCGCCGCGGCGACGGCGACGGGGTTCCTCCTCGCGTGCGTCGAGCGACGCGAGTCGGGGGCGGCGAAGGACCGCGAGAAGGAGGCCCGCCCGCGGGAAGACGAGGCGGGGGACTGATTCCGAGGATTCACCGCAGAGACGCGGAGGCCGCAGAGGCTCGATGGGGCGGGAGACCTCGGGCCTAGAAGGACCTCGCATCTCGACTCTCTGCGTACTCGGCGTCTCCGCGGTTCACGAATCGTCAGGGCGACTCCCCGGCCCCGAGGGCCGTTCCGAGGAGAACGGCGAGCGGGGAGAGCGGGCCCGAGACCCGTACGCGGACGTCCGGAGCGATCCCGGGGGTCGAGTCGCAGCGAAGCAGCGCGTCGGCCCGGGCGCGGGCCTCGGGGGTCGCCGAGAAGGGACCGTAGTCCGCGGGAGCCTCGGCCGCCCGGGCCCGCATGAGGTCCAGGATCTCCGGTCCCGCCTCGGAGGCGTGGTCGGCGCCGGGGACTCGGTTCGTGAGGCGCGCGCGCAGGGCCGCTTCCTCGCACGCGCAGTCCAGGAGGGCCAGCCGCGCGCCCGTCCGGTTCGCGATCCCCGCGAGGACCCGGTGCCCCTCGGCGTGGCGAAGCGTCGCGTCGAGGACGACGGCCCGGCCCCGGCGCAGGGTCTCCTCCGTACGGAGGAACAGCACGCGGAACACCGCGTCGCTCGACCGCGAGGCGTACTTCGCCTCCGGCCCGACCTCGGCGCGGGGGAACATCTCCTCGCGCAACGCATCGGAGGAGAGATGGTCGGCGGAGAGGAGCGAGACGAGCCGGCGGGCGGCCGTGCTTTTCCCGGAGCCGACCGGGCCGCCCACGGCCACGAGCAGGGGACCGGCCAGCAGCCGGGAGAGGAGGGCCCGTACGGACGGGGCGGCCGCGGCGGGCGCGGCGCCCATAGCGGGGGGACCGGGGCCGTGGACCCGGCCGGGCCCGTGCCGGTCCGAGCCTCCCGTCGCGAGGAGACCGAACCGCGCGGCGGCGCGAGCGATCCGGTCTGCCGTCGCGGCGTCGTGCGCCGGGTGCCAGGCCTCGACGCCGAGAGCCCCCCCCTCCGAGGCGGCGGCGAGGCGCGCCGCGAGCCTCCCGGGCGCGATCCCGTGCGCGGGGTGGGCGAGGACGGGGACCCCCCCCTCCCGGCGGATCGCCTCGGCGGCGGCCGGGAGGGAGAGGCGCGGCGCCGTCCGGACGGCCCCGTCCCCAAGCGGACACCCGGCCGCCTCGTCCGCGGGGGCGCGCGCGCCCTCCGGGGGCGAGTCGCACCCGTAGGCGAGCACGTGCGCGAGGCCCTCGCGGTCTGCGACCGCGACCTCGACCGCGGGGACCAGGACGACGCCGGCCGCGAGCGCGGCCCTGAACGCCTCCCCGATCCCGGCGCCCGTCCCGTGGTCCGCGAGCGCGACGGCGGTCGCGCCGGAGGCCGCGGCGGCCGCGACGGCCGCGGCCGGCGCCTCCGAGCCGTCGGAGAAGGTCGAGTGGAGGTGGAGATCGGCGACGGGCTCGCCCAACTCGGCGTCCTAGGCGAGCTCCACGGTGGCCTCGGCGCCGGGCGTCCCGGCCACTATCTCGCCCACGACCCAGGCGTCCTCGCCCGAGCGCTCGAGCCGGCGGATCACCGCGTCCCCGCACTGCGGGTGGACCACCAGGATGAACCCGAGCCCCATGTTGAAGACGTTCCACATCTCCTCGTCCGGGATCCCGCCCTGCTCCTGCAGGAACGGGAAGACCGGAGGGACCGGCCAGGAGTCGCGGCGGACGACCGCCTTCACCCCGGCGGGGAGGTTCCGGGGCAGGTTCCCCGCGATCCCCGAGCCGGTGATGTGGGCCATCGCGCGGACCATCCTCTTCACCTTGTAGGCCCCGAGGGCGCGGCGGACGGCCTTCGCGTAGATCCGGGTCGGGGTGAGGAGGACGTCGCCGAGGGGGGCGGGACCGAGCGCGTCGTAGGTCCGGTGGAGATCGAGGCCGGCGGCCGCCAGTGTCCGTCTCACGAGCGTGAATCCGTTGCTGTGGACCCCGGACGAGCCGACGCCGACCAGGACGTCCCCGATCTCCACCGCGGTCCCGTCGAGGAGCTTCGAGCGGTCGGCGATGCCGATCGCGAACCCCGCGAGGTCGAAGCGGTCGGGCGGGAACAGGTCCGGCGCCTCGGCCGTCTCGCCTCCTAGCAGCGCGCACCCCGCCTGCCGGCAGCCGTCCACGATCCCCTGGACGATCCGGAGATCCCGCTCCTCGTCGAGCTTGCCCGTCCCGATGTAGTCGAGGAAGAAGAGCGGCTCGGCCCCGTTCACGATCAGGTCGTTGACGCTCATCGCGACCAGGTCCACGCCGACCGTGTGGTAGACCTTGAGCTGCTGCGCGAGCAGGACCTTCGTCCCCACGTTATCCGTGCACGCGACCAGGACCGGGTCCTTGAGGCTGCGGCGGAAGAGGGCGAGGTCGCCGTCCAGGGCGAACGTCCCGCCGTAGCCCCAGCGCCTCTCGATCACCTGCGGCCCGTAGGTCTGGCGCACGAGGTCGAAGAGCCGCTCCTTGAAGCGGTCGCTCTTCTCGATGTCCACCCCGGCGTCGCGGTAGGTGACGCGGGTCACGGCGCGACCCTCTTCGGTCGCGGGGGGGCCGAGCGTCTCGGCACGGCGGCGCCCCGGAGCGCGCTCCCCCCCTCGAGGACGCCCTTGTCGAGCGGACCGGGGACCGGGACGCGGTAGTCGCCGGTCCAGCAAGCGGTGCAGGACGAGTCCGGTCCCACGCCCGCGGCCTCCCGGAGCCCCTCGACGGAGAGGTAGCCGAGGCTCTCCACGCCGAGGAACGCCGCGATCTCGGGGAGGCTCCTTTCGTTGGCGATGAGTTCCCGCGGGTCGGGGAAGTCTATCCCGTAATGGCACCCGAACCGGTGCGGAGGGCAGGAGATCCGGAGGTGGATCTCGCGCGCCCCGGCGCGGCGGAGTTGCGCGACGCGGGAGCGGGCGGTCGTGCCGCGGACGATCGAGTCGTCCACGACGACGAGGCGCTTTCCGCGCACGGCGTCGGCGACCGCGTTCAGCTTCACCTCGACCTCGGACAGGCGGGCCCCGGCCTCCGGCTCGATGAACGTGCGGCCGACGTAGTGGTTTCGCACGAACCCCTGCTCGAGCGGGATCCCGGACTCGAGGCTGAACCCGAGGGCGGCCGAGTTCCCCGAGTCGGGGACGGGAACCACCACGTCGGCCGTTGCGGGGTGTTCCCTCGCGAGCCTACGACCCAGGTTCTTGCGGATCTCGTGGACATTGCGCCCGAAGACCCGCGAGTCGGGCCGCGCGAAGTAGACGTACTCGAAGAGGCAGGGCGCGGGCCGCGGCTCCGCGGGCCCGGCGAAGCGGCGGCTCGAGAGCTTCCCGTCCGGGGAGACGGAGACGATCTCGCCCGGCTCGACGTCGCGGACGTACTCCGCCTCGACGAGATCCAGGGCCGCCGTCTCGCTCGCGACGACGGTCGCGTCGCCCAGCCGGCCGATCGCGAGGGGTCGGAACCCCCAGGGGTCCCGGACCGCGATCATCCCGCGCGGCGTGAGGAAGAGGAGGGAGAAGGCGCCCCGCGCGCGGCGAAGCGCCTGGTCCAGCCGTTCGACGAGGCTTACGGCGGGCTGTCCGGCGGGGTCGGCGGCAGGGGCCGGCGCGGACGCGCCCGGCTCCGGTCGCGCCACGAGGTGGAGGAACACCTCCGAGTCGGTCGTGGTCTGGAAGAGCGACCCGCGGGCCTCCAGCTCTTGCCGGAGCTCCGCCCCGTTCACGAGGTTCCCGTTGTGGGCCACGGCGATCGGCCCCCCCGCGTGGTTGACGACGATCGGCTGCGCGTTCACGGCCACCGGCGATCCGGTCGTGGAGTAGCGCACGTGGCCGATCGCGACCCGGTTCACGAGCCGCTCGAGGATCTCGGCCGTGAAGACGTCCGCCACGAGCCCCATGCCGCGGTGGTGCACGATCCCCTGCCCGCCGGTGGAGGCGATCCCCGCGCTCTCCTGGCCCCGGTGCTGGAGCGCGTAGAGCCCGTAATAGGTGAGCAGCGCCGCGTCGGGGTGCCCCGCGATCCCGAAGAGCCCGCACGCCTCGCGGCACTCGGCCCCCATCGTCATGGGGGGAATGGTATCCCCGCGCGCGCAGAGCGGCCAGCACGGGCCGGGACCGTCAGCGCGCGAGGATCCGGAGCTCCCCGCGGTTGGTGTTGGCGTTCAACGGGCCGTCGCCCAGCCGCGCCGACGCGACGGCGTCGGCGAAGCCGTCCCCGTTCACGTCCACGGCTCCCACCCCCTGTCCCATCCAGTCCGACGGGTCGGGGGCGTGGAGGATCGCCGAGGGTGCCGTCGTCGCCATGTCGTAGATGAACCCGCTGAAGACGAAGCCGGCGGGCCAGACCGCGGTCTCGCCGCCTTCCGTGACAGTGTTCCCGGGGCCGTCGGCATTCGGCATGCCGATCACGAGGTTCTGGACCCCATTGCCTATCGGATTGATGACGTTCCCGATCGCCAGGCCGGTCCTCGCCCCGATCATGTCCCCCGCTTCGCGGCCGTAGACCCCGCTCACCCCGGCGAGAGTCGCGCCCAGGTCGTAGACGGTCGAGGGAGTGGCGCTCCCGAGCAGCACGTAGACATCGCCCGCGGCGCTGCGCGCGTTGGCAGGGCCGTCGGCGGAGGGTGCCCCCAGCGCGACGTCGGCGTAGGCATCCGCGTTGAGGTAGCCGATCGCGATGGAGAAGCCGAGCCCATCCCCGTTGTCCACGCCGTGGAGCGAGATGTCGGGAGCCGTCGTGTTGAGATTGATCGTGGCGGGCCAAGTTGTCCGGCCATAGAGGATCGACACGCCGCCCCGGTCCTCAGTGTTGGCGGCGCCCGGGGAGTCCTCGTAGATTGCCGTCGCCGCCAGGTCGCCACGGCCATCCCCGTTCACGTCGCCGACTGCCACGGCGAATCCCAACTCGTCCAAGTCGTCCCTTCCGTAGACGATGACGTTTGCTGTCGAGGAGAGGACCCCCGTGGCCGGAAGGCTCGAGGAGCCGAAGATCACGTAGACCTCGCCCCGGTTCAGGTTCGTGTCGGTCGGGCCGTCGCCGTAGGGTACGCCAACGACGATGTCGCCGATCCCGTCCGCGTTCACGTCCCCTACGGCGACGCTGACCCCGGCGAAGTCGCTGTCGGTCACCCCGTAGTAGGTCCGGAGGGGAGAGCCGGACGACAGGTCAATTGAGGTCGGGAGTGTCGTCGAGCCGGCGATGACAACGACTTCGCCCCGGCTTGAGCCCGCATTCCCGCTCCCCTGGCTGCTCGGCGCGCTGACGACCAAGTCGGCGATCCCGTCTCCGGTCACATCCCCGATCGCGATTGACTCCCCGAGGTTGTCGCCGTTGTCTGTCCCGAAGATCGTGACGTTGGCGGTCGTCACAGAGAGGTCTCTCGAAGTCGCGAAGGTCGGCGAGCCGTAGAGGACGTGGACTTCCCCGCGATTCGTCCCGACGTCGCCCGGCCCGTCCCCGTAGGGGACGCCGTAGGCGACATCGGGTATCCCGTCGCCGTTCACGTCCCCTCCCGCGACCGGGTGCATGATCGCCAAGTTCCCGTCGCCGTTCGAGGCTCCGAACACGGAGTAGTCCGCCGCGGCGCCTGAGACGGATCCGGAGCCGAGGGTCGTGACCGACACGGGCGTGCTCGCCGTCGAGTTGCCAGCGGCGTCGGTCGCGACGGCCACGAAGGTCTGGCTACCTGCCGGTGCGAGGGTCCCGGGATTGAACGTCGTCTCCCAAGGGGGGGCCGTGACGGTGGCGAAGAGCGACCCGTTCCTCCGGAACGAGACGCTCACGACCTCCACGTTGTCGCTGGCCGCGGCGCGGAGGGGGACCGCGCGCGGCAGCCGGAACGTCAGGCCGGTGGCGGGAGTCGTGATGGAGACCACGGGCGGGGTCGTGTCCGGCGTCGGGCCCCCGGGACCCGAAGAGCCGTAGTTGTTCGTCGTGTCGCCTTCCTGCGTGCAGCCGAGGAGCGAGAGCATCGCGGCCGCGAGGAGCGGCCGCCGAGAGAGGGCGAGCGCCATGAGGACCTCCTGCCGGGGAGCGGAAGGCGGGGGGCGAGAATACCCCGCGGTCCCGGGGCCGTCTAGCTACTTCTCGCCGTTGTCCTTCCGCGGGGGAGGCGGCTCCGCGAGGAGCGCCTCGACCGCCTTCTCGAGCGCGGCGCGACCCCGCAGGTCCGCGTGGCGGACCACGCCCTTGCGGTCGAGGAGGAACGAGCACGTCCCCGTGACCGCCCACGCGCGCGGGGCGGGGCCGTCGGGACCCTTCCCGTCGCAGGCGGTCGGCCACGGGACCTTCCGGTCGGCCAGCCAGTCCCGCAGCCTCGCAGGGTCGCCGTCCAGGCTGACCGACAGGACCTCGAAGCCCCGCTCGCGCGCAGCCTGGTGGACGGCGAGACGGTGGGGGAATTCGGCCGCCCAGTCCGGGTTCGCCGTGGTCCCGAACTCCACGAGGACGACCCGGCCCCGCAGCGCGCGAATCGAGAGCGTACGGCCGTCGAGAGCCTTCGCCTCGAGCGGGGGCGGCTCCCGCCCCGGCTTGAGCTTCGAGCGGATCTCGGCCGTCGCCACGACCTGGCCGAAGGGGACCCGTCCGGCGTCCGGCCCGGCCCAAGGCTCCGCCTCGCGGGCCGCGGCGCGGCCCTCCTCCCAGCGCTCGAGGTCGCAGAGGGCGCGGACCCACGCCCCGGCCGCGGCCGCGCGGGTCGGCCCGTCCGGGAGGCGGGACGCGAGGTCGCGCCAGACCGCCGGGGCGCGCGCCGCCTCCTCGGGCACCCCGAGGAACCGCCCGAGCATTCGGAGGGCGGCGGGGGCGTCGGCGGCGGCGGGCTCGCGCTTCACGAGGTCCACGAGCGCGGCCACGGCGGTCGCGCGCGCGCCGGCGGGGTCGGTCCGGGCCCCGTCCGCGTAGGCGCGGGCGATCTGAGCGATCGGTCGCCGGTCCAGCTCCTCCTCGTCGGGGCCCAAGCCTCCCGCGGGAGGGTCCTGTCCCCGCGCGGCCGAGGCTGCGGCGAGTCCCAGGAGGAGGGACCCGACGAGGCTCGGGGCGCCGGCCCTCAGCGGCGCCTCCGGCCCCGGGCGCCCTTCTTCGCTCGGACGGCCTTCCCTCTCTTCGGAGCCGGCGCCTTCCGGGCCGGAGACTTCCGTCCCTGCGGCGCGCCGACGCTCGCCTCCGGCACGGGCCGCGGGTGGGCCGCCTTGTAGAGTCCAACCAGGTTCCCGTCGGGGTCGGTCACGAGGGCGCTCCAGCCCACCTCCGGGTCTATCTGCTGGTTGGGCTGGACGACCCGCCCGCCCGCGGCAGTGGCCCGGGCGACGAAGGCGTCCACGTCGTCCACCTCGACGTAGTAGGAGAGGCCCCCGGGGGGCCGGGGCGCGTCCACCTTCATGAGGCCGCCCCCGAACCACTCCTGGCCGGTCGAGAAGAGGCTGTAGCCCATGGGGGCCCCGACCCAGTCGCGGAACGTCCAGCCGAAGAGGTCCGAGTAGAACCTCTTCGCTCGCTCGAGGTCGGTGACCGCGATCTCGAGATGGCAGACCGGATGTCCCATCGGTTTCCTCCTACTCTTCGGCGGGCCGACCGCCGTCCGGGGTCCCCTCCACCGCGTCGTCCACGGCGATCGCCGTGGGGTCGGTGGGCTTCGAGAGGGGCGTCCCGCACTTGGTGCACCGCACCTCTCGGCCCGGCTCGTAGCCGATCACGTTGTATCGCGAGGCGCACCCCGGGCACTCGAGGATCGTCTTGTTCTGCCGACGCAGGATGTCGCTGACGTTCTCCGGCGAGAGATAGCCCTTGTTCACGAAGATCTCGCCCAAGCGGAAGTAGAGCCCGAGCCGCGCCAGGCGCGCCTGCTCCCTCACGCACTCGTAGACGCGGTCGAGAGTCGTGAGCTTCTGCTTCACCGCGATGAAGCCGAAGGCGATGTCCTCCTTCTGCTCGTCCGGGTCGGTCGCGGGGTGCTGGAGGTTCTTCTTCTGGTACTCGAGGATGAGCCGGAGCTGCTCGCGGGTGATGTACCCCTTCTCGAGCATGATCATCCCGAGGAGTTTCGGGCGCGAGCCCTCGCCCTGGAGCCGCAGGCACTCGTCGAGCTGAGCCTGGGTGATGAAGTTGTTGTGGAGGGCGATGCGCCCGAAGAGGCTGTCCTCCTTGACGAGAGAGAGGGACGGAGGAGGACCTTTCTGCACGATGGGCACCCCGGGGTGCCGCGGGATCGTAGGGGGCCCCCCCCCGGACCGTCAAGTGAGCTCAGAGAGGCTCTAGGGTGCCAGCCGGGTGACGGCGTCGAGGAAGTCCGTCGGGCGGGCGTTGCGGGGGAGCACGGCGTCGAACTGGCCGCCGGCGACCGCTTGCCCGCTCTCGGAGAGCCCGAGCACCCTCGCGCGCGAGGTCTCCGGGAGCCGGCGCACCTGGGCGCTCGCCTCGTCCCAGCGTCCCTCGCCCGGATCGGCGGGCATGACGATGATCTCGGGACGCACCCGCGCCGCCGAGGCCCCGGCCTCGTAGAGGTTCCGGACCGAGAGGATCTCGAACTGGGGAGGCGGCAGGGCCTTGTGCAGGCGCCGCACCGTGGCGGGATCCTCGCCGACGACCAGGATCCGCCGCACCGCGGGCGGGACTCCGACCGGGCTCGGGATCCCCCTCTCCCGCATGTACGAGAGCAGGTCGGCCTTGCTCACCCGGTTGTGCCCCCCCGGCGTCTTGCTGGCGGGGATGATGCCGCGGTTGATGGCGGCGATGATCGTGTTCTTGTGGACCCGGCACAGCTCCGCCACCTCGCTCGTCGAGAAGTACTCCCGCTGGGCGAGTATGGACGTCGGGTCGCTCGATTCGGTCATTTCCTCCGCTCCCGCAAAGGCCATCGTCTCCTGGTCTCTCCCCATGATCCCTCCAGGGTCGGTTCATCCAGCTAAGGCACAACTCGTGCCAAGAGTCCAATTGGCCACCAAGATCGCGGAGTCCGCAACCTACATTCCATCTGTATGTTATGAGCATGATCTGCCAAGTCACGGTCTCGCTTTCGAGCCGATCCGCAGCAGTTGTTCAACATGAGAGACATATCAGCCGACCATTTGCACTCAACATCTGTTTCATCATTGTCTTGTGAAGTGTTCTACTTGTGATACGAATCGCAATGTACGTCCGCGAGGGCGGGCCTGCAGAGCCGGATTGCTAATCCTTGCAAGGAAAGTGGTTATGGAGACGATCTCGAGCGGGTGGCGGGCGCGCTCATCGCCGGACTCCGCTCGCGAGGGCCTTCTCGGATCGCGAGCGTCGCCCTCTTCGGGCGGGGCTGTCGAGTCCGAGCCGGCGGAGGTGACGATAGAGCGTCCCGCGACTGACGCGGAGGACCGCTGCCGCGGCGCTCCGGTTCCCGCGCGCGTAGTCCAACGCCGCGAGGATCGCGCGCCTCTCCGCCGCGCGCGAGGACCGCTCGGCCACGCGTCCGAGCGAGAACTCGGCATCGCCCGGGACGAGTGTCCTCTCCTCGTCGCGGAACAGGTCCCGCGGCACCTCCTCGTGCGTGATCTCGAAGGAGTCGGAGAAGAGCACGAGCCGCTCGACCATGTTCTCCACCTCGCGGACGTTCCCGGGCCAGTCGTACTCGACGAGCCGCTCGAGGGCGCGGGGGTGGATCCTTTTGACGGGCTCCCCCGCGCGCTCGGCGTGCCGGCGGAGGAAGTGGTGCACGAGGAGCGGGATGTCCTCCCGGCGTTCGCGCAGCGGCGGCACCCGCAGCGGCACGACGGCGAGGCGGAAGTAGAGGTCCTCGCGGAACCGCCGCGCCTCGACCGCCGCCCGGAGCGGGACGTTCGTCGCGGCGACCACCCGGACGTCCACCGGGATCGTCTCCGTCCCGCCCACCGGCTTGATCTCCCGTTCCTGGAGGACCCGGAGGAGCTTCGTCTGCACCGCGGGCGAGAGGTCCCCGATCTCGTCGAGGAGGATCGTCCCCCCGTGCGCCTCCGCGAAGAGCCCCTTCTTGGAGCTGGTCGCCCCGGTGAACGCCCCGCGGACGTGGCCGAACAGCTCCGACTCGAGGAGGGGCTCCGGGAGCGTCGAGCAGTTGATGGGGACGAACGGGGCGTCCTTCCGCGGGCTCTCGGCGTGGAGCGCCCGAGCGAGGAGCTCCTTGCCCGTGCCCGATTCCCCCTCGAGGAGGATGGTGGCCGTGCTCGGGGCCACGCGGCGGACGGCCCGGAACAGCTCCAGCATCTTCTTGCTGCGGCCCACGATGTTCTGGAGGTTCCCCTGCTCCTCCACCGCCTCGCGAAGCCGCCGCACCTCGCGCGAGAGGCGCCCCTGCGCCAGGGCCTTCTCGAGGACGACCGCGATCTCGTCTCGATCGAAGGGCTTCGGGAGGTAGTCGAAGGCCCCCTGCCGCATGGCGCGGACGGCCGATTCGATCGTCCCGTACGCGGTCACCACGACGGCCGGGAGGTCGGGGTCGCGGCGCTTGAGCTCCTGGAGCAGGTCGAGCCCGTCGGCCCCGGGCAGCGCGAGGTCGAGGAGCACCAGGTCGTAGAGGCCCGCGTCCACGCGGCCGAGCGCCTCCTCCGCCGAGTAGGCGTGGTCCATCTGGTAGCCCTCGCGCACGAGCATCTGCTCGAAGAGCTCCTGCATCACCTCCTCGTCGTCCACGATGAGGAGACGGGGCATCAGGGACCCCCTCCGGGGCCCGCGGGGGCGGCCGGCCCCGGCGAGGCCTGGGTCTCCCCACCCTCCGAGCGCCGGAAGACCCGGATCGCCCCGAAGGGCGCATCCTGGTCCACCCCGATCTCCCCCTGGCGGATGAGCTCCAGCAGCGCGACGAACGTCCCGACCAGGAACCGCTTGTCGGCCCCCGACGGGACGAGGTCCGCCAGCAGGGCCGTGCCCCGGCCCGCGAGCGCGGACCGCACGCGCGCGATGTGCTCCGCGATCGGGACGTCCGCATAGAGGATCGTCCGGGGGAGCGTCAGCAAGGTCTCTCGCGCGACCCGGGCGAAGGCCGCCACGAGGTCCTCGAGCCCTAGCTCCGCGAGCGAGGGGGCGGGGGCCTCGTCGGGACCGCCCAGCGGACCCGGGCGGGAGAAGCGGAGGGCGCGTTCGGCCGCCCGGGACGCGAGCGAGCGGCCGAGCTCCTTCACGCGGCGGTACTCGAGGAGCTTCTGGACGAAGTCGGTCTTCACGTCCCAGGCCTCGTCCCCCTCCTCTCCCGGCTCGAGCGGCGGGGGCTCCGGCAGGACCGAGCGCGACTTCATCTCGAGCAGCGTCGCCGCCATCACGAGAAAGTCGCCCGCGACCGCAAGGTCGAGGGCGGTCGCGGCCTCGAGGAAGGCGATGTACTGGTCGGCGATCCGGGCGACGGGGATCCTCTGGACCTCGAGCTCCTCCTCCCGGACGAGGTGCAGCAGGAGATCCAGCGGTCCCGTGAAGAGGTCGAGGGAGACGCGCACCCCGGACTCCTCGGGGGAGGCGGGGGAGGTCGGGGAGGGACCTTTCGCTACCACAGGCCGAGCGCCTCGAATACCCGGATGGCTGCCGAGTAGACCGGATTGAGCACGCGGCCCAGGATACCGAACGCCGAGAGGGTGAGCAGGATCACCAGGCTCGTCACGAAGGCGGTACCGCCGAGCCCAGGCTGCCGGAACACGACCGCAGCCAATACCGAGGAGCCGTCGAGGGGCGGGAGCGGGAGGAGATTGAACGCTGCGAGGCCCACGTTGATGAGAATCAGCTCCCGGAGGAGAAGATCCGGGAGTGGAGCCGCGAGCCCGAGCTCCGTGAGCACACGGAGGAGCATGCCCGCCACCAGCGCGAGGACGACGTTGGACAGCGGGCCGGCGGCCACGGCGCCCGCGTAGTTCCAGCGGCTGAGGAGCATAGGGTTGATGGGGACCGGCCTCGCCGCTCCGACGGGATGGCCCCCCGAGGCGACGAAGACCGCGGGGACGAGGAGGCTCCAGAGGGGGTCCACGTGGGCGATGGGGTTCAGCGTCACGCGACCGAGGTCCCGGGCGGTGGGATCGCCTCCCCACCAAGCCACGGCGGCGTGCGCGGTCTCGTGGACGCAGACCGAGAAGATGAGGAGCGCCAGCTGCGCGAGCAGATACGCGGGCTCCCCCGGTCGCATGGACGAGGGATGCTACGCACGTGGCCGAACAGGGTCAACGGAACCCCCGACCGCCTCGCGAGATGGCGCGACGGTGTGCCACTCACAAGACAGCTCCGAGTCCCCGCCCGACTCCTGGCCGTGGCGGGGTCCGGGAGCTTGGCCTCGGGGAGCGGACGGGACTAGAATCCCCCGTCAGCTCGGTCATGCCCCCCGATCCGAACCCCGCGTCGCTCCCCGAGGTCCTCTTCGAGGACAAGGGGGTGCGCCTCACGCGCGAGAACCGGCGCGGGTTCGCCTTCTACCACGCCCAGGGCAAGGCCACGCCCGAGCTCGCGAACCGGCTCCGGCGGCTCGTCTCGATGCGCGGGCGTGGGCCCGTCGCGCTCGAGACCGCCGACCTCACGGGAGTGACGGCGGTCCTGGTGGGCCAGATCCGGGCGCTCGCGCGCGAGGTCGAGGGCCGGGGGGACACCTTCGTCCTCGTCCGCCCGGGGGACCGCGTGCGCGACCTCCTCGCGCTCTCCGGAGGGGAGGGGGAGATCAAGATCCTCGCCTCGCCCGAGCAGCTCTCGGATGACCTCGGCGCGCTCGACGCCCGGCTCCGGAAGCTTCGCGAAGTCTCCCGCGCGTTGGCGGCCGAGGTCAGCGGGAACCCGCTCTGGCGGCTCCGCGACTCGTCCGGGGCCTGGCTCTGCCCGCTTTGCGCCTCGACCTGCGAGGCGGTCCGGATGCCCGACACGGGGACGCTCGCGACGGAGGTCCTCGACGCGGCGGCCACACACCTCCTCGACGCCTGCCCGCCGTACCGCCAGGGAGTCCGCCGCCCCCGGCCAGCGGCCGACCTCCACGCGCGGCTCGCGCAGGTGGACGCGGGCCACCGCCGCGTCTCCAAGGCGCGCACCGACTCGCTCGAGAGCGAGGTCTCCACCCTCCGCGCCCGCGCCGCCGAGTCCGACCGCGTGCAGGAAGGCCTGGCGCGGGCGCAGGACCGCCAGGCCCGACTCCTCCCGACGGCCCCCCCGACGCTCCACGGGATCGAGTTCGGCCTGCTCTTCCAGCCCTCGGCCCGCGTCTCGGGCGACTTCTACGACTTCGTCCGGATGGACTCGACCCGCCTCGGCATCGTGGTCGGGGACGTCTCGGGGCACGGGATCGAGGGGGCGATCCTCATGGGGATGGCGAAGAAGGTGATCGCGCTCCGGCTCCGGGAGTCCGCGGGACCCGCCGAGGCGCTCGCGCGGGCGAACGCCGACATCCAGCCCGACCTCGACGGTGTCACGTTCGTCTCCGCAATGGCAGCGGTCCTCGACGTGCGCACCCGCCAGCTCACCGTCGCCCGCGCCGGCCACAACCCCGCGCTGCTCGTGAATCCGCGGCGGAACCCGTCGTGGTCGGAGATCGCGCCTCAGGGCCTCGTGCTCGGGATGGCCGAGCCCGAGCGCTTCAAGGGCCTCGTCGTCGAGGAGTCCGTGCCGCTCGAGCCGGGAGACCTGCTGCTCTTCTACACGGACGGCGTCGTCGAGTGCGAGGATGCCTCGGGACGCGAGCTGGGCCTCGCCGGGATCCTCCCGATCCTCGAGGCCCACCACGCGGAGAGGCCGGGCCAGATCCTGGCGCGGATCCGCGAGCGGCTCGCCTCCTACATGGGCGGTCCCGACCGCCAGAAGGACGACATCGCGGCGATCGCGATGTCGGTCACGGCGTAGGAATCGGGTTCCGAGGACGGAACCCGATTCCTATGCACTCGGGAGGCAAGGACGGCGGGCGGCCTCTGGGCATGGTCTCCCCGGCGGCCCAGCCGAGGCACCGGCTACGGTCCGGACGCGAGACGGACCTGCCGCGCGGCGAGGGCGACGGCGGCGGCGCCGGGGGGGGGCATTCGGAGCGCGCCGTCCGCGCCCGCCACGAGACCGTACCGTTCGAGCTTCGCGAGGGCGTCGGGCAAGTCGAAGTCCGTCTCGGCCCGGTGGGCCTCGCGGAGGTAGGCCTCGGCGCGCTCGCGCACCTCCTCCGGCCGCACGGGACCGGAGCCCGCGGCCCCGATGGCCCAGGCGAGCAGCGCTTCCTTGGCCTCCTCCTCCTCGGACTCGTCCACGAGCCGGGTGAGGACCCCCTCCCCGTTGTCGAGGGTCTGATAGTAAAGGTCGCGGATGAGCGCGGTCCTGTAGCGGTCCCGCATCGCGACGAAGTTCCAGAGAGCCCGGCTCCCGTAGAAGAGGCCGAGGACGAGGAGCACCGGAAGGAGCGAGAGGCGGAGGAGGGGGGCCCACTTCAGGGCGCCCCAGACGGCCGATCCCCCGGCCACGCCGGCCGAGCTCCCGACCCGGATCTTGTCCGCGAGCCGCATCCGGACCGTGATCCCCGGGAGGAGCGCCTCGATGTCGGCTTTCGGGATGTCCTGGAAGAGCTTCAAGTGGAGCGCGGGCTCCCCGCGCAGCCGGACCGCCAGGACGACGCGGCGGTGCGCGGGCATCAGCACCTCCCGCCGCTTCCCTCCCCGTCTCCACTCGCGCTCCATGCGTCGCCCCATCCCCTCCCCGCGGACGAACACGTTGAGGTGGTCGTAGGCCGAGAGGTCTACCCGCACTTCGAGCCCGGGGACGCTCTTCTCGACGAGGGCCCGCTCCAGCTCCTCGCCTCCGAGCGGGCGGTAGTTGGCCCGCGTGAGGAGCCCATCGAGCGCCCCGAGGAAGCGAGCGCACCGGTCCGCGTCGTCCGGCGGGGGGGGAGCCCCCGGTTCGTGCACAGCCTCCACCTCGGGCCCCACGACGCGGTAGAGGTCCTTCAGCTCCTCCTCGAGGGGCGCCGCCTCGGCCGCGGCGAGCGCCTCGAGGCGGGCCGCCACCTCGAGGGCGGACGGGTCGCGGCCGAGCAACCGCTCGACGACGGTCGCGGCGAGGGCGCGGTAGGGGACCGGGATCCCGCGGTCGGTCATGACCGGATCCTACGCGCGCCGCCGTCGGCGAGCACCCGGCGCGCCGCGGCGTCGGCGAGGAGGAGCCCTCGCGGGGTCGGGCGGACGTTGTCCCCCTCCCAGGCCGCGACCCCGTCGGCCGCGAGCGCCCGGAGCGCCGGCGCGAGAAGCTCCGCCGCGTCCACCCCCGCGCGGGCCGAGACCTCGCCGAGCGAGAACCCCGCCGCGAGCCGGAGCCCCAGCATCGCCATCTCGCGGGCCCGCCGCTCGGGCGCCAGGGCCTCCTCCTCGGCGACGGGGTCGCGGCCGGCTCTGACCGCCTCGACGTAGGAGCGGACGTCCCGTAGGTTCTTCCGGCGGCGGCCCCCTTCGTGCGAGGCGGCGCCGACCCCCACGCCGAGGTATTCCCCCCCGCGCCAGTAGCCGAGGTTCATGCGGCACTCGGAACCCGGCCGGGCCAGGTTGCTCACCTCGTAAGGGAGGAGGCTCGCCTCCGCCAGCGCCTCTCGCGCGGCAAGCACCTGCGCCGCCTGCGACTCCGCGGGCGCCTCAGGGAGCCGGCCCTCGGCCCGGAGCCGCGCGAAGGGCGTCCCCTCCTCGACGGTGAGCGTGTAGACCGAGACGTGGTCGGGACGGAGCGAGGCCGCGGCCCGCGCGTCGGCGGCCGCCTCCTCCGCGGTCTCGCCCGGGACGGCGACGATCAGGTCCAGGTTCACCTGCCTGAACCCGGCCCGGCGTGCGAGGTCCACCCCCGCGGCGACGTCCCCGGCGCGGTGGGCCCGCCCGAGGCGCCGGAGCCTCGCCGCGTCGAAGCTCTGAGCGCCGAGGGAGAGCCGGGTGGCGCCCGCCCCGCGCCAGAGGTCGAGGACATCCGCACGCAGGGTCTTCGGGTTCGCCTCGACTGTCCACTCCTCGACGCCGTCCGTCCGGATCGTCCCGCGGACCGCCTCCAGGAGCTTCTCGGTCTCTTCCGGTGAGACCTCCGTCGGCGTGCCGCCTCCCACGTAGATCCAGCGCGGCGCGAGCCCGCCGGCCCTGTGCCGCAGCTCCTCCCCCAGCGCGGCGAGAAAGGCGGCCACGCCGCCGCCACGGTATCGAGCCACGGGGAAGTCGCAGTACGGGCAGACGGACCTGCAGAAGGGGAGGTGGATGTAGAGTGCGTCCGGGGGCACCTCGCGGATGCTAACATCCGCCGCGTGCGGCCCCTGCTGGTGCTCGACGTCGTGGGGCTCACGCCCTCGCTCCTCGGGCCGCGCACGCCGAACCTCCTCCGCATCGCGGCGGAGGGGTTCCGCGCGTCGTTGCGCCCGGTCCTGCCGGCGCTCACCTGCCCGGCCCAGTCCACGATGCTCACGGGACTCCCGCCCCGCGAGCACGGCGTCGTGGGGAACGGCTGGTACTTCCGGGAGCTCTCCGAGGTCCTCTTCTGGCGCCAGTCCAACGCCCTCGTCTCGGGCGAGAAGGTCTGGGAGGCCGGCCGGCGGCGGGACCCGAAGTTCACCTGCGCGAAGCTCTTCTGGTGGTTCAACATGTACTCGACGGCCGACTGGGCGGTCACGCCGCGACCGGTCTACCCCGCCGACGGCCGCAAGCTCGCGGGGTTCATCTACGCCTCGCCGGCGGACCTGACGCTGCCGCTCTACCGCGCGCTCGGCCCCTTCCCGCTCTTCCAGTTCTGGGGCCCGACCGCCGGGATCCGCTCCTCGGACTGGATCGCCGGCTGCGCGCGGCTCGTGATGGAGCGCCATCGGCCGACGCTCACCCTCGTCTACCTCCCGCACTTGGACTACGACCTCCAGAGGTTCGGGCCGGACGATCCCCGTGCCGCGGACGCCGCGGCCGCCGTGGACGCGGTCGTCGGTCGGCTCGCCGACGCGGCGCGCGGGGCCGGGGCCCACGTGATCGCCCTCTCGGAGTACGGGATCACGCCCGTCGCCGGCGCGGTGGACGTGAACCGGGTCCTCCGGCGGGCGGGGTACCTGCGGGTCCACCCGACGCCGGTCGGGGAGCTGCTCGACGCGGGGGCGAGTCGCGCCTTCGCCGTCGCCGACCACCAGGTCGCGCACGTCTACGTCCGCGCGCCGGCCGACCGCCCGCCCGTCGCCGACCTCCTGCGCGGCACCCCCGGAGTGGCCGAGGTCCTCGAGGGCGAGGCGCTCCGGGCGGCCGGCCTGGACCACCCGCGGTCCGGGGAGCTGGTGGCTCTGGCGGCGAAGGACCGTTGGTTCAGCTACTACTACTGGGAGGACGACCGGCGCGCCCCGGACTTCGCCCGCACGGTGGACATCCACCGGAAACCCGGCTACGACCCGGCGGAGCTCTTCCTCGACCCGAGGCCGGGGACGAAGCTCCGGATCCTCCGGAGGCTCCTCCGGAAGAAGCTCGGGATGCGGTATCTCATGGACGTGATCCCGCTCGACGCCTCGCTCGTGCGCGGCTCGCACGGCCGCCTCCCGGACCGGCCCGAGGAGGGCCCGGTGCTGCTCTCCTCGAGCCGGGTCGGCGCGCGCGAGTCCCTCGGGCAGGCCGAAGTCCCGGGCGTGATCCTCGAGACGATCTTCTCGTAGAATGGCGCCGGTTGGCGCGCAGCGTCTCCACCCGGGTCCGACGGGAACGAGCGGTCCTCGCCGCGGCGCGCCTCCCGAGGGACGCGGTGCCCGAGGCCGCGCCTCTGGAAGAGCTCGCGGAGCTCGCCGACACGGCCGGCGCCGTGGTCGCCGACCGCATCGTCCAGAAGCGGCGGCGCATGGATGCGGCGACCCTCTTCGGCCACGGCAAGGTCGAGGAGATCGGCCGCCTCGCCGCGGCGGTCGGGGCCGACCTCGTGATCACCGAGAACGACCTCTCGCCCGCGCAGATCCGGAACATCGAGCGGATCGCCGGGAAGAAGGTCGTGGACCGGACCGAGCTGATCCTCGACATCTTCGCGACCCGGGCCCGGACCGTGCAGGCGAAGGTCCAGGTGGAGCTGGCGCAGCTCGAGTACCTGCTGCCGCGGCTCATCCGGATGTGGGTCCACCTCGAGCGGATCGAGGGGGGCATCGGGACCCGCGGCCCCGGGGAGACCCAGCTCGAGACGGACCGCCGGATCATCCGCAACCGGATCACGAAGCTCCGGGCGGAGCTCAAGGAGATCGAGGCCCGGCGACGCCGCGAGGTGGCCACGCGCGCCGAGCAGTTCTGCGTCGCCCTCGTCGGCTACACCAACGCCGGGAAGAGCACGCTCATGCGCGGGCTCACGGGAGCCGACGTCCTCGTCGAGGACCGGCTCTTCTCGACCCTGGATACGCGGAGCCGCGCCTGGTCGCTCCCGGGCGGCCGCACCGCGATCCTCTCGGACACCGTCGGGTTCATCCGGAACCTACCGCACCGGCTGGTCGCCTCGTTCCACGCGACCCTCGAGGAGGCGCTCACCGCGGACCTGCTCCTCCACGTGGCCGACGCTGCGCACCCGGACGTCGAGGGCCAGGTCCAGACCGTCGAGAAGGTCCTCTCCGAGGTCGGGGCGGGGGAGCGCCGCCGGATCCTCGTCCTGAACAAGCTGGACCGCGTCGAGGACCACATGCCCCTCTCGCGGCTGCGGACGGACCACGGGGAACGGGTCGAGGTGTCGGCCTTGCGCGGGGACGGCCTGGAGGTCCTGGCGGCCCGCGTCGCGGAGGAGGCGGACCGGACGGCGGTCGAGGTGGACCTCCTCGTCCCCTACACCGACGGGGCCCGCCTCGCGCGGATCCGGGCCCACGGCCGCATCATCTCCGAGGAGCCCAGGGAGGACGGCATCCGCATCCGCGCCGCGCTCCCCCCCGCCGAGGCGATCCGGGCGAAGGGTGGGAGGCCGGCGACCGACGGACTCTCACCCTAGTCTATCCCCCCCGCGATCCCCCGCCGCTTCGGCGCCGGCGTGGTCTTCTCCTCGGGCAGCCGGATCTCCGTCCCCGCCGGGATCTTGTCGAGGTCCTTCACCGATCCCCGGTTGGCCTCGACGATCTCACTCCAGCGCTTCTCGTCTCCCAGCGCCCGCCGCGCCACCTGGTAGACGCTCTCCCCGCCGGCAGCCACCCGATACGTCTTGCCGCGCTCCTCGCCCTTCGCCTCCCCCTCGCCCCGGGCCCACGGGACCAGAGACTCGGCCGACTCCTTGGTCGTCGCGCCGCGGGGATCGCCGGGACGGAGGGCGGGCGGGCCCGCGTGTCCCTTCGGGCCGGGACCCGACTCCGCGACCGTCGCGGCCGTCGCGGGCGGACTTGCGGTCGCCGGCGGCGCGACGGCGGTCGCCGGAGCCTGGACGGTGGCCGGCGGCGCCACCGTGGCCGGCGGCGCAGTGGTCGCGGGGGGCGGAACCTTGGCCGTGGAGGGCGGCGCGAGCCCCCGGTACCCGGTCAGGCGACCGGTCTTCTCCCCGCCCCCCATCGTGACCATCACGACCGCCACGGCCACGACCGCGGCCAGCATCGCCGCGACGAAGAGCCCTCGTCCGCCCATCCGAGGGGATCTTACGGACGGGGCGCGGGGGACTCAAGCGGCCCGGGAGAGATTGTTCACCACCAAGCCAGCAAGGCACCAGCCGAGGAGGAGATCACCACAGAGACACGGAGGCACAGTGAAGAGACTCGGATGATAGAAGGATCCTCTCGGGATCTTCTCCGTGTCTCTGTGTCTCCGTGGTGAACACGCTTCGGCTCCGTTGGTGTCCTGGTGCATTGGTGGTGAGTCTGGGTCCGTCGGGACTGCCTGCTTGGCGCAGCCTTGCCCCCCCGTGCCGGGACCCCTATCCTCCCTCCGATGGCGACCCGGACGGCAGAGCCGGAGAGACCGCGGGCGATGCGCGAGGTGCCGCCCGACGCCCGGGGTCTCGCGGAGCCGTGGCTGTCCCTCCGCGCGAGCGTCGCGCACCTCACGCCCGAGCTCGAGCGGGAGTTCCGCTTCGGCCAGCGCGTGATCGAGCTCGAGGGGAAGTACCGCCTCGGCGGGGCGATCAAGGGCGGCTCCTCGGCGATGTGGATCCCCGCCACGCGCGAGGACTTCGATGCGTACCGCGGCTGGGCGGCGCTGGAGGCCATCCCCCGGGGACGGCGGTACGTGGCGTTCTACCGCGTCCGGCGTTACCTGTCCCGCCGCGGCGTGGAGCTCCGGAACGGCGCCCTGGGAACCCCTCCCGGCCGCGTTTTCTCGACGCACCACGGGAACGCCTACGGGATGCTGCACCGGATCCTCGGGGCGCTGCCCGACTCGCACGTCCGGCCCCCGCGGGTCCGGGCGATCCAGCTCGGCGGCTGGGGGCCCGACTCGGCGAAGGCCTCGGCCTACGAGTCGGGCGTGGTGATGCTCTACGACTTCGCGCTCCAGGGCGCCCGGCGCACCTTCGTGGGGCTCCTCCTCCACGAGCTGGGTCACGCGGCGGAGGGCGGGCTCGACGAGGAGGTCCGCGCGGAGCTCAGGCGGGCGCACGCGCGGCTGACGGCCGCCGGCGCGTTCCTCGGGGTCGAGTTCCTCCTGGACGCCGAGTCCCGCCGCGCCTACCAGGCCTCCGTGTTCGAGGAGTACTTCGCCGAGACCTACATGATCTACGTCTCCCAGGGGGAGAGGCTCCGGCGGTTCATCGCCGGGCTCCCGCCGGGCGTGCGGGAGTGCTGGGAGACGGCGTACGCCCGGTTCGTGGAAGTCTTCGGCGGCATCGAGTATAAGTAGGGGTCGCGCCCCGAGCGGCGACCCGGCTGCTCGTGGCTATGGACCGGTGAGCCCGAACCGCCCCCACTCCCGCGACCGGTCGCCGGGACCCGCCCGGAGCGTGCCGCGCGCGCTCCCCGCGGAGGCTGAGTCGGCGGGTATCCTGCGCGCGGAGCCCGTCGCCGGCGACCGGGTGCTGCCCGCCGAGCGCGTGAAGACGCGGCTCGCGGGGGTGGACCGCAAGACCGCCCAGGTCGTCGAGATCCGCGCCCTCATGAAGAAGGCCGCCCGGCTCACCCTCGACGACCCGACGCGCCGTGGGCAGACCTACTTCCTGCCGGGCGAGGGCGACGTGATCTTCACGGGCGACCTCCACGGCCATAAGGACAACCTCGCGAGGATCATCGAGATCGCTGCCCTTCACCGATACCCCGAGCGGCACATCATCCTCCACGAGGCGACGCACAACATCCAGTTCGGGCTGATCGACCGCGACATCTCCTTCCGGACGATCGAGCGTTGCGCGGAGTTCAAGTGCGAGTACCCCGACCGGGTCCACATCGTGATGGGGAACCACGAGCTCAGCGAATACCTCGGGAAGAAGATCGTGAAAGACGGCCACATGCTGAACCAGATGTTCGCCGAGGGGCTCAAGAGCCAGTACGGCGAGTCGGCGCGCGACGTGAAGGAGGCCTACAACATCTTCTTCAAGGTGCAGGCCCTCGCCGTGCGGGCGCCGAACGGGATCTTCATGAGCCACTCGATCCCCACCGGGGCCGCCCTCAAGGACTGGGACCCCTCGATCCTCGCCGTCGAGGGCCCGATCGTGGACGCGGCGCCGATCCCGCAGATCGAGAAGCTCGTCTGGGGCCGCGACTACTCCCAGGAGACTGCCGACAAGTTCGCCGCCATCGTGGGGGCGGACCTGCTCCTCTGCGGCCACGAGGCGTGCAAGAAGGGTTTCAAGGTCCCGAACAACCGCCAGATCATCCTCGACTCGAAGGACGCCGAGGGCGTCTTCCTGCACATCCGGCTGGACCGGAAGTACACGCTGGAGGAGCTGGTCCGGAATATATACAGAATAAACGAATGAGAGGTTGACTTTGGTAGGGGGGAGGCTCCGCGGACTCCGCCTCCCCCCTGTTGCTCGCTTCGCTCGCCCCCCCTCGTCGCGCTTCGCGCTCCTGTTTCCGCTCAAGGCCCCGGCGCAGGCCGTGGCGAGACGGCGTGGCGACGCGAGCGCGTGAAGTGGTTTCGACGATTTCGCCCCGGGGGCTGCTAGAATCCGCCGGTGCGATCTGTCTGGGTCGCGGCAGGGCTCGCCCTCGCTGCCACGTCAGCCCCGGGCTGCGGTGCGCTTGGGAACTACTTCGCGAACCGGACGCGGGACTTCGGGGAGTGCTTCCGCGTGCAGGCGGGCGTCGCCCCGGGGATCGGCGCGAGCGTAGAGGCCGCGGGCCTGATGCACCTGGGAATCGGGATCGGCATCACGCCCCGCGCCGCGGGGGTGGGTTGGGTGTATGGAGTGGGATACGTCTTCGGACTGGACGCGGGTGGCTCGCGGGTCATGGATGCGACCACCGACATCTACTGGCCGGCGACACACGTATTCCCACACTACTCACCGCCAGGGCTCCATATTTCCAGCACCCGGCCGCCACCTGGCGGTGGAGGAGAGGGGGGAATCCACCAGTGCTATCTGATGCTTCCGGCGGTCTTTACCCTCGGGGATGACGACAAGCCGTCCTCGATCTGGGACGGCCCCGCGACCCCCGCAAGGCGCTGGGCGCGTGTTCACGCTTTCGACGTCAGCGTCGGCGTCCACGCGTTGCTCGTTGGCGCCTCGGTCGGCTTCAGCCCCGGCGAGTTCCTCGACTTCCTCCTGGGTTGGTTCGGCCTCGACATCGCCGGGGACGACACGCCGATACCCGAGCCGCCGGCGCGGCGCGTCCGCTAGCGTCCCTCCGGCGGCCCGAGCAGGGCCTCCGCGCCCCACTGCCACCGCTCGAGCTTCACGACTCGCCAGCCCTCGGGCTCCTTCGCGAAGCGGAGGAAGAGGCGGATCGGCATCCGGTCGAGTCCCGCTCCGGTCCCCTTCGAGAAGAGCACCCAGTCCACGCGTGCGACGCCCTCGCCCGACTCCTCGAAGGCCACGCTCTCGAGGTCGCTCCCGCGCGCCTCGTGGATCGGGAACTCCTTCAGGAACCCCCGGACCGAGGCCACCGCCTGCGCGCGGCCACCCCGCTCCCAGGTGAAACGGTCCGAGAGGATCCGCGCCGCGCCGTCCACGTCGCCCGCAAGCAGCGCCGCGCGGCTTCCTGCGATCTCAGCCGCGATGGCCTCGGTGTCGGTCACCCAGAGCCTCTCGATGAGGACAACGAGGCCCGCGAGCAGGACGACGGCCCCGAGGATCCGGAGTCGAGTGGAGTTCACTCTTCCTCGCTCTTTGCCGGGGCGTCCTCGTCGTCGTCCGTGCTCGTGCTCGTCCTCGTTCTCGGCTTCGGCGGCGGCGGCTTGGCCGGCGCCGGCGGCGCCTCCCCCCGCGCCTTCTGCCTCTCCCGGTCCTCCTTCACGGCCTCGTCAATGATCTTGCTCACGCGCACCGCCTCGGCGAGCCCGGGGTCGTACGAGAAGTCAATCCGCGGGCAGAACCGGGCCTGGATCCTCGGGGCGACGAGGGCCTGGATCCGGCCCCGGGCGTGCTCGAGAGCGGTCATCGCCGCGGTCCGCGCCCCTTCGCTCCCGAGCATCGAGACGTAGACCTTCGCGAACCTGAGGTCCGCCGAGAGCTGAACGCGCGTCACCGAGACGAACTGGATCCGGGGGTCGGAGATCTGGCGCTGGAGGATCTCCGCGACCTCCTCCTTGATGAACTGGGCCAGTCGCTCGGCGCGGACTCCCATCAGGCCACCCGGACCTCGAAGTCCACGAGCTCCGCATGCGGGTTCCCGCGGACGAGGTCCACGACCTTCGCGAGCGCGCCCTCGACGTAGCGCGCGTCCGATCCGGCCATGGCGACACCGAGCACCGCGCGCTGGCGCTCGTCCTGGCCGTCCACCTCGGAGACCGAGACGTTGAACTGCTGGCGGAGCCGGTCCTTGAGCGAGAGGACGACGCGGCGCTTGTCCTTGAGCGAGTGCGACTCGCGCAGCGCGAGCCGGAGAGTCGCGGTCCCGACGACGAAGGGCACGGGGCCCATCATCGGACCCCCGCGCCCGGTTTCAAGCGCCTAGCGCGCCTCCGCCTTCTCGCGCTTCCCGGCCTCCAGGGACCGCTTGATGAGTTGCACCGCGTAGGCCTCGATCACGTCGCCGGGTTTCACGTCGTCGTAGCCGGCGATCTTGAGCCCGCACTCGAACCCGTGCTGCACCTCGCGGACGTCCTTCTCGAACCTCCTGAGCGACTCGATCTTCGCGTCCGGGAGGACGACCGCGCCGTCGCGGACGAGGCGGATCCTGTGGCTCCGTTCCACGGCGCCCGCCGAGACGTAGCAGCCGGCGATCGTGCCGATCTTGCTGAAGCGGAAGGTCTTCCGCACCTCGACCCGGGCGTGCAGGACCTCCTTCTTCTCGGGCTCGAGGAGGCCCTCCAGCGCCTTCTTCACGTCGTCGAGGAGGTCGTAGATGATGTCGTAGCGGCGGATCTCGACGCCGCGCTCGAGGGCGAGGGCGCGCGCCGCCTCCTCGGGGACGACGCGGAAGCCGAGCACGATCCCGTCCGAGGCCTCGGCGAGGGTCACGTCCGACTCGGTGATCGCGCCGACGGCCGCGTGGAGGAGCTTCACCCGCACCTCGGGAGTCGTGAGGCCCACGAGCTGGTCGCGGAGCGCCTCCACCGATCCCTTCACGTCGCACTTGAGCACGAGCCGCACCTCGCGGTTCCGGGAGTCGAGCTTCGCGAAGAGGGTGTCGAGCGAGGCCTTCTTGCGGTCGGTCTGGGCCGCGCGCCGGAACTTGGCGTCCCTCTCCTCCGAGATCCGGCGCGCGTCGTCGTCGGAGGCGACCACGTTGAAGGGGTCGCCGGCCTCGGGCACCTCGGAGAGGCCCGAGACGATCACGGGGGTCGAGGGGCCCGCCTCGGCGAGGGACTGGCCGTTCTCGTCGCGGAGCCGCCGCCCGCGCCCGAAGGCGCGGCCGGCCACGATCGGGTCCCCCTGGCGCAGCATGCCGTCCTGGACGAGCACGGTCGCCTGCACGCCATGGCCCTCGGAGACGCTCGCCTCGAGGACCGTCCCGCGCGCCGGCTTCTTCGGGTTGGCCCGCAGCTCGAGCAGGTCCGCCTCGTTCCCGACGGCCTCGAGGAGGGCGTCGAGCCCCTCCCCCGTCTGGGCAGAGACCGGGATGAACTGGGTCTTCCCGCCGTAGCCTTCGGGGGTCACGCCGTTGGCCATCAGCTGGCCCTTGATCTTCTCGATCGCCTGCTGACGGGCGTTCTGCTTCTCGAGCTTGTCCACCTTGTTCACCGCGACGACGAGGGCGACCTCGGCCGCCATGGCGTGGTTCACGCTCTCGATCGTCTGCTGCTGGACCCCGTCGTCGGCTGCGACGACGAGGACGACGATGTCGGTCACGTGGGCGCCCCGCGCCCGCATCTCGGTGAAGGCCGCGTGGCCCGGGGTGTCGAGGAAGACGAACGAGCGCTCCCCCCTCGTGACGCGGTATGCCCCGATGTGCTGGGTGATCCCGCCCGACTCCCCCGCCGCGACTTTCGTGTGCCGGATCGCGTCGAGGAGGGACGTCTTCCCGTGGTCCACGTGCCCGAGGATCGTGACGACGGGGCCGCGGGGCCCGAGGTCCTCGGGCCGGTCCGGCTCGGCCGCGGCCGCGCCGATCTTGTCCTCGGCGGCCCGGGCCTTCACCACCCGGACCTCCTTGCCGAAGTCCATCGCGAGGAGGGTCACCGCCTCGTCCGGCAGCACGGTGTTGATCGTGGCCGGCGTTCCCCCTTGGAGGAGCTTCGTGAGGAGGTCGGTCGCCTTGATCCCCAGCACCGTGGAGAGCTCGCGCACGGTCACCGGGGCCACCAGCTCGAGGACGCGGTCCTTCGAGACCACCGGGACCGCGGCGCCCTCGTCACGGCGCGGCCGCCGCTTGCTCACCGGACGGATGCGGCGGGCGATGTCGGGGTCGGAGACCACGACGGTGGCCTCGACCCGCCCCCGGAGGAGCGAGAGGTCCACCTCGTCGCGTGCCGAGGGACGCGTGGGTCGGCCCTTCTTCGCCTTGGCGGCCCTCTTCGCCGCCTCGTCGGCAGCCGCGCCGGGGGCCGCGCCGACAGGGACGCCCGCGCCGGGCGGGGGCGGGGCGCCCGGGCGCCGCGCGCCCGGCCCGGCCGCCCGGATT
>JAKEIC010000193.1 GCA_022614695.1 Planctomycetales bacterium | reverse complement strand
GGTCCTCGACGTCCGCGCGAGGTTCCCCCGGCCGGGACCCGGCGGCCGCCGGCGTCGTCGCCGGAGACGGCGCCGGGGACGCGAGGACCCAGGCGCCCCAGGCCGCGGCGGCGACCAGGGCGGCGATCGCCGCCCGCCCGCGAGACGCGCCGCGCGGGGGTCGCGCGAGCGGAGGCTCGTCCCGGAGGACCCGGTCCAGGTCGTCCGCGAGTCGGGCTCCGTCCGGGTAGCGGTGGCGCGCCGCCTTGGCGAGGCAGACCCGGATCACCCGGTCGAGACCGCGCGGGACGTCGGCCCGGAGACGACGGATCGGAACGGGCTCCCGCAGGACGACGTTCTCGATCACGGCCTCGAGCCCGTCGCCCTCGAAGGGGCGTCGGCCCGCGAGCAGCTCGTAGAGGACGGCGCCGCACCCCCAGACGTCGGCGGACGGGGTAAGCGCGGCGCTCTCGCCTCGCGCCTGCTCGGGCGACATGTACTCGGGGGTCCCGACCGCGACTCCCGTGCGCGTGAACCTCGAGCCGGTCGAGACGGACTTGGCCAGGCCGAAGTCGGTGAGGAAGCAGTTCCCAGTCCCCGGTTCCCCGTCCCTGGTCATCGGCGCGTGGCTCGGGTCGTCGGAAGTCCTCGACGGGGGACCCGGGACCAGGGACTGGGGACCGAGCTTCCGTCCGATCAGGATGTTCCCCGGCTTCACGTCGCGGTGCACGATCCCCAGCGCGTGGGCGTGGCCGAGAGCCGCGGCGACGTCCCGGACGATCTCCGCCGCCGTCCTCCACGCCAGCGGCTCCCGCCGGAGGAGCTCGAACAGCGTCTCCCCCTCCACGAGCTCCATCGCGAACCAGAGGCGTTCGCCGTCCTCGCCCTGCTCGAGCACGCGCACGATGCCGGGGTGCTCCAGCCGCGCCGCGAGGGCCCTCTCGCGGAGGAACCGCGGCAGGTCCCCGGGGCTTCCCGCGGCGCCGGGCGCGAGCACCTTCAACGCGACGTCCGGTCCGGCCCCCGGACGGCGCGCCCGGTAGACGACCCCCATTCCCCCCCGGCCGAGCTCCGCGACGATCTCGTAGGGGCCGATTCTCACGCGGTGTTGCGCCCGCGCGCCGGTCGCGCCGAGCCTCCCCGGGAGGTCACTTCAGGCCGTACTTCTCGATCTTCTTGTACAGGTTGCTCCGCTGCATCTTGAGGTCCTCGGCGGTCTTCTTGATGTTCCACTGGTTCGCCGCCAGCCGCCGCTCGAGGAACCGCCTCTCCGCGGCATCCTTCCACTCCTCGAACGTGGCGCAGGCGTCCAGCGGGTCGGGGGCCGAGGAGGCCGCTGCGGGAGGCGGGCGGATCGCCGCCTCGACCTCCTCGAGCGCGATCTCGTCGCCCTCGGCCGTGATCGCGAGCCTCTCGCACGCGTTCTTGAGCTGGCGGACGTTGCCGGGCCACTCGGCGGAGGAGAGGCGCTTCAATGCGTCGTTCGAGAACCGCCTTGCGGCGAGGCCGTTGCGCTCGACGGCCGAGTGCAGGAAGTGCGCGGCGAGAGTGCCGATGTCCCCCCGCCGGTCCCGGAGCGACGGGATCTGGATGGGGACCACGTTCAGCCGGTAGAGCAGGTCTTCCCGGAACTTGCCTCCTCGCACCTCGGCGGGCAAGTCCTTGTTCGTGGCCGAGACGACCCGCACGTCCACCGTCGTCTTCTCGGACCCGCCGACCCGTGAGACCTCGCGCGTCTCGAGGACGCGGAGGATCTTCGCCTGGGCGGGGAGGCTCATGTCCCCCACCTCGTCGAGGAAGAGCGTGCCCCCGTCCGCCTGTTCGAACTTGCCCCGGCGGCGGGCGGTCGCTCCGGTGAACGCCCCCGCCTCGTGGCCGAAGAGTTCGCTCTCGATCAGCTCCCCCGGGATCGCCGCGCAGTTGACGTCCACGAACGGCCGCCCGGCCCGCTCGCTCTGCAGGTGGATGGCCCGCGCGACCAGCTCCTTCCCGCTCCCGTTCTCCCCGGTGATGAGGACGGTCGCGTCGGTCCGAGCGACGCGCTCGACCGTGGCAAGGACCTTCTGGAGCGCCTCGGAGGCCCCGAGGAGCTTCAGCTCCCCGGTGAGGGACGTGCGCAGGAGCCGGTTCTCGCGCCGGAGGCCCGATTCCTTGAGGGCGTTCCGGAGAGTCAGGAGCAGCCGGTCCGTGTCGGGCGGCTTCTCGAGGAAGTCGAAGGCCCCCTTCTTCGAGGCCTCGACGGCCGTGGCGACCGTCCCGTGGCCCGAGATCATGATGACCGGCGTGTCGGGGGAGCGCTTGCGGATCTCCTCGAGCGCCGCGAGCCCGTCCACCCCGGGCATCTTCACGTCGAGGAGGACGGCTCCGACCTCGTCCTTCTCGAGGGACGCGTAAGCCTCCTCGGCCTTGCCCGCCTCGAGGACGCGGTAGCGCTCGTAGGCGAGCACCGTCCGCAGCGAGTCGCGGATCGCCTTCTCGTCGTCCACGACGAGGATCGTGGCCCCGGGCATGGCGGGAGACGGTAGCCTCGACGGCGCCGGGGCGTCAAGCCGTCGCCGCCCGCATCGGGCTGGGCTATACTCACGGGCGATGCGCTTCGAGAGCGACTCGTCGCAGATCACGGAGCTGCCGCCCAACTGGGGGATCCTCGACTCGGCGAACGCGGTGGGCCAGGTCGCCGAGGGCGGCGCCTCGGTGATCGTCTCGCTCTCGGTCGGCCTCTTCGGGAGGGTGAAGGAGGCCCGGTTCAAGGCCC
>JAKEIC010000192.1 GCA_022614695.1 Planctomycetales bacterium | reverse complement strand
GGTCGTTGCCGAGCGCGGCGTAGGTCCGGGCGTAGGCGCGCCAGAGGGCGAGGCCCTCCGGGAGCTCGGGCCAGAGCCGCAAGAGCTCGTGGTCGTCGTCCATCAGGACGACGCGGCCGCCCGGGCGCGCCGCGCGCACCATCTCGCGGACGGCCGCGAGCGGGTCGGGCAGGTGCTCGAGAAGGAAGCGCGCGTGGACGAGGTCGAACGTCCCCCGCTCGTCCGGCCGGAGCGGCAGCGCCGTCGCGTCCCCCTCCCGGAACTCCACCCGCTCCGCGGGCCCCCCCCACCGCGCGGTCCCCCGCGACCGCGCCGCCGCGAGCTGCCGGCGCTCGCGGTCCACCGCCAGGACCGGCGCGCCCGTCGCCTCCGCGATCTCCCGGGCGAGGATCCCGAGCCCGCAGCCGACGTCGAGGGTACGCTCTCCGATGCGGGGGGCGATCGCCCGAAGGCACTCCGGATTGATCCAGTCGTTCAGTCGGACGAGGCGGGCCTGCTCGGGCCCCGAGCAGCCGTGGATGTACGCGCCGGACCCGCGCGCCACGCGATCACTCGAACTTGAACCGCGCCCACGCGATCCCGCCGAGGAGGGCGGCCATCCCGGCGAGGATCCCCGCGCTCGGGGCGATCTCGGCGAGGCTCCAGCCCCGCCAGAGCGCCCCCTCGAGACCCCCGACCGCCCACTTCGTGATGGTCCACGAGGCCATGTCCTGCATCGGCTTCGGCGTGATGAAGAGAGGCCACCAGGACCCCCCGAGCGCGCTCATCACGAGGATCACGAGGATCGCCGCGCCCTGGGCGGCCTTCTCCGTGCGGAAGAAGGCCGCGATCGCGAGGCCGAACCCGGCCCCGGCCGCGGACGTCGCCACCGCGATGAGCGCGAGCCCGGCCCACGAGCCCTGGACTCGCACGCCGAAGAACGGGAGGTGTGCCACGGCGAGCATCACGGCGAGTTGGAGGACCCCCATCCCGACGAGCCACACGGCCTCGCCGAGGAGGAGGGCCGAGGCGGGCGTCGGCGAGGCGACGATCCGGGCCAGGGTCCCCCGCGCCCGCTCCCGGATGAGCAGGAGTCCCCCGTCGAGGACCCCGAAGAGCAGGAACATCACCCCCATCCCGGCGAAGGCGTGCGCGAAGTTGCTGTAGCCCTGGAAGGGGTTCGAGCGTCCTCCGGCCGTCACGGCCTCCTCGGCGATCTCGAAGGGCTGCGGCATGCCGCCCGCCCCGGCCGGCCCGCCGCCCGGGGCCCCCTCCCCGCGCACGCGGGGGGCGGCATCCCCGAGCCGCTCCATGAACTGCAGGCCGAGGCCGAACGCCTCGCGCAGCTGGGCCTTCTCCTCGGTCAGGAGGTCCCCGGCCTTCTCGACGTCCTCCAGGCTCGTCCGCATCATCCGTCTCCCGCCCTCGGCCGAGAAGAGGTCCCCGGCCGCCGCGGCCATCACCTCCTGGAAGAGGACGCCCCGGAGCATCCCGGTCTCCATCTGCCGGGACGGGTCCACGAGGAGGGCCAGCTTCGGCTTGCGACCGGAGAAGGCCGCCGCGAAGAGCCCCCGCTCGAGCGCCTCGCCGGTCCCCTTCGGGATCACCAGCGCGGCCGGCCGCTTCCCGAGCCGGATCGCGTCCCTCGCCGCGGCGAGGCCGCCCTCCGGAACCTGCACCTCGATGCCCTTCGCCTTCGCGAGCCGGTCCACGAGCTTCCGCGAGGCCGGCGTGGCGTCCTCGTCCACGACGAGGAGAGGGACCTTCCTCGCCTCGGACTCACCGTTGCCGCCCTCCTCGCCTCCTCCCATCCCGGAGAACGCGGCGCCCGCGAGCGACGCGATCACGACCGGCATGAGGAACGTGAGGAAGAGCCCCTTCGGGTCGGAGAGGAAGAGGTCGCGGTTCTTGCGGAGGATGGCGAGGAACCCCGTCATTCGTCGCGGAGCCTCCGTCCCGTGAGCTTCAGGAAGACCGACTCGAGTGTGCGGCGCTCCACCTCGACGCCGGCGACGGCGTGGCCGGCCGCGTGGAGGTGTCCCAGCAGCGCGGGCAGCAGGGCCCCGGGGTCCGCGGCGGAGAGAACGACGGACACCGGCCCGCACTCCAGGACCTCGGCAGGCGCGGCTGCCCTCGCGAGCGCGGCCCGGTCCGGGGCGGCCCCGCCGTCCGCGAACGCGACGGTCACCCGGCGGGCAGTCCCCCCGAGGGCCAGGATCTCGGCGAGGGTGCCCTGCGCGACGATCTTCCCGAGGTCCATCACCACGATCCGGTCGCAGAGCCGCTCGGCCTCCTCCATGTAGTGCGTCGTGTAGAGCACCGCCCGCCCCTCGCCCCGGAGCCTCGCCACCTCCTCGAAGAGGTGGCTCC
Organism: Planctomycetales bacterium; assembly: GCA_022614695.1. GTDB lineage: Bacteria > Planctomycetota > JAKEIC01 > JAKEIC01 > JAKEIC01 > JAKEIC01. The sequence continues at coordinate 2,818 of JAKEIC010000192.1, read as the reverse complement.
GCGACTGGGGGTCCACGCCCACGGTCGGCTCGTCGAGGAGGAGCGCCGCGGGCTCGTGGAGCATTGCCACCGCGAGGTTGAGGCGGCGCCGCATCCCGCCCGAGAACTTCTGGACCGGCTCGCGCGACCGGTCCGCGAGCCCCACGCGCTCGAGCACGGCCCGCGAGCGCTCCGCGAGCCGGGCGCCGCGCATCCCGAAGAGTCCCCCGAAGAACCGGAGGTTCTGCTCGGCCGTCAGCTCGGGGTAGACCGCGACCTCCTGCGGGCAGACCCCGAGCCTCGCGCGCGCGGAGGGAGCCGCGGCGGGGTCCTCCCCCCCGATCCGCGCCTCGCCCCGGTCGGGGCGCCGGAGCCCGCACAGGATCGAGACGAGGGTCGTCTTGCCGGCGCCGTTCGGCCCGAGCACCCCGACCACCTCGCCCGGCCGCGCCTCGATCGAGACCCCGTCGAGGGCGACGCGGTCGCCGTATCGCTTGGCCAGGTCGCGCGCGAGGAGCACGGGGGGGCGATTCTACTCGCGGCTATGTCTCATCGTGTGCTCTCGAGCCTAGAGTCGCGGGACGTTTCGTACCGGCCGGCCCGGACCGCCCCGGGCACGCACCCGGCACGGCGCGTGCGAGGGTGAGGCACGGTCAGTCGGACCCGGGAGACTTCGCGATGGTCGCACCCATACTCGGCCCGAAGAGGATGGAAGCGCTGGTCGCCGCCGTGACCGCGCAGAGACCCGGGGGCCCGGAGGCCGCCCGGGCGCTCCTTGCCCGCTTCACCGACTCGGCGCATAAGTTCTTCCTCGCCCGCCTCGATTCGGGACGCGCGGACGGTCTCCGCGGGGCGCTCGAGTTCATCGAGGCTCTCGAGGAGATGGGCTGCACGCGGATCCTCGTCCCGCTGCCGACGGCCTTCGGGCCCCTGCGCCTGCGCGGCGAGTGGGGCCGGAACGTCTCGTTCTCGATGGACATCCCCCGCCGGGTCCTCGACTTGCGCGGTTCCGCGCTTCGGGAGGCCCTGCAGCGCTGCTTCGGCATCACTTCCCCAGCGCCCGACGAGTCTCAGCGCGAGCCCCCTGCGGCGGTCCCCGCCGTCTGAGGCGGCCTTGTCCTCGGCCGCGGGGGCGCCCTAGGATGCGGGGAGGGGCTCCCTGGTGGTCTCACCGCCTCGTCCGCGCCGATACCTGGTCTCCTTCGACACGCGGGAGCTGCCGAACGTCCTGGCGGACGTCTGCGTGATCGGAAGCGGGGTGGCGGGGCTCCGGGCCGCGCTCGAGGCGGCGCGGACGGCCGAGGTTCTCCTCGTGACGAAGGGGCCGCTCGGCGGCGGCGCGACCCTGCACGCCCAGGGCGGGATCGCCTGCGCGATGGGCCCCGACGACTCGCCCGAGCTCCACGCGGCCGACACCGTGAACGCGGGCCAGGGCCTCACGGACCCCCCCGTCGCGCGGCTCGTCGCCGGCGAGGCGCGCGAGCGGATCGAGGAGCTCCTCGGCTGGGGCGCGCGGCTCGACCGCGCCCCGGACGGGTCGCTCGCCCTCGGCCGCGAGGGCGGGCACTCGCGCGCGAGGATCCTGCACGCGAACGGCGACGCCACGGGGGCGGAGGTCTCGCGCGTCCTCGTCTCGGCCGTGAAGGCGCTCCCCGCGCACCGCGTCCGGGTCCTCGAGAAGGCCTACGTGGTGGACCTCCTCACGGAGGGCGGGCGCTGCCTCGGGGTGCTCGCGGACCTCGGTCCCGCCGGCGGCCGGCAGGCGATCTGGGCCGGGGCAACGGTCCTCGCGACGGGAGGGGCCGGGCGGCTCTACCGCGAGACGACGAACCCGGCCGGCGCCACGGGGGACGGGCTCGGGATCGCGCACCGGGCCGGGGCCGCGGCCCGCGACCTCGAGTTCGTCCAGTTCCACCCCACGACCCTCTACGTGGCCGGCGCGCCCCGCGCGCTCGTGACCGAGGCGATCCGGGGCTACGGCGCCTACCTGCGGGATCGGACCGGTCGCCGGTTCATGCCCGACGTCCATCCGGACGCCGAGCTCGCCCCCCGGGACGTGGTCTCCCGCGCCATCCTCGCCCGGATGCGCGCGCTCGGGGACGTGTGCGTCTTCGTGGACCTCCGGCACATGCCTCCCGAGGAGGTCCGCGCTCGCTTCCCGACCGTGCGCGACGCCTGCGCCACCGTGGGGCTCGACCTCGCGCGGGACCTCATCCCCGTTCGCCCGACGGCCCACTACGCGATCGGGGGGCTCACGTGCGACCTCGCCGGGGCCAGCACGCTCCCCGGCCTCCTCGTCGCGGGCGAGGTCGCGAGCACGGGGCTCCACGGGGCGAACCGCCTGGGGAGCAACTCGCTCCTCGAGGGGATGGTCTTCGGGCGGCGCGCGGGCGCCGCGGCGGCTGCGGAGGCGACGCGGGCGGGGGGGCCGCGCGTGGGCCGGGTCCGGGCCGCGGGCGGGGGATCGCCTGCGGCGGTGGACGTGGCCGACGTCCAGAACTCGGTCCGGGCCCTGCTCGGCCGCGACATCGGGATCGAGCGCGACGCCGAGGGCCTCCGCCGGGCGGCGGAGCAGATCGCCTTCTGGCAGGGCTACGTCCTGCCGGCCGAGTTCCCAGACCCGGCCGGCCTGACGCTCCAGAACATGCTGACCGTCGCCGGTGGGATCGTCGCCGGGGCCCTGGCCCGCGAGGAGACCCGCGGCGTCCACTACCGGACCGACTTCCCGACCCGCGACGACGCCCGCTTCGCCCGCCACCTCGAGTGGCCGGGGCTCGACGGCTAGCGACCCGACGCGGCGGCCGCTTCGGCCAGGCGGGCGCTGCGGTGGATCGCGGCC
>JAKEIC010000191.1 GCA_022614695.1 Planctomycetales bacterium | reverse complement strand
CCGCTCGTGGGTGGCCGGCCGGATCGCCCGATACCCGGTCCTCGCCGCGGCGGACTCGGCTCTCGGGCGCCGGGCGCTCCTCATGGTCGCCTTGCTGCGGCTCTCCCCCGTCGTCCCGTTCAACCTCCTGAACTACGGCCTGGCGCTGACCCGCGTCCGGTTCGGCCCGTACCTGCTCGCTTCCGCGGTGGCCATGCTCCCGGGGACGTTCCTCTACGTGTACGTCGGCTCCCTCGCGGGCGGCGCGGCCGAGCTCGCCTCCGGAGGGGCGGCGCTCCCCGGGCCGGCCCGCGCGATCCTCCTCGGCGCGGGACTCGTCGCGACCCTGGCGGCGGTCGCGTGGATCACGCGGCTCGCCCGCCGCGAGCTGGCGGCGGCCGTCCACGGCCCTGCAACGACGGAGGCGACGCGATGAGCGCGCCCGCGCGACCGCTCGTCCTCCCGGACGACGCCCACAACCGCGGCCTCCTCCGGAGCGTCCGGCCGGCGGACTGGCGCAACCCCGCTCCCGCGGCCCGGTACTCCCTGGTGGTGATCGGGGCCGGGACCGCGGGCCTCGTCTCCGCGGCGGCGGCCGCCTCGCTCGGGGCCCGCGTGGCGCTCGTCGAGCGCGGGCTCCTCGGCGGGGACTGCCTGAACGTCGGCTGCGTGCCGAGCAAGGCGCTCCTGCGGGCGGCGAAGGCGGCGGCCGCCGTGCGCGCCGCCGGGGAGTTCGGGGTCCGGGTGCCCGCCGGCTGGAGCGTGGACTTCGCCGCGGTGATGGAGCGCCTCCGCCGCCTGCGCGCGGGGATCGCCCCCCACGACTCGGCGGAACGATTCCGCCGGCTCGGGGTGGACGTCTTCCTCGGCGAGGCCGGATTCGTCGCGGAGGACGCGGTCGAGGTCGCGGGGACGCGGCTCCCCTTCCGCCGCGCCGTGATCGCGACGGGGGCACGCGCCGCCGCGCCCCCCATCCCAGGGCTCGCGGAGGCGGGGTTCCTCACGAACGAGAACCTCTTCTGGCTGACCGAGATCCCCCGCCGGCTCCTCGTGATCGGGGGCGGCCCCATCGGCTGCGAGATGGCCCAGGCCTTCGCGCGACTGGGCTCGACCGTGACCCTCGTGGACGTCGCCGACCGGGTGCTGCCGCGGGACGACCCGGACGGGGCGGCGCTGCTGCGGGCCCGCCTCGCCTCCGAGGGGGTCCGGTTCCTGCTCGGGACGAAGGTGCTCCGCGCCGCCGCGAAGGGTTCCGAGAAGGCCGTGACCGTCGCCCACGGGGGCCAGGAGGAGGCGCTCGCCGCCGACGCGGTCCTCGTCGCCGTGGGCCGCGCGCCCAACGTGGACGGGCTCCAGGCCGAGGCGGCCGGGGTGCGAGTCGGCCGGGGAGGCGTGGAGGTGGACGACCGCCTCCGGACCGCGAACCCCCGGGTCTACGCGGCGGGGGACTGCTGCTCGGCGTGGAAGTTCACGCACGCGGCGGACGCCATGGCCCGGATCGTCGTGCGGAACGCTTTCTTCCTCGGCCGGGCGCGGGCGAGCGCGCTCGTGATCCCCTGGTGCACCTACACGGACCCGGAGGTGGGCCACGTGGGGCTAACCTCGACCGAGGTCGAGGCCCGGCACGGGCCCGTGCGCGCGATCACGGTCCCGCTCGAGGACGTGGACCGGGCGGTCCTCGACGGCGAGCCGGAGGGCTTCGTGAAGGTCCTGACGGCCGGCCGGTCCGACAGGATCCTCGGCGCCACGGTCGTCGCCCGCCATGCGAGCGGGATGATCGGGGAACTGTCGCTCGCGATCACGCACCGGCTCGGGCTTCGGGCCCTCTCGGCGACGATCCACCCTTACCCGACCGTTTCGGAGGCCCTGCGGAAGGCGGGCGACGAATGGCAGCGGTCCAGGCTGACGCCGCGGGTCCGGCGGATGCTCGGGTGGTTGGCGAGACGGGGAACGTAGGGGTGATGCGAATGAGCCAGTTCCACAGGTTGTTCTTCGTCCTGGTGGGTCTCGGAGCCGCCCTCTGGCTCTCGTGCCGGGCCGCACCCCTCGTCGGCATCCACGACCCGACCCATCCTCCCGACTCGTGTCCGCTCTGCCGCACGTACGACGAGGTGCGGGACGCGGTCGTCTGGCTGGAGGCGTCCGGCGGGAGCGGCACGGGAACCCTGGTCCGCCCGGAGGGCGTGATCGCGACGAACCGCCACGTCGTGGGCGGCGCCGATCGCGTTGGCGTGCGGTTCTCGGACGGCCTGCGCCTCGCGGGGTCCGTCGTCGCCCGGAGTCCCCCGGCGGACCTCGCCCTCGTCCAGATTGCGGACCTACCCCGCGCTCTCCGGACGATCCGCCTGCGGGAGTCGGCGCGCCTGAGACCGGGCGAGGAGGTCCTTGTCATCGGGCACCCGATGGGACTCGGATGGAGCCTCGCTCGCGGGATCGTGTCGAGCGTGAGGGACCCGGCCGACCCGGTGATGCCCGGCATGATCCAGCTCGACGCGGGGGTGAGCCCGGGCAACTCGGGCGGCCCGGTGCTCAGCGCAGACGGCGAATTGGTCGGGGTCCTCGCGTCGAAGCTCGTCGCCCCGGGCGCCGAGGGCCTGGCCTTCGCCGTCCCGGTCGAGCGGCTGCGGGAGCTGCTCGAGGCGCACGATCGGGACAAGTCCTCGCGAGACGGTTGAGGACGAACCTACCGCCCTCCCGCCTTCCGCGCTTCCGCGAGCACGGTCTCCGGCGCGGGCCGGTCGGACCAGGAGGAGCCGCGGTGGACGTAGGTCACGATCCCGCGGCGGTCCACGACGAAGAGCCCCGGGCAGTTCACCCACTCGTTGTGCACGACGAGCTGCTAGCGAAAGCGCGCGGCCAGGACGATCCTGTCGTCGGCGACCGGCCCCGGGGCGTGGCGCTCGACGGCGGCGAGGGCCGCCTCCGCGGCGGCTCCGGCCCCCCCCGGGAGCGCCTCTCGGATCGCGGCCGCGAGGCGCTCTTCGCCGAAGGGCTCGCCGGATGGCGCCCGCGCCTCGCTCATCCCGTCCGAGTAGAGGACCACCGTGTCCCCGGGCCGCAGAGGGGTCGAGCAGGTGCGGCACGAACGGACGGTCTCGGGGGAGATCCCGAGGGGAGGGAGGTCCGAGCGCGCCCGCTCGACGGTCCCGTCGGCCCGCAGGAGGAGCGCCGGCGGATGCCCGGCCCCCAGGTACTCGATCCTCCCCGCATCCGGGTCCAGCCGGACGAGGAAGAACGTGAGGAACATCCCGAGTCCCTCGAAGTGGTCGCAGAGGAACCGGTTCAGCTCCTCGATCACGGCGCAGGGCTCCGGCTCCGCGGCGAGCATCCCGAGCACCAGGGAGTTCACCCGGGTGACGAGGAGCGCGGCAGAGACGCCGTGGCCGGTGACGTCGCTGACGGCGAGATAGATGCGGCCTGCGGCCGTCGGCACCGCGCTCGCGTAGTCCCCGCCGACGCCGATGCGCGGCCGCATCCGGACCGCCACCGAGACCCCTCCCCTCCGAAGGTCGGGCGGGAGGAGGCTCCGGTGCACCCGGCGGGCGAGCTCCAGGTCCTCCGCGAGCGAGGGGGCCGCGCCGGCCGCCTCTCGGCGGATCTGCCGGAGCTCCGGCCAGCTCCGCGGCGGCTGCCCCGGCCCGGAGGGGCCCGGCCGGCCGGGCATCGGCTCGAGACCGAGGAGAGCGGCGAGTCGCGCCGGGTCGAACCCGATGGTCACCTGCTCACCGACGGTGATCACGGGGACCCCCGTCGCCCCGGGCGCGACGGCCCAGAGTCGCCGCAAGCCGTCGAGGCCGGACGCGACATCCACCTCCTCGAACGCGACCCCATGTCCCGCGAGGAACTCCTTCGCGGCGCGGCAGGCGCCTCAGGTGTGCTTCGTGAATATGACGACGCGGTCTGGCATGGGCTAGAACCTCTGCCCGAATCCCAGGTGGACCCCGAAGTCCGGGCTGTTGTCGAACGTGACGATGTTCTCGATGAAGCCGATCTCGAGCGCCCCGCGCCCGCCGATCTCCCCCTTCCAGCCGACCGTGATCTCGTGGGACGGGAGCGAGAACTCGTGGAGGCGGCGGGCCACCCCTTCCGTGACGAGGTACTGGGCGACGAACGACATCCGCGGCAGGAACCGCCACTCCACGGCGACGAGTCCCGAGAGCTGCGTCTCCCGGAGCGGGATGCCGAGGAACTTCTCTTCTCCGAACCACGCGAACCCGGCGGCGGCGTACGCGTAGAGGTCGCCGAGCCGTTGGGCCGCGGAGGCGGAGACCCCGACGTCCACGGCTCCCCCCCGTACGTAGCGGGACTGCCCGAAGTCCGATCGCAGGGTGGCCGCCAGCGCGATGGACGGGCCGGACTCCGTCCCGCACGTGATGTTCTGCTGCAGGGTGAGGAGCACCTCGCGAGAGAACCCGCCTGCGTCGTCGCCGCGCACGAGGACGGCGGGGCTGCGAGGGGTCGCGGCGATCTCCACGCGGAACCGGTCCCGGTCGTGGTCGGTCCTCCCGCCCTGGCTCAGGCCGAACAGGTCATGGAAGCCCTCGATGAACCCGTCCGCGACTCCGGCGAACCAGCTCTTGTCCACGACCGTGACGTCCGCCTGGAGCGTATCCGAGATCCCGTAGGCGACCGAGAGCCTCGACTGGAGCATCTCGAAGTCCAGGAGGAAGTCTCCCTGGTTCCGGGCCCACACGTTGACCCACGTCTCCGTCTCCCGGACCTCGAACTGGCCCCGGGCCAGGGTGGAGGGGGTGCGGGGCTCGAGGCCGAACCGCAGGGCCTGGAACGGCGACTGTGACGTCAGGTTGAGCGGGCCGTAGCCCACGCTCGCGAAGCAGATCGAGAGGCCGCGGTACGTCTCCCCGGACCAGGCCAGCGGCGTCGCGTCCTCGCCCTCGACCAGCGACGCCGGACGGGTCGCGTCCGCTCGCGGGCTCGCGCGGAGATCCTCGAGGAAGGCCTCCAGCTGGCGGCGGAACTCCGCGGGGGAAACGACTCCCGAGATCTGGACCCGCGTGATCCCGTCGGGGTCCAGGAGGTCCACCCGGGGAGTCGCCTTCACCCCGCCGGACCGGGCGAGCGACAGGTCCCTGTCAATGTTCACCACGACCCAGTGGAAGCTCTCCGCGAACGACTGCACTTCAGGGGCGGAGACCGTCCCGGATCGGAACTCCCGGCAGGCCGGGCACCATCCGGCGTCCCACACGACGAGCACGGGCCTCCGGGTCGTCGCGGAAAGGGCGAGGGCGGCCGGGAGGTCCGTCAGCCAGGCAATCCCGGCCGTCACGGGCGGACCGGAGCTGTTGGGATCCTCCGCGCGGGCCGCCGACACGCCCGCGAGCAGGAGCGCCAGCGCGAGAAAGCCCGCGCGGCGGCGCGCCGCGAGCGACGCGACCGGGGTGCGGCGGAGGCGTGGGTCCAGCCGAGGCGTCGTGTCCTCCCCGGTGGCGATGTCGCGGCGGGCCCCGATCCAGGCGCGCCGTCGCGAGCCTCGCAGCCCCCCGGGTCCCCGGGTCGCCGCGCGGGCGCCGCCAGGAACGGGCACACCCGCGACATGGGATCCTGGGAACGGTCGCGTTCCCAAGGGAGGACGCATGACGACGATCCGCAGGATCCCGATGGTGGCCGCGGCGTTGCTCTTCGCCGTGGGATGCCAGACGTCCGGCAAGGCCGAGGGCTCCGCGCGGTACGTCCGCGAGTCCGCGGGCTGCCGCTGCGCGGAGATGATGGGCGGGCCGGGGAAGTGCCAGTGCAACCACTGCGCGGGCGAGCCCGGCGCCAAGTGCTACTGCGGCACCGGGGGCTGCGAGTGCGGCGGGAAGATGCCCAAGTGCAAGTGCGGCCACTGCACCGGCCGCGCGGGCGGGGACGACGGGAAGGGGAACTGCCTGTGAGGGAAGGGGTAGCGACGCCGTAGGCGTCGCTAAGGTCCAATGCGACGAGAATGGGTACGCCGAGCGGCGGCGGGAGGCGCGGGCATCTCCACAGGGGCCTGCTGAGTGACAGGCCGGCTGAGGGGGCTGCTGGCAGCGGCCTCCCTGGGCGCCTCCGCCCCCGTCGGGGGGCTGAGGGACCGGGGTTCCCGAGCGGGAGGGCCTCAGGACGGATGGTGCCGACGGCTCGTTCTTTCAAGTCCCGTCGCCTGGGCCGCGCTCCTCTCGGCGGCTCTCTGCGCCTTGCGCGCGCTCGTCCTCGCAGGCGGGTAGGCCGCCCCCGCCGCGGGCCGCGCCGATCGTCACCAGTCGAGGGTGAACGACAGGCCCCAGGACTGGACCTGCCGGTCGTAGTACTGGGTGGCCGGGTCCTTGCCGCGGAACCAACCCAGCCCCGCCCGGGCGGTGCGGCCCGCGCCGTCGGTCCAGAGATCGAGCCCCAGCTCGACGTGGACCGACACGTTGTAGTGGACCTCCTGGCGGCTGTTGGCGTCCACGGCCAGCACGACGGGCCACGCGTCGGCCCAGAGGGCTCGCAGCGGGATCTCCACGCCTCCTTGCATGCGCCAGGCCCGCGCCGGACCCGACAGCGACACCCCGTAGGCCAGCTCCCCGTACACGCGCAATCCCGGCTGAGGTTGCCACGCGGCGCCGAACGCCAGGTCGTTGCGCACGTAATCCAGGCGCCCCTGCCCTTGCTCCAGGATCGTCTCGTCGCCGCGATGGGAGGAGAGGTGCTGGAACTCCAGCTTGACGCTCAGCGGACCGTCGCGCGCGCCGAGCAGCGCGCCCCAGACGCCGTCCGTGGAGCGCAGGTCCGCGTCGTCGTCCATGGCGAAGTCCATGAACTCGCCGCCGAAGCCCGCGAGCTCGAGGGTCGTGTCGCCCGTCGGCTGAGGCCGCCACCGCGCGAAGGCCCACTCGCCGCCCACGGCCGTCTCGAGCTGGGGCCGGTGGAACCGGGGTGACGAGAGGAACCGCAGGGCGGTGCGCGGGCGGCGCAGATCGGCGCGGGGGCGCGGATAGAGAAGGCCGCGCGGAAACCACTCCAGGGCGGCGGGTTCCTCCGTGGTCGGGGGACCCGACGCCGCCCCGGGCGGGGCCGCTCGCGCCGCCGACGCGACGGCGAGGACCGCCGCGAGACTGACGATCGCGCGTCCTGCGAATCCGATCCCCGGCGCCATCACCCATCCGATGTCCGGTGGGGCGGGCGGTCTGGCGCCGGCGCCTGGACCTCCCTTCTCGCCCGCCCACCCCGCGACCGAGCGGCCGGAGGCTTGCGGGCGCACTGGACGCGCCGGCACGAGACATATACCCTATGGGGTATATGGCCAACGACGGACGGCTTGCGGCGCCGCTCGTGGGACGCGTCGGGACATCCCGAGCGGCCCGCGGCAGGCGCCCCGCTCGCGGGACCGGGTCGTGGCTCGAGGAGGAGGACCGCGTCGCGCTCCTGCGGAGGCTCGTGCGGGCCGAGGGCCAGGTCCGGGCGGTCCGGAGGATGATCGAGCGCGGCGAGTGCGCCGACGACGTCGTCGTACAGATCGCCGCCGCGAAGGGGGCCCTCATGCAGGTCGCCGCGAGGATCCTCGAGCGGCACCTCACGGACTGCGCGACGCGGTGCATGATCGGCAGCCCGGACGAGGTCGTCCGCCGGGTCTCGAGGGCCGTGACGACGATCCTGAGGCAGTCGTGAATCCGGAAGGAGGGACCATGAGCGGCGAGAAGTCGAAGAAGGTGGTCGTGTTCACGAGTCCCGGCTGAGCGTCCTGCCATGCCGCGGAGGAGTTCCTCGCGGCGAAGAAGGTCGCGTTCGAGACCGTGGACGTCACCGCCCCGGGCGGGCTCGAGAGGCTCGGCGCGGCGGCGGCGGGGGTCCGGTCCACCCCGGTCGTCCAGGTGGGCGGGAAGGTCTTCCTCGGCTTCGACCGGGGCAAGCTCTCGCGGGAGCTGGGGATCGCGTGAGCCTCCACTGCGCCGGCTGCGGGCGGGACGTGGCGCTGCCCCCCGGGGCGCGGGAGGGGACGGAGTTCCCGTGCCCCAACTGAGCGGGGACCCTCCTGCGCGTGGCGCAGGGCGCGGACGGCCGGCTCCGGTTGGAGACCGTCGCCACCGCGTCCTGCCCCGTCACCGAGGAGATCGTCAAGGTCGGGCCGGGTTGGAACTCCGGGGTCGTCGTGTCCGCCTCCTGCGGCCACCGCCACCGGGCCACGTTCGAATTCGGCGCGTGGGCGTTGGAGGGAGCGTGACGCTCCGTCGCCGGAGGGACTGACATGAGGACGCTCCTCTCATCCCTCGGATCGGTGGCGGCGGCCGTGCTGGCGTCGGCTTGCTGCTGGCTGCCGCTCCTCCTGCTCTCCCTCGGGGCGGGGGCGGCCACCGTCACGACGATCACGGCCTCGATCGAGACCGCCCGACCCGTCCTCGCGGTCGTCGCGCTCCCCCTTCTCGGGGCCGCCTGGTACTTCGCCTTCTTCCGACGCCTGCCTCGCCCCGGGGCGCCCGTGGCGGCCGCGTCCGCGGAGGCCTGCTGCGAGGTGCCGGGGGCGGGCCCGGGCGGGGCGCAGGCCGTTCGGCGCGTCCGGAGGGCCAACAAGGTCCTGCTCCCCGGGGTCACGGTGATCGTCCTCGCGATGATCCTGTTCCCGCACCAGGTCTTTGCCTTCCTCGTCCCTTCGGGTGGATCGTCCGCGCGGGCCGCGGAGGCCAGCACGACCGGCACGCACGTCGGGCTGCGCGTCCCGGGGATGACCTGACCGCAGTCCTGTCCGCCCCGTGTGCGGGCGGCGCTCGAGGGCCTGCCGGGAGTCGCCGAGGTGTCCGTGGACTTCGAGTCGCGCACGGCTCACGTCGAGCTGCGGAGCGGCTCCGAGGTCCCGGGGGACGTGCTCGTGAAGGCGCTCGAAGACGCGGGGTTCCCCGGGTCGAGCGAGCTCGGAAGGCACGGAGGGCACTAGCCCTTCGAGCGAAGGAGGATCGCATGGAGACGCGAGCGTCGGATGTGCTGGCGGGGCTGCTCCTGGGGGCCGCCGTCGTCGCGGGCTGCGGGAACGCCCCGGCCGGCGAGACTGGCGGATCGCCGAGCGGCGAGGCGCGCCCGGCCGCGGCTTCCTCCGGGGCGAGAAGCGCGCCCGGCCCGGCGGCGCCCGCGGCGGAAGGCGCCGCCGCCACGCGCCTCCGCGTGACCGGGATGTCCGTCTCGAAGGGTGGCGCGACGTGAATGGCCTGACCCGACTCGGTCGCGGCGGCCCTGTCAGGGCTGCCCGGAGTCGCGAAGGTCGAGTGGGACAAGGGCTACGAGGTCGTGACGGTCCGCCACGAGCCGGGGAAGCCGGCGCGCGAGGCGATGGAGGAGGCGATCCGGAGCCTCGGCTACGGCGCCGAGGAGCCCGGGGCCGCGCCGGAGCCGGCGCCGGAGGCCGCTCCCCCTCCCGAGGTGCCCGTCCCGGCGACCGCGGCCTCCGTGCCCGAGGCTCTCCGCGACGTCTTCGAGAAGGCGCGCGCCGAGGGGAAGCTCGTCCTCATCAAGTTCTCGGCCGAGTGGTGCCTTCCGTGCAAGCAGATGTCCAAGGTCACCCTCGAGGATCCCGCCGTGAAAGCCCTCGTCGAGGAGGGCTTCGTCTTCCGCGAGGTGGACACGGACAAGGAGCCCGGGATCGGCCGGGCCCTCGGCGTGTCGGGGATCCCGGACCTCCGGATCCTCGGGCCCGACGGGACCGAGGTGGACCGCCGGGTCGGCTACGAGCCGCCGGCCGAGTTCGCGACGCGGCTCCGGAGGGCGCGCGGGGCCCGCTGACTCTTGGGCCCCGTGAGTGACGACCGCGACCTGATCGCCCGTCTCCGGAGGGGTGACGAGGACGCGTTCCGGGACCTGGTCGGCTCGCTCCACGGGCGCCTCCTGCGCTTCGCGCGCGCGCTCGGCCTCACGGCGGCCCTCGCCGAGGAGGTCGTCCAGGAGACTTGGCTCGCGGTCCTCCGGGGACTCGAGCGGTTCGAGGGCCGTTCGGCGCTCACGACCTGGATCTTCGCCATCTGCGCGAACGGGGCCCGGACGCGGGCCGCGCGCGAGGGACGCGAGATCCCGCTCGGGGACCTGAGCCGCGACCCCGAGGAACCTGCCGTGGACCCTTCGCGGTTCCGCCCGAGCGGCGCCTGGGCCCAGCCGCCCCCGCGGGGCGACGCGCGCCCCCCCGACGAGATCCTCCTGTCGCGCGAGGCCGCGTCCCGCGTCCGCGAGGCCCTCGACGCCCTTCCCCCCGCCCAGCGGGCCGTGGTCGTCCTCCGGGACCTCGAGGGGCTGCCGGGCCCGGAGGTCTGTAACGTTCTCGGCCTCACCGAGTCCAACATGCGGGTGCTCCTGCACCGGGGCCGATCCCGACTGAGGGGCGTCCTGGAGGACTATGTGCGAGGCGGAGGAGAGACCCACCCAGGGGGACGGACATGATGCTCGCCTGCCGGGAGATGACCGAGCTGACGACGGACTACCTGGAGCGACAGCTCTCCTGGTGGGACCGGATGCGGTTCCTGATGCACATCGGCATGTGCGGGGCGTGCTGGGAGTACGTGCGGGGGATGAAGGCGGTCCTCGCGAACTTCCACCGGATCGGGACGGAGGTCGTCCCCCCGGAGGTGCCGCCGGAGCTGTTCGATCGGTTCCGGAACTGGAAGCGCTGAGCCGCGAGGCTCCCCGCGACCGCCGCGACGCGTTCCTCGCGCTGCTGCGGCCGCTGGAGGGGGCCCTCTACCGGTTCGCGTTCCACGCGCTCTGGGACCGGTCCGAGGCGGAGGACCTCCTGCAGGACGCCCTCCTGACGGCGTTCGAGAAGTTCGGTCGCTTCCGTCTGGGGTCCGACTTCCGCGCCTGGATCTTCAGGATCGTCGCGAACCACGCCTACAACCGGAACCGGGCCGGTGGGCGGCGGCGGAACCGCGAGGGGAACCCCTGCGAGCTGGAGCTCGTGCCGGCGCCGCCCCGCGACGATGCGGGCCCCGCCCCGGGGGAGGTGGAGAGCGTCCTCGATGCGGTCGGCGACGAGCTGCGCGCGGCGCTCCTCCGTCTCCCACGGGCACGGCGTATCGCGTTCCTCCTCCGCGTCGTGGAGGGCTTCCGATACCGGGAGATCGCCGGGTTCCTGGGAATCCCCGAGGGGACGGTCATCAGCCACCTGGCGCGCGCGCGGGCGGCGCTGCGCCACGACCTCTCCGGGAGGATCGCCTGACCTCGCCCCCGGCGGGACATGGGAACTCTGGAGTCTCCGTGCGCCTCGCCGCCGCCCTCGCCGCTCTGCTCCTGGCCTTCCCCTCGTGCGCGAGGAGGACCGCCCCGCCGCCCCCCGAGGGCGTCTACGCGACGGTGGCGCTCCGCGTGGGCGGCCTCGGCTGACCCTCGACCTGACCGCCCCGCGTGCGCGGGGCGCTGGAGGCGCTCCCGGGGGTCCTCCCGCCCGCCGAGGTGCAGTACGTCAGCTCGCTCGCGTGGGTGCGGTTCGACCCCGCGAAGGTCGGGACCCCGGCGCTCCTCGACGCGCTCCGGCTCGTCGGCTACGAGCCCGCCCTCGCCGGGCCCGTGGAGGGCGTCGGTCGGGTGCCCGGGCTGACGGTCCGTGCGGCCGCGAAACCGTGGGCGATCGCTCCCGGAGGGAGCGGCGTCCTCTGGGTCCGGGTCCTCCCGGACCCGGGGATCACGGTCCGCGGGCCGGACGGCGGGGCCCCCTCGATCGTCCTCGAAGGGGCGGAAGGCGCGGAACCGGGCCCGCTCTCCGCGCCGCCTCCCGCCGAGATCTCCGCCGCGTGGAGGGGCGAGGCGCCTCTTCGCGTCCCCGCGGGAGATCCCGCCGGCGACCGTCGCGTCACGGTCCGCCTCCGTCTCGCCCTCACCGGCGCCGCCTCGCCGCCGGACCCGTGGGAGATCCGGGTGCCGATCCCTTAGACGATTCTCTTCCCCAGCGCGCTCGCGATGAGGAGCGTCGCCAGCTCCCCGGTCCTGTTGCCGTTGTCGAGGATCGGGTTGCACTCGGTGATCTCGAGGCTCGTGATCGAGCGCGAGTCGTGGAGCATCTCCATCGCGAGGTGCGCCTCGCGGATCGTGATCCCCCCCTCGACCGGGGTCCCGGTCCCGGGCGCGAACCGGGGGTCGAGGACGTCCATGTCGAACGTGACGTGGAGCTTCGCCGTCCCGCGCGTGGCGATCGCGATGGCCCGACGCATCACCTCCGCCATGCCCATCTCGTCAATGTCCCGGAGCGTGAAGTAGGTGGCCTTCGAGGAGCGCAGGAGGTCCTGCTCGCCGGGGTCGAGGTCGCGGATGCCGACGAGCACGACGCTCTCCTCGAGGGCCTTGGGGGCGACTCCCCCGATCTTCGTGAGCCTCGGGTCCCCGTACCCGAGCGCGGCGGCCAGAGGCATCCCGTGGATGTTCCCCGAGGGAGACGTCTCGGCGGTGTTGAAGTCGGCGTGCGCGTCGAGGTAGACGATCCCGATCCGCGGCTCCACGCGCGCGATCCCGGCGAGGGTCCCCATCGCGATCGAATGGTCGCCGCCGAGCACGACCGGGAAGCTCCCCTCGCGGACGGCCTTCTCGACGACCTTCGCGAGCGCCTCGCAGCTCTCGACGATCTCGTCCAGGAACCGGAGCTTCGGGTCGCGGACCTGGCGGGTCTCGGGGATCGCGCAGTCCACGTCCCCGAGGTCCCTCACCTCGTGGCCGAGCGCACGCAGCCGGTCGTGGAGCCCCGCGATCCGGATCGCCGAGGGCCCCATGTCCACGCCCCGGCGCCCCGCGCCGAGATCCATCGGGACGCCGATGATGGAGATGCGCATGGGAGGGGGTTCACCCGCAGTCCGCGGCGGAACGTCCGCACGGAGCCCCGGAGGGACCGGATTCTAGCGCCTCAGCGGCGCCTCCGCCGAGCGAGGGCCTTGAGCTGCTCGACGTCGCCGGAGGCGAGGGCGAGCTTCTTGGCGCGAGACCATCCCTTCAACTGGCGCTCCCGCCTCACGGCCGAGATGCGGTCCGGGTGGAGTTCGACGTACAGGAGCCTTCCTGCCCCGAAGATGCGAGTCGTCCGTCCACCGATCCGCTGCGCGTGGTGCTCATTCCGGACGGCGAGATCCCGGGTGTGGCCCACGTACAGTCTCCCGTCCCCCAGCTGGCGGATGTAGACGCCGTAGCCCTTCGACTCGCCCCCGCGCCCGCGGGCGTTGCCCGCGGGCGGGGACTCGCTCAGGGCACTCGACCCGCACTCACTCACGTCGCGTCCTGCGGCCGCGCCGTGAGCGAGCAACCTTCGAGCGCGCGCCGCGCGCTCGAAGGGCGAGTCGAATGCGGCTGGAGGGAGTTGAACCCACACGACCTTGCGGCCACTAGACCCTGAATCTAGCGCGTCTGCCAGTTCCGCCACAGCCGCGGCGTCGAGGCGTGGCGGATGATAGGAACAGCCCGCTTCCTGGGCAAGAGACCGCCACTAACCCATGGTCGTTCGGGGTGGGACCCCCCCCGCTCCGCTGGAAAGACCGAATCACGCGGGGCCTTGGCCGCGCGAATCGGTCTTGCTAGCGCCCGATCGGCGCCCAGGCCCGCTCGCAGGCGCGCAGCAGGGCCGCCGCCAGTTCCGGCGCGTGCTCGGCGGGGACGCCGGCGAGCGCGGCGGCGAGGGGCTCCGGGCGGTCGCGCGTGTTGGAAGCCGCCAGGGCGAGGAGCAGCCCCTCCTGCCCGCGGCGGTCGGCCTTGTCCCCGCGGATCGCCGCCACGAGCCGGGCGAAGAGAGCCGGCTCGGCGCGCCGCCCGAGCGCGCGGGCGGCCTCGGCCCGCACGACCGGGTCCTTGTCGCCGAGCGCCCCGGCGAGGAGGCGCTCCGCCT
>JAKEIC010000190.1 GCA_022614695.1 Planctomycetales bacterium | reverse complement strand
TCGGTATCGGCGTTCTGCCTCTTCGCGGCGCAGCTCATCTTCGTCGTGAACTTCTTCGGGAGCCTCTTCCGCGGCCGCCCGGCGGAGAAGAACCCCTGGAAGGCGGGGAGCCTCGAGTGGCAGGCCGAGTCGCCGCCGCCGCACGGGAACTGGGGCCCGACGCTCCCGTCGGTCCACCGCGGGCCCTACGACTACTCCTCGCCCGAGGACGAGACGACCGACTTCCTGCCGCAGACGACCCCGTCGAAGGCGGGGACCCCGGCGCACTAGCCCGCGAGAGCCATGAGTCGCAGAGTCGCTTGCAGCCGCCTCGCGTTCGTGACGGCTGCGGCGACGTTCGGGCTGCTCGTGGCCGGCGGGTTCGTCACGAGCCTCGAGGTGGGGCTCGCGGTCCCCGACTGGCCCACCACGTTCGGGCACGGGATGTTCACGGCGCCCTGGGGGGACCTCGCCCCGGGCGCGCGCGTCGAGCACTTCCACCGCCTGGCGGGCTCGGTCGTCGGTCTCCTCACGGTCGGGCTCGCGGTGGCGGCCTTCCTCGGGGACCCGCGGAGGGGCGTGCGCCTCGCGGCGGCGGTCGCCGTCCTCGGCGTGGTCGCGCAGGGGATCCTCGGGGGTTTGCGCGTCACGGACCGGAGCCTCGCCCTCGCGCTCGTCCACGGGTGCGTCGCGCCGGCCTTCTTCGCGCTCGTCGTGGGGATCGCCGCCGCGACGGCCGGATCCGGTCAGGCCGGGGGTGCACAGGCGGATCCCGGCGCGCCGCGGCGCCGGGCGGCGGCCCTCGTGGCCGTCCTCTACGTGCAGGGAGTCCTCGGCGCCGTCGTCCGGCACACCGGCTCGCTTCTCGAGTTGCACCTCGCGGGGATGGTCGTCGCCGTGGTCGCGATCGTCGCCGCGGCGGGACGGGCCTCGATGGGGAGGGAGGAGCTCCGGGCTCCCGCCCTCGCGCTGCACGGGTTCCTCGCGGTCCAGATCGGGCTCGGGTTCGGAGCCTGGGCCCTGGCGCAGGGGGCGGCGCGGCTCGCGCCTCCCACCGCGGCCGGGGTCCTCGTCGCCACGGCCCACATGGCCGTCGGTCACGCGATGCTCGCGTGCGCCGTGGTCCTGGCCCTCCGGGCCCGGGGGATCGCGGCGGGCCGCGGCGATCCGATCCCTGCCGCCCCGCTCCGCCCGGCCCTGGCGTTGGCTGGAGGCATCGCGTGAGTCCCGCCTCCGCCCTGGCCCCCGTCCGCAGCGCCGCTCCCGCGGCTCCGGCCGCCCGGGCTCCCGGTCCGATCGCCGACTACGTCGCGCTCACCAAGCCCCGGGTCGCCCTCCTCGTCCTCGCGACGGTCGCCGCGGGAGCCTGGGTCGGGGGAGGGGGCGCCGTCGCCCTCCCGGTCCTCGTCCATGCGCTGCTCGGGACGGCCCTCGTGGCGGGGGGGGCGAGCGCCTGGAACCAGCTCCTCGAGCGGGAGAGCGACGGCCGGATGCTCCGGACGCGCGACCGGCCGCTCCCGGCCGGCCGGCTCCGGCCCCGGGACGCCGCGATCGCGGGGACGCTCCTCTCCGCGGCCGGGCTCGCCTGGCTCGCGCTCGCCGTCTCGCCCCTCTGCGCGGCGCTCGCCGCGCTGACGGGGGCGCTCTACGCGGGCGCCTACACGCCGCTCAAGTCCCGCACGACCGTCCACGTCCTCGTGGGCGCCGTCGCCGGGGCGCTTCCCCCCGTGATCGGCTGGGCCTCGGCGACGGGCGGCCTCGGTCCGGGCGCCCTCTCGCTCTTCCTGGTCCTCTTCCTCTGGCAGCTCCCGCACGTCCTCGCCCTCGGGACGATCTACCGCGATGACTACGAGCGCGCGGGCATCCTCGTCCTGCCGTCCGGGACGATCGGCGCGCCGGCCGGCCGGCACGCCCTCGGCGCGGCGCTCGCCCTCCTGCCCGCCAGCCTCTGGCCGGCGAGCCTCGGGCTCGCGGGGCCCCGCTACGCACTCGCGGCCCTGCTCCTCGGGATCTTCTATGCCGCCCTCGCCGCGGCCTTCGCCTGGCGGCCCGACTCCGGTCGCGCCCGGCCCCTGTTCCGCGCGTCTCTCGTCCACCTCCCGACACTCCTTCTGGTGCTGGCCCTGGATGCCGGGCACGGGGCCGGCGCGGGAGGGCATCCTTGATCGCCGAAAGGAGGCTCGCGTGAGCACCGCCGCGGTCGCCGAGGCCGAGCACGTCCTCATGAACGGTCCCCCCATCCGTCCGGGGAAGTTCTGCATCTGGCTCTTCCTCGCGACGGAGATCATGTTCTTCGGGGGGCTGATCGGGGTCTACGTGATGATGTGGGTGGGCTCGGTCGCCTGGCCCGACACGAACCACATCCTGAACGCGAACATCGGGGCGCTGAACACGGCCGTGCTCC
The DNA here is from genome assembly GCA_022614695.1 of Planctomycetales bacterium. Taxonomy (GTDB): domain Bacteria; phylum Planctomycetota; class JAKEIC01; order JAKEIC01; family JAKEIC01; genus JAKEIC01. The sequence goes on along the minus strand of JAKEIC010000190.1, from coordinate 2,763 downwards.
TCATGAGCAGCGTCTCGGTCGTGCTCGCCCTCCAGTGCGTCGAGCGCGGGGAGCAGAAGCGCGCGGCGACGTGGCTCGTGACCACGATCGCCCTCGGCGCGCTCTTCATCCTGATCAAGCTCGTGTTCGAGTACTACCCGAAGCTCCACCTCCCGATCGGGGCGAACGGGCAGCCCGACACCAGCCACTACTTCATGTTCGGTCGCGTGAACGAAGCGATCCACCCGGGCGGGAACCTCTGGGCGTCGGGCTACTTCGCGCTCACCGGGTTCCACGCGCTCCACGTGCTCGGGGGGCTGATCGCGCTTGCGGTCCCGCTCTCGATGGCGCTCAAGGGGACCCTCACGCAGGCCAAGTGGGGCCTCCTCGAGAACATGGGGCTCTACTGGCACTTCGTGGACATCGTGTGGATCTTCCTCTTCCCGCTTCTCTACATCATGGGCGCGAGGACCGTGGCCGCGGCCGCGGGCCACTAGGAGGCACGCATGGGACACACGGACGCCGGACACGCCCCCTCGACGAGCTCGGGGCACGGCGGGGCGCATCCCGTCTTCAACCCTTGGAACATCTTCTATCTGCTCGTCGGCCTCACTGCCGTGTCATGGCTGAGCGACAAGCTCACGCTCTCCGCGACGACGATCGGGCTGATCGTGATGACGGTCTCGACGTGCAAGGCCTCCCTCGTCGTCTCCTACTTCATGCACTTCAAGTTCGAGGGGCGGTGGAAGTACGTCCTGACCGTGCCGCCGCTCGTGATGGCCTTCTTCCTCGCCTGCGCGCTCATCCCGGACGTGGGGCTCCGGCAGCATCTCTGGCAGTAGGGACGTTATCCTTCCGGCCGTGGCCGTCGTGCCCGTCGAGGAAGGGGCCGGGACGCCGCCGGGCCGCGAGAGCGTCGGCTTCCCCGCGGCCATCGCGGCGGTCGCGGTCGCGGCGTGCGTCGGGGTGCTGGCCTACGGGCTGCGGCCGGCCCCGGCGCCGGCGCCTCCCCCGGCCCCGGCCCCGACGACTCTCGACCGTCCGATCGCCGACTTCTCGCTCACGGAGCGATCCGGACGCGCCGTCACGCGGGCCGATCTCCTCGGGAAGGTCTGGGTCGTGGGCTTCATCTTCACGCGCTGCGTCGGGCCTTGCCCGATCGTCATCTCGAGCATGGCCAGGCTCCAGGAGAGCCTCGCGGAGCCCGGGTTCTCCGACGCGCGCCTGCTCACAATCACCGTGGACCCGGAGTTCGACACGCGCGAGGTGCTCGCGGGATTCGCGACCGCCGTGCGGGCGGAACCGGACCGTTGGTGGTTCCTCACGGGCCCGAAGGCCGACGTCCATGCCCTCATCGAGAAGTCCTTCCTCATGGCCATCCAGGAGGTCGCCGAGCCGGGCGTCCCCGTCGGCGAGCGGATCATCCACAGCACCCGGCTGGCGCTCGTGGACCGGCGGGGCCGCGTGCGCCGGATCGTGAGCGGGACCGAGCCCGCCGAGGTCGAGACCGTCCCCGGGATCCTGCGGCAGCTCCTGAGCGAGGCCCCGTGAGCGGCGTCCCCCTCTGGCCGACCCTGAACGCGTTCCTCAACGCCCTCTGCGCGTTCCTCCTGGTCCAGGGCTTCCGCGAGGTGCGGCGCGGGGACATCCCGGCGCACCGGACCTGCATGCTCTCGGCGCTCGGCGTCTCGGCCGTGTTCCTCGTCTCGTACCTCGCCTACCACTTCTCGGGCGCCGGGATCACAAAGTACCCCGGCGAGGGGGCCGCGAGGGCGGCCTACCTCGCGCTGCTCGGCTCGCACACGGTCCTGGCCGTCGTCGTGGTCCCGCTCGCGGTCGTCACCGTCACCCTCGCCCTCCGCGAGAAGTGGGACGTCCACCGGAGACTGGCCCGGGTCACGCTCCCGATCTGGCTCACCGTATCGGTGACCGGCGTGGCGGTCTACGTCTGGCTCTACCTGGTCGCGGGGGCGAGGCCGCCCGCTTGACGCGCGGCCGGCCTCCGAGCGAGCATTCCGCGGCGTGAGTCGCCCCTTCACTGCCCTCGCCTCGATCGGCGCCGCCGGCCTGCTCGGCGCCCTCCGGGCGCCCGCGGCCTTCGCCTGAGCCGGCTGCGCGGAGGCGGTCGCCTCCACCGGCCAGAACCCCGTCGCGGCCTACAACCCTTCGATCATCGTCATGATCTCGCTGCCGTTCCTCCTCACGGCCACGGTCGCCGGCTACTTCTGGCGGCTCCAGAGGACGGCGGAGAGGGCCGGCGCCGGGGCGGTTCGCTAGCTGCCTGTGCCGTCCGCGCTCGAGTCGCCGCCGGTCCGTCCCGAGTCGCCCGAGCGGGCCCCGCACGCGGGCGGCCCCGCCGCTCCTCCGGACGAAGGGGGTGACGGCGGCGGCGGTGGTGACGGCGATTCGCACGAGAGCGGCCCCCCGATCAGCCCGGAGAAGGTGGGCGTCATCGTCTTCATCGTGTTCGTCACGATGCTCTTCGCCGGCTGCCTCTCGGCGTACTCCGTGATCCGGATCTCCACGAAGCCCTGGCCCCCACCCGGGTTCCCCCCTCTCCCGCGCGGGCTCTGGGGGAGCACGGCCGTGATCGTCGCGAGCAGCGCCGCGCTCCTCTGGGCGGCGCGCGCGGCGCGCCTCGGCCGTCCCGCCCCCGCCCGCGCCGGGCTCGGCGCCACCACCCTGCTCGGGTTCGCCTTCCTCGCCCTCCAGGTCCTCCTCTGGCGCCGGAGCCTCCTCGCGGGCCTCCCCATCGCGGGCACGATCTACGGCGCGTTCTTCTAC
>JAKEIC010000016.1 GCA_022614695.1 Planctomycetales bacterium | reverse complement strand
GAGACTGCGCCGCCGGGGCCGGCGACGCCGCCGCCACCGCCGCGGGCGCCCCCGCCGGGGCGGGGCCGGCCGCGACCGCAGCGCCTCCGCCCACGGGCACCTCGAGCGCCCCGCCGCACGACTTGCACTTGAACTTCCGCCCCGCCGCCGAGTCCGGCGTCAGGAACGACCGCCCGCAGTGCGGGCACGTGACGTTGATCGGCATCGGGACCCCCTCCCCCCTCCACCCCTGGGGGGCGAACAGGATACCCGAGAACGCCCGGAATGCACGCCCTAGGAGCGCGTCGGGCGCAGTTGGCCGACGCGCCCCTACACGACCTTCTCCGTCGCCGGCAGGGACGGCGGCCTCTCCGCCGCCTTCACCTCGTCCCAGTCCGCCCGAGCCCAGCCGCGGAAGAGCGCCTTCTCGGCCCGGGTGGCGCGAGGAGCGGGCCCGACCACCAGGTCGGCGGGCGGTCGCCGCCCGAGCCGGACCCGGATCTCCCGGACACGACCGTCCCTCGCGACCGTGAGCGATGCCTCCTCGCCCGGCCGCGCGCCCCGCAGCCTCTCCGAGAGCGCGCCCACCGACCCCGCGACGCGCCAGCCCCCGGCGGCCAGCACCTCGTCGCGCGCGTGCAGCCCAGCCGCCGCGGCCGGGGTCCCGCGCAAGACACTCCCCAGGACCACGCGCTCGCCCTCGATCCGCACGCGCGCCCCGAGGAAGGCGCGCGCCGCGTCGGGGTCTTCCCGGGACACCAGCCGGAGCCCGAGGGCCGCGAGCGCGCCGTCCGGGACGATGTCCTGTCGGCCGCGAACGTGGCTCCGGAATACCCTCACAACAGCCGCCGCCCCCGCTCCGCGGCCCGCCGCCTCGGCCGCGGCCTCCTCGACCTGCTCGGGCCGGTAGGGCCGGCCTCGCTTGAAGGTCCGCTTCCAGAGCGCGCGCATCACGTCGTCGAGGGACCGCCGGCCGCCGCTCCGGGACCGGATCTCCACGTCGAGGAGGAACGCGACGAGCTGGCCGGTGATGTAGTAGGAGTGGGTCGCGTTCGGGGAGTCGGGGTGGGGGCGGTAGTACTTCACCCACGCGTCCTCGCTCGTCTCCTCGAGGGTCTGGACGAGCCGGCCGGGCGTGAGCCGGTGGCGCCGGAGCCGGAGGGCCCACTCGGCGAGCGATTCGCGGAGGGTCATCGTCCCCGTGCGCCGCGGGATCATCCAGTCGTAGTAGTGCGTCCACCCCTCGGCCACCCAGAGGAGAGGCGTCAGGACGGGCCCCGAGTAGTCGAACGGCCCGAGCCCCTCGGGCCGGAGCCGCTTCACGTTCCAGGCGTGGAAGTGCTCGTGGACGAAGAGACGCAGGAGCCCGATGTAGGTCTCGCGCGACGCGAGGTCGTGGGGCGAGACGATCACGTGGGTCGAGTCCCGGTGCTCGAGGCCTCCCCGCCCGCCCGGGTAGGCGTCGCACAGGAACGAGTAGCTCCGGTAGGGGATCTCGCCGAACACGGCCGCGGCCGCCGCGCACGTCCTCGCGAGGTCGCGCCGGAGGCCCTGGCGGGACCCCGTGGTCGGTGCGAGGAATACCACCCGGTGGGGGACGCCGCGGACCCGGAACGAGACCACCTCGGGGCGCCCGAACGCCCCGAACGCCATGGGCGCGTCCACCAGCTCGTCGTAGTCGGCGGCGCGGAAGACCCCGGGGCGGCGGGGGACCGGCGCCAGGCCGCCCGGGAAGGTCTGCCATCGCTTCGGGAAGGCGAACGAGACCTCGGTCGGCTCGGCGGTGCGCCCGTCCCGATACAGGTAGAGCCCCGCCCCGTTCAGGATCGCCCTCTCGACATCCACCCACGACCCGTGCGTGTCGCGCCGAGTCGCCGCCGCGACGTACCGGACGGACACCGGTCCGGGAGCCCGGGGCTGGATCTCCCAGGCGTGCGTCCCCACCTTGCGCCAGGGGAGCGACCGGCCCCGCGCGTCCTTCGCCGAGAGCCCCTCGATCCCCCCGGCGTAGTCCTGCACCAGGTAGCTCCCGGGGGTCCAGACCGGGAGCCGGAGGAGCAGCGGTCCCGAACCGGCCTCGGTCGTGAGCGAGATCTCGAGCCGGTGGAGGTGGGGGTCGGCGAGTCGGACCGTGTACCGCGTCAAGCGGGCGGGATTCTCCGGAGCAAGGCGAGCACGTCAAGGAGGCGCTCCGGCCCCCAAGCCGCCCGTAGGGCTCCCAGCATTGGAGTGCGGCGAGGACGAGCACGAGCACGAGCATGGCCACGGGGTGCTTGCAGCCGTTCCGTCACTGGCATCCGCCCCGTCACTCTGTCTCGGACCAGTGGAGGAAGCGAGAGTGATCCGGAATGGCCAGATGCGACTGGAACCAGAGGATGGGAAGGCGGTCCGCATAGAACCAGAGCCAACTCTGCCCCGCGAAGATCCCGTTCACTCGACGGCCCAGGCGGGCCTCGAGGAGCCCCCTCGCATCCCAGATGTACTCGTACGCAAACGTACCGTCTGTCCGTTCGAACTTGAGGCTCCGGGGACCCGGAACCGACGGGGGCACACCCCGGGCCGTCAATATGGGGCCGATCGCCCAGTCAACCACGAGCCCAGCCACACGGATCTGGATGCCACGCCCGTCGTCGAGGGCGATCGAGAGACAGGCCGGTTCCCAATCGAAGCCGAGGATGGTCCCGCCGCGGATGAGGGCGGTGTCCCGCTCGGACCTCTGCTCTCGTGGATGCCCGTGGGAGGCCGCGATGGCCTCCTCGGGCGAGTCGTAGGTCGGCTCCGGCCAGGGTTCGGCCCGGACTCGCAGCACTGGCGGAGGCGTCACCCCCGTCTCGCCACCGCCATCGCGAGCGCGACGACGGCCACGACCGCCACCCCGAGCGCGATCGAGAGGCCGAGGACCACCTTCTCGAGCGTCGCGATCCGCACCTCCAGGGCCGAGCGCTTCCTCGTCGCCTGGTCCAGCTTGTCGCGCTCGATCCGGAGCGCCCGGTAGATGGTGGACTTCCCCACCTCCAGCCTCTCCGTCGAGGGCGAGGCGCCCATCTTCACGAGCTCCAGGTCGTGGAACAGCTCGGGGAAGTCGGCGTACCGGTCCTCGGGCTTCTTCGCCATCATCCTCTCGATGAGCTGGACGACCGCGTCCGAGAGGCCCGGCTTCACGTCCTGCGGCGAGGGGATCTGGGCCTTGATGTGCTTCTCCATCACCGCGCTCGACGACCCGTCGTAGGGGGGCTTCCCCGTCACCATGTGGTAGAGCGACGCCCCGAGCGAATAGATGTCGCTCCGGAAGTCCACCTCGGCACCCATCGCCTGCTCCGGGGAGATGTAGTCCGGGGTCCCGAGGACCATCCCCTCCTGCGCGAGGGCCTTGTCTATGTCGGGCCGCGACTTCACGAACCCGAAGTCGCCGAGCTTCGCGACGCCGGCTTTCGTCACCATGATGTTCCCCGGCTTGATGTCGCGGTGGACCAGGTTCATCTTGCTGATGTACTGGATGGCCCGCGTGGTCTGGAGGATGATCTCGACGGACCCGGGGACCGGGAGCGCCCCGTCGCGGGTTATCTGGTCCTCGACGGTTTCCCCGTCCACGAACTCCATCGAGAAGTAGTACCGGCCGCCCTCCTTTCCCACGTCGTAGACGCTGATCAGGTTCTGGTGGGAGAGGCGGCCGACGACGCGCGCCTCGATCAGGAAGCGCTTGCGGAACTCCTCGTCCTCGGCCCACTGCTTGTGCAGGACCTTGAGAGCGACGAGGCGGTTCATCGAGACCTGCTTCGCCTTGAAGACCACGCCGAGGCCGCCCTCGCCGACGCGCTCGAGGATCTCGTAGCCTGGGATCTTCAGCTCCGACTCGCGCTGGGTGTCCTTGCGGAGCCTCTCCATCGCGACCTGCACGGCGCGGAGTTCCCGCTCGCCCATGAAGCCCCTCTGCACGACCAGATCCTCGAGCCTCTGGGGGAGCTGGCCCTTCTCGGCCGCGGCCTCCTGCTCGCGCCGGCACTGCTCGAACTGCTCTCGCGTGAGGAGGCCGTGGCGCACGGCCACGTCGCCGAAGGAGATCGCGAACGGGGACTCGGGGGGCATGCGGGGCGGCGATTATGCCGCCCCGGCGCCTCGGGCCGCTACCCGCCCAGTCGCTTCGCGAGCGATTCGAACCGGGCCGCCCCCGCGTCGCCGAGGCGGCGCGCGGCGGCGGCGGCGGCCGCGAAGAGCGGCGCGTCGGCCGAGGAGAGGAGGAGCGGCCGCTCCGCCAGCCGGGCGCGGCCCGCCGCGAGGGCGGCCCGGTCGGCAAGGGGGGTGTCGCCGGCGGCCCGCGCCGCGCGGGCGATGACGGAGAGGGCCGCGGGCGAGACGCCCCCGGCGTCCGCGGACCGGACGAGGGCCTCGCGGGCGAGCCATCGAGCGCCCGACGGGTCCCCCGCGGTCGCGAGCGCCTCGGCCGCCTGGACCAGCGACTCGGGGACCCGCCCTCGCGCGCGGAACGCCTCGGCGAGCAGGGGTCGCACGCCCGCCGGGTCCCGGTGCAGGGCCGCGCGGGCTGCGGCCTCCCCGAGGCGCGCGTCGGCCCGGTCCCCCGCCGCGTCCTCGCCCGCGGCGGTCGCCGCCGCGACTCCGAACGCCTCCGCGGCCTCGGCCGTCCGGCCGAGCTTCAGCCAGGCGCGCCCGAGGCGTACGCGGGCACGGGCCGCGTCGCCGGAGTCCGCGGGGCCCCGCTCCGCCGCGAGACGGAAGGCCTCCGCCGCACGCGCGAGATCGCCCGCCTCCTCGAGCACCTCGCCCGCGGCCGCCGGCTCGGGCCCGCCCCGCTCGCCGGGCGCGGGCGGTCGGGGCTCCCGCGCGAGCCGAGCGGCCGAGTCGGCCAGGAACCACGCCCGCGCGTCGCCCGGCCGCAGGTCCCAGGCGGCCCGGGCGAAGGGGAGCGCCTCCGCGGGGCGTCCCCCGGCCAGGAGCCGGCGGGCGAGCCAGGCCGAGCCGACCGCCGCTCGGGCCCGCCCCGGGTCCCCGGCCGCCTCGCGGAGCGCCGCTTCGGCTTCGGGCCCGGGGATCCAGGAGAGGAGCTCGAGGCAGGCTTCCCGGATCTCCGGCTCCGCCGCCCCTCGCCCCGCCCGCGCCTCCCGCTCCAGCACCCCCACCGCGCGCGGGTCCGTAAGGAACGCGAGCGACTTGAGGAGGAGCCGCCTCTCCTCGCCCTCGGGGGGCGGGGACTCCCCGAGCCGGGCGAGCAGGGCCTCGGCCGCGCCGGGCGCATCCGCCGCGCGGATCGCCTCGGCCGCCTCCTTGCGGATCTCGTGCGGCCTCTCTCCGGAGAGCCACTCCCGCGCGAGGCCCGCCGCCTCCGGAGCCCCGACCGCGGCGAGGGCGCGGAGGGCCTCGATCCGGACGGCCTCCTCGGGCGAGCCCGCCAGAGGGTGAAGGAGCGCGGCGACCTCCGCGGCGGGGAGCGCGGACCGGCCGAGGGCCACCGCGGCCGCGGCCTGCACCTCCGCGTCGCCATCGGCGAGGGCCCCCGCGAGCGCCCGCATCGCCGCCGGCTCCTCGAGGGCACGGGCGGCCAGGAGGGAGATCGCCGCGACCCGCGCGCGGGGCTCGTCGGCTCCCGCGGCCTCGCGGGCCAGCTCCTCGAGCGGCGCCGAGAGCCCGGCGACGCGGATGGCGCGCACCCGGAGCGACGCCTGCGTCTCGGAGAG
>JAKEIC010000189.1 GCA_022614695.1 Planctomycetales bacterium | reverse complement strand
GCTCGACCCCGTGACCTGAAGTCCAGGCGCTGGCGCCACCGGAGCTTGTGGTGGGAAGTATGGCGCGAACGTGGGAGGCCAGCCTCCGCCGGCTGGGGTTGTCCCTCCTGCGCCCGTCAGAACGACCCAGCCGTTGATGACCACACTGCCGGTCACTACCAGGGTCGCCGTCCCGGTCGTCGGCGAGTTCAACTCCAGCGAGCCGCCGGTTATGAGGATCGTGCCGGTGGTGACCAAGCCCCCGGCGACCTGGGCGACATCGAGCGTTCCGCTGAGTGTCCACCCGTTGGACGTGTACAGGATGACGGTTCCCGTGGTGGGCGTGGAGAGGCTCAGAGTTCCGCCCGTGATGACGATCCCGCCCGTCCCGGTGGGCACCGTAGGGGTCGGGGACGTGTAGTAGGTGGGCTCCGTGTACAGGACAGGCCCAAGATCCCCCGAGGGGGTCGTCCCCGGATACGGGTATCCGCCGGTGTCGCCGCCGCCTCCGGAGTCGCCGACCCCGGACCCGGAACCCGCCTGTCCCGTGTACCCGGCACCCCCGGGGGCGTAATAGGCGCCGCCGGCCCCTCCTCCCTGCGGCGTGCCTGGATACCCGGGATACCACGGCTCGGGCATCAGAGTGTCCCTCTCGGAGTCACGCGGGCACCGGGGAAGCAGGTCCGGTCGGTTGCGTCGTCGCCGTCGGCGCCTGCGTCGTGGTCGGCGGGGCCGGTGCCGTCGGCCAGCTCGTGGGGATCGTCCCCGTCGGGGTCGGGATCGAGGGCGCCACGGTCACCGTGGGAGCAGGGCTCGGAGTACCGCTCCCCGTGACGGTGAGTGTCTTTGCCGGCCCCGAGGGGGCCGCCGGCTTGGGCCGGATTGCCGGTACGGCGGGGAAGAAGGGGCCGCCCGCGACGATGGGGGAGGTAGGCGGGAAGAGCACTCCGCCGAGTTCGGGGGCGTTCTCGAGAGTCACGCGCCGAGGTGCGGCGAATCCCGGGAGAGGCCCGGGCCGACCCTCGAACCCGCCGTTGACCGACGTCGTACTCCGCGGGTCGTTCGGAGAGAGCTTTCGGCCAGCCCCCTCGCGGGACAACCGCGCCGCGTGAACCCCATTCTGGAGAAGCGCGCCCGGGCGCCCCACGAGGACGAGCGCCGTCCGGCTCGGATCATCGGGGGAGAGCAGTCGCTCGAGACCGGCCGCGGCGGCCCGGCCGGACGGGCGAGCCATCGAGGGCTCCGTACGGGCCAGGGCGCGGCCCGCCGGTCCGCGTGCACGCGCCGGCCCCATCCCCGACCACCACCCACCCCCCGGCCCCCGCGCCGGGAATGGACTCGTCGGCCGGGGAGCGGGGAGGGAGGGTCTCACGAGGCCCCGGCCCTCGATGTAGCCACCCGCGCCGGCCGTCCCGGAGGGCGCCGGAGGGGCGCCCGAGGCGCCTCCGACAGCGGGCCCGCCCCATGAGTACGCGAACGGCCCGATCGGCGCGCCTGCCGAGACCCCGGAAGCCACCCGCGCCGGCGTGATGTTTCCCCAGATCCACCCGCTCCCCGGCATGCCGTAGAACGGGGTCTCCATCGTCTGCGTCTGGCCGCCGGGGGCGCGCGGGTCGGGCATGGGGTCTCCTGGAAAGGCCGCTACACCGAGATCGGCACCGGGAACGCGGCGGTCGTGTACGTCAGGCGCGCGAGGGAGTTCAGCCCGCAGAACCCGAAGCCTGCCATCCAGGACACGCGGTACTGGTGCGCGTCCGTGGTCGGCATGGGTCCGAGGTGCTCGACCGTGACCCCGTTCTCCCCCTCGTCCTCCTGGTACATCCCGAAGCAGCCCTCCCCGAATCCGAAAACCCCGGCGAAGACGTTCGTGCTGATGGTCGCGGTGGGAGGGACCGGCTCCGTCGAGCCGATCGTGACGAACCGGCTCCTGTAGACCGGGACGCCGTGGTAGAGCGGGATCCTGGCCTTCAGGACCGGGTCCCACTCCGACGGCAGGATCGCCCCGTTGATGGAGAGGTTCCGAAGGAGCACGGCGTACATGATGGGGTTCATCACGATGAAGTCGCACCGGCCGTTCGCCCCCTGGACCATGTGGACGAGCGCGGCCAGGTCGGTCTCGATGTTGGGGATGCTCCCTGCGCCGAGGGTCCCGGCGCGGCTCTGCGTGGCCGCCAGGGTCGGCGCCGTCCCGGTGAACATGTTGTCGATCCCGCGGAAGTCGCGCGTCTGGTCAGGGTTCGCTGCGGGGTTGGGCCCGTTGAAGAGCGTGTCGCAGTACTGGTAGCGGAGCGCCAGGAGCTTCATCGCGATCTGGTGCTGGGCCTGCGGATTGTCGCTGCTGGCGTTCCGCAGCACGGCCGAGTTGATGATGACGTCGCCGGTGAACCGCTTGAGGTGGAACTCCCAGGGCGTGGTCGGGTTGAGCTGGTAGGCCTCCTGGATCTTGGTGTCGTTCGCGGCTGTCAGGTCCGTGCCCGGGTTGCCCGTGGGGTCCATCGCGCGGACGAAGCGGTCGCCGATGCTGTTGTAGGTGTTGAAGGCGGCCACGTTGTCCTGGATCAGGACGTGGGGGACCTTGAGCGAGCGCCCGCGAATGGCCACGAAGGGCAGCTTCGCGAAGAACTGGTCCATCCGGTACAGGCCGTCGTAGAGCGACGGATGCCCGACGACCGGGTTCGCGATCAGGCTCGCCTGGGTCCACGGGATCGTAGACTGCGCCATTCAATCCTCCCCGTCCGCAGCCCGGAGGCCGCGGCGCGATTGTCCGCGAGCCCTCGCTATCGCAAGCCCTGGGCCGGCGGGTCCTCGTTGGGGACCCCGCCGGTATTTCCGAGCCTCGTCGTCGGCGGAATCTCTTGAGGTGCCTGGCATTGCAGGCTAACAACAGCCGTCCGCATTACGCTGTCGCGCTCGCGCGGCCAGGCGGTGGCCCGGATACGTCCGCCGAAAGTCGCGAGGAACTCCGCTCGAATTCCACGTTGCGTGCGTAACCTACGACGCGCTCGTGTACTGGGGCGCGAGAAACTCGCTACCGACTCGGTTCCAAGTTCGCCGTCGCGACGTAACTCCCACTGTCGGTCCGAATGCCCCCCTCCCCCGGCCGATCGCATGGCTTCGCGCGCACTGGTGTTGGGTCGAGGCGCCGTTGGCGGAGAATCCGGCGTTGCTTCTAGAGCGACGGCGCGCGCGTTGCGAGGGTCGGCCGGGGATACCCTCGGCGCGCGCGCGATGTCCACGAACTACTTCCACCAGATCCTGCGAGGGTACAACCCCACACCCTCCCCCGGAGCCGAGGCCCTCGTCGGCTGGAAGTCCACGGCCGACGGCAACGCCATCCTCGCCTATATCGGCGGCGGCGCGACGATCCCGGTCCAGGTCGTCACCCCCGACCTCACGCTCATCCGCTCCGACAAGGACGTGAACTTCACGGGCTCCCTCTCCCAGGGCGCCTCGGCGACGGCGAACCTCACGGGGCTCCCGGCGAACTCGGGGCGGATCGAGTCCGTCTCGATCCTCTCGGACCAGAACCTCGCCTGGGAAATCGCGCTCTTCACGAAGGACACGTTTACGAACGCGGACCTGGACCTCGACACCTACCTCGCCTCGGTCCGGTTCGCCGAGGGAGACGGGCTCCAGATGGACGCGGTCGGTGCCTGGCGCTACGACGCGCACGGGCTCTGGCTCCCCTACCGGGACCAGGACGCCACGAGCGAGCTTCACGTGGCGCTCGTGAACCGCTCCTCGACCGCGAAGAGCGCGGGCTCCTCGGGCGAAATCGTGGTGGTATTCGGTTTCAGGGCGGACGACTAGAATGCCGCAGGCAGAGACCTTCATACGGCCGGACGTCGCCTTCGCGGGGGCCGCGGTCACTCCGCACCCGCGGCTCCTCAACTTCACGAACGCGGCCCTCGTCGAGACGAACACGTCGGACCTCGGCCGCACGGACGTCCGCGTCGGCCGGGCCCGGAACGCGAACGTCACGCTCGGCACCGAGACGACCGCGACCGGCGCGGGCCACACGGCCACGTTCGCCGGCGGAGACGCCGTGGGCGGGGGACCCTCGGCGGGCGGGGACGTGGTCCTCCAGCCGGGCAGCGGCGTCGGCGGAGGCGCGGCCGGGTCCATCCGGGCGACCCGCGGACCCCTCAAGGTCGAGGACAGCTACCTCCTCGTCGGCTCGACGACGCTCCCCGCCACCCGCGGGGACGCGGCATTCGGGCTCAGCGGCGGGTTCCAGACGCTCTACGACCAGAGCGACGGACTCTGGCGGATGTACGACAGCGTGGGGACGGCCCAGGCGGTGTTCGGCCGCGTCTCGGATTCAACGACCTTCTGGGGCCTCGGCCGCGCCTCCGGGATTACGGTCCTCAGTTCCACGAACTACTTCCTAGCGAGCGAGGGGAACATCAGCGGCCAGCTCACGATCCTGAATGCCCCATCCTCGACGGGCGCCATCTTGCTCGGGATCAACAACACGACCTGGGTTGCGAAGGGCACCTCGGACGGGCTCACCGTCTACGCGAACGCCAGCCCGGGGGCTCGGCTCGATGTCCGCGGCTCGGCCCGGTTCGGCGCCAGCACCAACGCTGTCCTCACCGAGAACGACCTCTCCTGGGGCGACGCGACGAACTTCTGGTTCTACGACCACAGCTCGCAGACCATCCAGTGGCGGCCCACGAGTAGCGGGGTCTTCACCTGCGAGAACAGCTCGAACCTGAACCGCCAGTGGGCTCGGCTCTACGTCACGAGCAACCGCGGCACTTTCTCCCTCTACGACGCGATCGGTTCAGAGGCGGTGCACCTGGAGGCGAACTCGAACTGCTGGCTTTGGGCCACGAATCTCGGCATCAACCAGACGGGCAGCTTCGGCGGAGGCGCCGGCATCCTGGCGATGGCGAATGCGACGACGGTTCCCACGTCCAACGTCGCCAACACGCAACTCATCTACACGGAGGGCGGTGCTCTCAAGGCCAGGTCCCCGTCGGGCGGGGTCACGACCCTCTCGCCTGCCGAGCCGCATTGCCCGCGCTGCGGTCGGGACTGCGCCTACGAGTGGGTGCACGCGTCGCGCGGCCGGATCGCCGTCTGCTGGTGGTGCCTCACGGAGACCCTCGAACGTCTCGGAGCGCGGCTTGGAGAATTCGCCATCCTCCGGGAGGCCTCGTAGATGGCCCTCACGAAGCTCACACCGCACCGGATCAGTGCGACCGTCCAGACGACGAACGCCACGCAGACGACGGTGCTCAGCTACACGATCCCGGACGAGACGACGTTCCTCGCTCGCGCGATCGTGCTCGCGATGCGGCAGTCCTCGACGAGCTGCGCGGGTTACCGCCGCGAGGTGTGGGGGAAGCGCCAGAGCGCGGGGGCGCCGACGATCGGGGCGATCGTGGGGGACACCTGGGAGGATGTGGCGAGCTGGGACGCCACCTACACGATATCCGGCAACGATCTGCGTGTGAGCGTCACCGGCGCGGCTGGCTCGACCATAGACTGGCTCGCCACGCTTGAACTCTATCTCTACACGCCGATCTAGAGTTGGAGGGGAGGCCGCCGATGCACATGACAGCGGAGTCCGTCCTGATGCGGGAACTCGGGATACGTCACGTCAAGCTCCTCTGGAAGCTCTTCAGCGAGTCGCCGCTCAAGCGGGGCTCGCTAGACCAGAAGCTCCGCATCGCCCGCTGGTTCGAGGGGCACATGGGGCCGCTGCTGCAGCCGAAGACCGCGCCCGCGGACGGAGCGTCAGCGAGAGAAGGCGGCACCGGCGTCGAGCAGGAGCCGATCCCCGGGACAGGACCGGGGTGGGACCAGTGGCGCTGGCTCGTTCCGGTGCCGGTCTCGAGCTTCCCCGAGGGCTGCGCCGAGGTCCTCAGCGAGGAACTGGAGAAGGCACTGAAGGAGGGCGAGAAGCCCGACTCCCCGCGCGCTCTCCCTGCGCTTGTCGCGACGGCTGTCGCTGAGCTGGACCTGGTGATCGCTCAGTGGATCGCACGGGACGCCGCGCTGGAGGCGGAGGAGAAGGCCCGCCGGGCCATTGCGGCGCGCCCCGAGCGATCCCCCTCCGGCGCCGCCGCCGAGTAGGAACTACGACAGCACGATCCCCGCGAGGATCCCCGTCGTCGCGACCGTCCCGGCGAAGGCGAGGATCGCGACCGCGGCGGCGGAGGTGCCCGGGAGCCGGTGGACCTCGCGCAGCGCCTCGATCGAGGCCCTGAGGTGGAAGACCGGGGCCGCCACGAGGCCCAGGACCGGGATCGCGAGGAGGACGACCGGCCCGGAGGAGAGGCAGGCCGCGCGGAACGCGTGGGCGAAGCGGGCGCGCCCGCCGAAGAGCTGCCCCAGGCCGGCGCTCGCGAGGCTCGACCACAGGAGGTTCGCGACGGCAAGCAGGGGGACGGCCACGAGGATCGGGATCGCGTGGTTGAAGATCTCCTCCATGTCCAGCGAGAGGTTCAGGAACCGGGAGAAGAACAGGCCGACGACCGTGAAGGAGGCGAGGCTCGCCAGGGCCCACGCGCCGAGGGCGAAGAAGAAGGGACGGAGGATCCCTCCCTGCGCCGGGAGGTTCCGGAAGTAGACGCCCGGGTAGAAGAGGAGGTCCCGGATCGCCTCCCCCGTGGAGGTGGAGAGTCCCTCGTACCGCTCGCTCGCGAGCGGGACCACCGTCGCTCCCGACTTCTCGCAACGGGTGCAGTAGGTCAGGTCCCCGCGGCGGATGATGCAGAGGGCGCAGATCGGCCTCTTGCACGAGGCGCACCGGTCCTTGGTCGAGTGGTCGGGGTGGTAGGCGCACTTGGGCCAGAGGATCGTCGTCGCCTGGGGGGCCTGCTGGCGCTCGTCCACGTACTTCTTGAAGGCGTCCTGCTGGACCTTGTAGCGGTTCGTGGTGTTGCGCCGAGTGCCGGGGGCGGCCGGGGGCGGGGCCGCCGCGGCCGCCGCCGCCGCCTGGGTCGCCCGAGCCGCGGCGCGGAGGGCTTCCATGCGCCGGGCCTCCGCGTCCTGGACCTCGTCCTGCCCGAACAGCTCGGCGCGCTTCCGGAAGCAGCCTTCGCAGTAGAGCTTCAGGCGCACCTCGAAGAGCTCCTCCCGCACGAAGGGAGCCTGGCAGGCGCTGCAGGGTTCGAGCTTCCGCGACGCCCCCGACGCCCCCGCGCGGGTCGCGGCGCCGCCAGTCACCGGCCCCGTCACGGCGCGGAGGATCTTGGAGGTGTGCTTCCCGACCTTCTTCGCCCCGGCCACGGCCCCCGACACCAGGCGGGCGGCGAGCCTCTTGGTCGTGCTCGTCTTCTTCTTCTCGGCGGGGGGCGCCGCGCCGGCCCCGACCGGCTCCGCCGTCGGGAGCGCCGTCGCGGCGGCGGCCCCGGGGGGGGCGGCTCCGGGGGCGGCGGGCGCGGGGGCTCCCGCGGGCCGCTCGCGCTTCACGTCCACGGCGAAGAGGCGGAGGATCTCGCTCTTCACCTTCCCCACCTTGCGGGTCGTGGCGGGGGCCCCCTCGCCGCCGGCCCCCGGGGGCTCGGGAGGACCGTGCTCCTTCGCCGAGATCAGCCGCGTCAGGCCCGATCCGCACCGGGCGCACCGGACGCTGCCGGCGACGTTCAGGTGCCCGCAGGAGCCGCATCGCATGGGCCGTCCATTATCGCGCCCCGCGGGACCGGCGTCCAAGCGGGCCCGCTATAATCGGCCGGGTGATCCGCCTCGAATACGGGGACGCTCTCGCCGAGGCGGGCGGGCTCTCGGAGACCGACCTCGGGGCCCTCCTCGTCCGTGCCGGCGAGGCCCGGGAGAGGCTGGCCGAGCCACGCGCCCGAGGCGGCGGGGCCGCGTTCCTGGAACTCCCCTCCTCCGCGGACCTCGAAGCCGTCGCCGCGGCCGGCGAGGAGGCCCGGAGGCGCTTCGCCGCGATCGTCCTCCTCGGGATCGGGGGCTCGGCCCTGGGGGCGGAGGCGCTCCTGCGGGCCCTCGCCCCCCGCCCCGGCGAGGGGAGCGCCGGGCCGCGGCTCCTCGTCCTAGACTCCGTGGACCCCGGCACGATCTCGTCCGCGATGCAGGACCTGGTCCCCTCGGAGACCCTCGTCCTCGCGGTCTCGAAGTCGGGGGAGACACTCGAGACTCTCGCGACGCTCGCCGTCTTCCTCGGCTGGCTCCAGACGGCCCTGGGGCCGCGCTGGAAGTCGCACGTGACGGTCGTCACCGACCCCGAGCGTGGCCCGCTCCGGGCCTTCGCCTCGCGGGAGGGGATCCGGGCCCTCCCGATCCCCACGGCCGTGGGGGGGCGCTGGTCGGCCCTCTCGGCGGCGGGCCTGCTGCCGGCCGCCGCGGTCGGGGTGGACGTGGCGGCGGTCGCGGCCGGCGCCCGCGCCGAGGCCGCGCGGGCGCTCTCCGCTCCGCCCGCGGAGAGCCCCGCCCTCGTCCACGCGGCCCTCGTCCACGGCCTCGACCGGCTGCGGGGCCGGCGGACCGTGGTCTTCTGGCCGTACGCCGACCGGCTCGACGCCCTCGCGGAGTGGTACCGGCAGCTCCTCGCCGAGAGCCTCGGGAAGCCGACCGCGCGCGGGCCAGTCGGGCCGCTTCCGGTCCCGGCCCGCGGCCCGGCCGACCAGCACGCCCTCCTGCAGTGGCTCGTGCAAGGGCCGCCGGAGGCGTTCACGACGTTCCTCGCAGTCCAGGACCACGGGGCCGAGGTGGCCATCCCCGCGCTCGGTCCGGCCGGGGAGACGGTGCTCCCGGGCCGCGGCCTCTCGGCCCTGCTCGAGGCCGAGCGGGAAGGGACAGCCGCCTCCCTCGCCGCGGCGGGGCGCCCGAGCGCCACGTTCCGGCTCCCCGACCTCTCCGGGGGCACGGTGGGCGGACTCCTCATGCTGCTCCAAGTGTCGGTCGCAGTCGCCGGGGACCTCTACGGGGCCGACCCCTACGGGCAGCCCGGGGTGGAGGGCGGGAAGCGGGCGGCCTGGGCGCTCCTCGGGAAGGCGGGCCTCGAGGCCGAGGCCGAGCGGCTGCGGGAGCGCGCCGCGCGGACGGGATGGACCGCATGAGGCTGCGCGTCGCCCGCCTCGCGCGCCAGGCGACCGTCGTGGCGATCGGCGTCCTCGCCGTCGCGGCGGCCGCCTACACGCAGCGGGTCGTGCTGCTCGTCCCCCTCGTCCATCGCGAGATCCTGAAGGAGATCCACAAGGAGGTGGGCGGCGGGATCTCGATCGTGTCGCTCGGTGGCGACCACCGCCGGGCGATCGCCCGGGGCGTGACGATCGTGGGGCCGAGCCGCCTCGGAGGTGTCCGCAGGATCTCGGCCGAGGAGGCCGAGGTCGTGGTCTCGCCGCTCAACATCCTGCTCAAGCGCAAGCCCGTGGTGCTCGAGGTCGTGCTGCGCGGGGCGGCGATCGAGATGGACGTCGCGGGCTCCGCTCTGCCGCGACCCCCCGAGCGGAAGCCTCCTCCCCCCCAGGACCGCCTGCCGCTCCTCCCCCGGATCGTGGTCCTCGACGGCACCGCGGTGCTGCGGCTCAACCCCTCCACCCTCGTGCTCCGGGGGATCTCCGGCACCCTCGAGCGCGAGGCCGGCGGGTCGCGCGGGCTCGTCCAGGTGGCCCGCGCCCGCGCCGCGCTCCCGCCGACCTCCGGCGAGGCGCGGGACCTGGAGCTCCGCGTCGAGATCACGCGAGAGCGGGTGGTGGTCTCGGACCTGACCATCGGGGGCCGGCCCGTCTCGGGGCGCGGCGTCGCGACGCTGCCCCCGAGACACGGCGACCCGCTCACGATCGAGGCGGCCGGGGACTGGGGCGAGGGCGCGCTCGGGATGCGCCTCGAGGCCCCGATCCGCAAGGGCGGGAACCCCTCCGACCCGGACTTCGGGCGGGAGTGGAGCCGCCTGGCGGCGCCCACGCGCCCGCCGGTCATGCTCCGGGTGACCGGGCGGGGCCTCCCCGCCGCCCCCGTCGTCGCGGCCTACCGGTGGCCGGCAATGGGGGGCCTCGTCGAGGGCTCGGCCTCGGGGGAGATCTGGGGGCCGCCGTGGGACGGGCTGACCGGCAAGGTGAGGCTCCTCTGGAGGCGCCCGACGATCCGCGACCTCGTCCTGGACGAGGCGACCCTCGACCTCGCACGGGTCCGGGGAAAGCGGGGCGACTTGACGATCCGGGTGCGGGGAGCGAAGGGGAGCGCCGACCTCGCGGGCACGGTCGGGACCGACGGGACCCTCGACGTGGGGATGGAGGCGTCGCTCTCCGACCTGGCGACGCTCGCCCTCCGGACCCGGGCGTCGGGGGAGCCCGTCCGGGGGCCGGCGCGCACGCGAGGCCGCTGGTCGGGGCGCCTCAAGGCCATGGTCTACGACGGGACGCTCGAGGCGGGGCCGGGGGTGATCGAGACGATCGGGGTCGAGAGCCTCCGGGCCGACGTCCGCCTCGCCCCGAAGCTGTTCTCGTGGTCGAGCCTCGACGCCCGCTCGGGCCCCGACCGGGTGACCGGGAACGGGCGGATGGAGTGGGCGGCCGGGTTCGCGCTGAGCACGAGGACCGGCGTCGAGCTCTCGCGGGCGGAGGAGATCCTCCGCCGGATCTTCGGGGACCTCCCGTTCGGGGCCTCGCTCCGCGGGGAGATCGCGATCCGGGGGCGCGTCCGGGAGATGAGCGGGTCCGCCGACCTGCCCCTCACGGAGGTGCGCCTCTTCGGCGAGCCCATCGGGACGGGGAAGCTCGCCCTCGACTTCGAGGGCAAGCGCGTCGAGGTCGAGCAGCTGAACGTGGACCGACCGAACGGCAGCTCCGTCTCGGCCCGGGGTCTCCTCGGCCCGGCCGAGGGGGGCGGGGCGCGCCTCACGCTGAGCGAGCTGCGGGCCGTGGCCCGGGGGAGCGAGGCGAGCCTCAAGCGCCCGGCGGAGATCCTACTCAAGGGAGGCGAGGTCTCCCTCGTGGGTCCGCTCGAACTGGAGGGATCGGGGCTCCAGGCGACGCTCGAGGAAGGGGCGGTCGAATCCGACGGGGAGGTCCGGGCCGCGGCCGACGTCCGGAGGGTGGACCTGGGTCTCGTCTCGGACCTGCTCGGGGTGAAGGGGCTCTCCGGGAGCGCCTCCGGGCGCGTGCTCGTCCGCGGGCCACGGAACGCCCTCGAGGTGTCCCTCACCGGCGTGACGGGGCGGGAGGTCGAGTGGGGCGTCCTCAGGGGCGCCTCCGTGGCGGGAGAGGCCCAGCTCGGGGGAGGCCGCCTCCGCGTCCCGTCGCTCGAGGTGACGTCCGAGGACGGCGGCCTCTTCGTCCGCGAGGCGGACTTGCCCGACCCGCGCCGCCTGCGGGGGCGTCCCGCGGGGGCGGCGCTCCGCGACCTGCTCCGGGACCCCGAGACAAGGCTCGTGGCGCGTCTCCGCGACGTCCGCCTCGGCGATCTCCTCGCGCGGGGGGGCGACACGGCCGGCGCCGCCGGCGGCGCGCCGGGTCCACGGATCGAGGGCGGCCGTCTCGACGCCGAGCTGGGGCTCGCCCGGGGGCCGGGGGGCCCCCGCGGCCGGGGGTCGGCGTCGCTTTCGGGCGCGCGTCTCGCGGGGCAGCCCCTCGAGGGGGAGGCCCAGGTCTCCTTCGAGGAGGGGTCGCTCGTCCTCGACGAGGCCGGGCTCCGGGCCCTCGGGGGCCGGGGCCAGGCGTCGGCGTCGGTCCCGCGGCCCCCGCCGGGTGAGAGGGGAGGCGACCTCGAGGGGCTGCGGGCGTGGGCCGACGCGCCGGGCCTCCGGCTCCGCGCGGACGCGACGGCGCTCGACCTCGGGGCGCTCGCGGAGGCCCTCGGGCGCCCGGGCGCCGTGTCGGGCCGCGGGAGCGCCGCGCTCGAGGCCGAAGGGAGCCTCGCCGAGCCGGTCGTCTCCTCGGCCTCGACCGAGGTCTCGGGAGGGGCGACTGGGAAGCTCACCGACCTCGCGGCGAGCGCGCAGGGGAGCTTCCGGGACGGGGATCTCCGGGTGGAGCGAGGACGGCTCGCGGGGCGGGGCCTCGCGCTCACGGCGAGCGGGACGATCCCGCTCGCGCTCGGCTTCGAGGTCGGGCTCGACGGCCTCCGCGTGAAGCCGCCGCTCGACGGGCGCGGGGACGCCGACCTGGGCGTCGAGCTCGCCGAGACGGACGTGAAGAAGCTCGCCGAGACGTTCGCCTGGAAGATCGTCCCGACCGGTCGCGTCGAGGGGCGGGCGCGGATCCGGGGGACCCTGCGCGAGCCCCTCATCGCGGTCCCGCACATCGGCGGCTCGGACCTCGCCGTCCCCGGCGTGGAGGCCGGGAGCTTCTCGGCCGACGGGACGGTCTCGAAGTGGTTCCTGGACCTGCACCGGCTCGAGGCCAGCAGCTCCATCGGGAGCCTCTCCGCGAGCGGCCGCCTCGACGCGCCGGCCGGCTGGCCGGCGTTCTTCCGGAGGGCCGCCGAGGTAGGGCTCGGGGCGGCGCTCCGCGGCGATGAGGCCCCCCGGGTCGAGGGGGGCGAGGTGGTCCTCCGCGACGCGCGCCTCGGGGTGCTGCCCACCTGGACGCGCCACGTGGAGAAGGCCGCGGGCACCCTCTCGGCCGTGGTCGGGCTCGCGGGCCCGCTCGGGGCTCCCGACCTCACAGGCCGCGTCGAGGTGCGCGAGGCGGAGGCACGGTTCCTGCGCGTCGTGCCCACGATCGGCGGACTCGACGGCGCGATCCTCCTCGCCGGCCGGACTCTCCGGGTCCCCGAGGGGGAGCCTCTCCGGGGCGAGCTGGGGGGGGGCCCCACGAGCCTCTCCGGCCGCGTGGACATGGATGGCTGGCTGCCCGGCACGTTCGCTCTCCACTTCCAGGGGCGCGACGTCCTCCTCCTCACCGGGGACAAGCGGACGGTCGTGGACTTCCGGCTGCGAGCCCACGTGGACGCCCGCATCGCGGGGACGCTGGCGGAGT
The DNA here is from genome assembly GCA_022614695.1 of Planctomycetales bacterium. Classification (GTDB taxonomy): domain Bacteria; phylum Planctomycetota; class JAKEIC01; order JAKEIC01; family JAKEIC01; genus JAKEIC01. Next base: position 5,129 of record JAKEIC010000189.1, on the reverse strand, counting down.
CCCGGGTCACCGGGACCGTGGACGTGACCGACGGCGAGTGGCGGAAGGACTTCCTCTTCATCGCGCAGAGGACCGGGGCGCCGCTCCTGGATCTCGCGTTCCGGGTCCCGGGGCTCCGCAAGATCGAGTGCGACCTCCGGGCGCGGACGCCGTTCGCCGCGGTGCGCGTCCGGAATAACCTCCTCACGACCTCCGTCCGGATACCGGAGGAGATGCGGCTGCTCGGCCCGAACACCGCCCCCTATCTCGTGGGACGCGCGGTCTTCGAGGGGGGCGACGTGCGGCCGATCCCGATGCTGGTGGAGGCCGGCGCCTTCTCGCTCCAACCGCTCAGGATCGAGCGCGGGGAGTTCGAGTTCACGGAGCAGGCCCCCATGCGCCCGATCGTGGACGGGAGCGCGTCGGTCCGGAAGGGGCGCCATACGATCTACATCCACCTGCACGGCCCCTGGGACCCGCCCGCCGAGGTGAACCCGGTCGGGGAGCTGACGTCGCAGCCGCCCGGGCTGACGCAGGAGGAGATGCTCTCCTACGTCCTGGTCGGGATGGCCCCGGAGGAGATCTCCGGCGGCGCGGGCGCGAGGAATCTCTTCAGCGAGCTGCTCACCGGGGTGATGCGGTCGCTCCTCTCGAGGTTCATCCCGGCGGTGGAGCGCTTCACCCTGGAGGCCAAGGCGGGCCCCGGAGGGGGCACGTCTCTGCGAGCTGAGTTCCAGCCGGTGGAGAGCTGGCCCTGGCTCGCCCTCTACGGCGAGCGGGAGCCCGACGGGACGTACCACGGGGGGCTCTCTCTGCGCGTGGCGTTCGGGAGGTAGGGCAGTGACCCTCGCCCTCGCCGAGTCGCCGCGTCGCCGCCGTGCCCTGAGCCCGTCGAAGGGTGTCGCCGCGTCGAGTCTGGCAGCGGCTCTCGCCGCCGGCTGCGCGGGCGGCCTTCCCGACCTCGGCACCTCCGAGCCGATCCGCGTCCACCTGCGGGCGCCCGCCGTGGCGACTGCCGCGGAGCTCGCCGAGGAGGCGGCCGAGACCTTCCGCCGGATCGCCGAGGAGGGACCCAAGCGCATCCACCTGGACGACGCCTCCTACCGGATCGTCGAGAAGCTCCGGAGCCACGGCTACCACTTCGCGACGGTCGAGCCGCGCGTGAAGGACCGGGCGCCGGGCGAGCCCGTCGGCGTCTCCTTCGACGTGACGCCCGGTCCCCGGGTCACGGTCGAGGAGCTTGGGATCGAGGGCGCGCAGGCGCTCCCCGCGTCGCTGCTCGACGACTTCTATCGAGACCGGGCGCCGAGGACATTCCCGGTCTTCGGCTCGATCGTCTACGTCCAGAGGATCGTCGAGGAGTCCATGCAGCAGATGCGCGACCGCTACCTCGCGGAAGGCTACCTCGATGTCGCGATCGTGGAGGACCGCACCGCGTTCTCCGAGGACCGGGAGCGGGCCTCCGTCCGACTCGTCGTGACCGAGGGGCTCCGGGCGAGCCTCGGGAGCGTCGAGGTGACCGGTGCCGGGAGCCTCGAGCCGGAGGAGATCGCGGAGGCGCTCCGCGCGGCCGGGGCCGTGACGGGAGGCATCTACGCCCGGCAGAGCGCCGCCCGCGCCCGGAACGGTCTCGTGGACCTCTACGCGACCCTCGGCTTTCCCCTCGCGAAGGTCGTGGCCGAGCCCGTCCGGCGGGCGTGCGGGCCGGTCTGGGACCTCGCACTCCGCGTGACCGAGGGGCCCCAGGCGCTCGTGCGCGCCTACCACGTGAAGGGGCGGTCGCGGACGGCGCCGCGGATCCTCGCCCGCGAGCTGGACCAACTCGTCGGCAAGGTGGGGGAGCGGGGCGCGCTCGAGACGGCGCAGCAGGCGCTCGTGCGCCTCGGGATCTTCGAGAGCGTCCGGATGAAGTTCCGCCCGACCCCCGGGCAGCCGGACTGGGTGGACGTGGACGTGGAGGTGATCGAGAACGACCCGGTCCGGCTCGAGGCCGACTTCGGCTACGGGAACACCGAGGGGGTCCGCGTGGCGCCCCGCGCGGTCTTCACCAACGCCCTCGGCCTCGTCCACGAGAGCTTCGGCATGGCCGAGATCATCGAGGGGCGCGCGATCCTCTCGGAGATCCGGAGGCGCGTCGAGGGGCGGTTCATAGACCCATGGGTGCTGCCGAGCTTCACGGGGCTCGCCGTGCGCGGGGTGGCCGAGGGGCACTGGGAGGATCGCCCGGAGCCGCTCCGCCGCGACCCGTCCTACCGGACCGAGAGCGTGGGGGCCGCCGTCTCGTTCTCCCGGCTCCTCTTCCGGGACGCGACGGCCGAGGTCAAGTACGAGTTCGACCGGACGCGGGTCTACGACCCGGCCCCGGGGCTCGAGTCCGAAGTCGGCGTGACCTCGCTCTCGGCGCTCTCGCTGCGGGTGACCTTCGAGGGGCGTGACAGCCCGGTGAACACGCGCCGGGGCGCCTTCTGCACGCTGGCGGGCCGCACGGCGGGGGGCGACGCGGGGGGCACGGTGGACTTCCGGGAGATCTCGGGGGCGATCCACATGTACGTGAGCGCCGGGCAGGCGACCCTCGCGTTCAAGGGCTCGGCGCTCGCCCGCTACCACATCCCCGACCCGATCTTCGTGCTCGTGCCCGGCGGGTCTCCGGACTCGTTCCTCCTGGACAGCAAGCTCCCGCTCCCCTACCGCGCCTACGCCGGCGGCCACGACACGGTGCGGTCGTTCGGGGAGGGGGACCTCGGGCCGATGACGGTGGACAACCCCCTCACGGCCGTGGTCGAGGCCGGCCACCCGATCGGGGGGCTCGGACGGGCCATCGTGAACATCGAGGCGCGGGTGCGGGTCTGGCCGGCGCTCCCGAAGCTCTTCGGGCTCGCCGTGCTCGGATTCGTGGACATCGGGACGATCTGGCCCTACCGGGACGAGGCGCTCGCGATGGTGCCGCTCGGGGCGGACCGCGACCGCTACCGCACGCGCCCGACCGACCTGGCCTACGCGATCGGGGGCGCGCTCCGCTTCGACACCCCCATCGGCCCGATCGGCGTGGACATCGGCTGGAACCCCGACCGCCGGCGAGTACCACGGAACCGCGCCGTCGGGGGCACGTTCGTGAGGGGGCTCGGAATCAAGGAGAGCCGCTCCCACGAGGCTCCCTTCGCGTTCTTCCTGAACGTGGGGCAGACGTTCTAGCTCGCGCCATTCGCGCGAGGGCGTGACCGGAGCGCGAATGACTCGAGCTAGTTGACTCTCGCAATCCGACGGGCCTATCATCCGCCTCCCCCGGAGGTCGCATGAAGAACCCCTCCTTCGCCGCGTGGAGCCTGCTCCTGGCCGCCGCCCTCGGCTGCTCGGGGGTCCCGGACGACCCGCAGGCGCGGCTCGCCACGGAGTCCTACGCGCCCACCTACTACGTGCTCGAGGTCTACGACGGGAACACGATCGGCGTGGACCTGAACCGGAACGGGGTCGTGGACGTCCCCGACGAGAAGGTCCTGCTCACGGGAGTGGCGGCGCCGGCCTACTCGAGCGAGCGGAGCGAGTACCTGGCCGACCGGGCGATCGCGTACTTGAAGGAGAAGCTCTTCGGGCAGCGCGTCGGGATCGAGGACGACCGCAAGGAGGGGGGCCTCTACCGGCAGGAGCCGCCCCCGGAGTTCAACACCGCGGGCGAGGGGTTTGCGGACGGCGGGTCGCTCCTCGCCTACGCGTACGTGGGGGACACGCTCGTGAACGCCGACCTGATCGAGCGGGGGCTCGCCCGGGTCCGCGAGGAGATCCCCTGCAAGAAGATGGACCTCCTGCGCGCGGCCGAGACGCGCGCGCGCGGGAAGCGGGTCGGGATCTGGGAAGTCCGCTAGCTGGCCTCATCCGCGCGACGGCACGACCGGAGCGCGAATCACGCGAGCTAGCTACAATCCCGCCCCGTGGACCTTCCCGACAAGCTCGCGGAGGAGACCTCGGCGCCCGAGGGGATCCCGGCGGCCGGGGGGGCGCCGCTCGGCAGCCGCTACAGCCTCCTCCAGAGGATCGGGGGCGGGGGACTCGGGGCGGTCCACCTCGCCTACGACCACCGGCTCGAGCGCTTCGTCGCGGTGAAGAGGCTCCGGCCCGAGCGCGCGACCCCGGCGGCGGTCCGCGTGTTCCTCGAGGAGGCGCGGGCCGCCTCGCGGCTCCGCCACGCCGCCATCGTCGCGGTCTACGACGTGCTCCCCGACGGGGAGACGGGCGTCGCACTCGCGCTCGAGCTGGTCGAGGGGGAGAGCGTGCGGGCGCGCATCCGCCGCTCCGGCGCGCTCCCCCCGGCCGAGGTGGCGGTGCTGCTCGCGGAGATCGGCCGCGCCCTCGAATACGCGCACGGCCAGGGGATCGTCCACCGGGACGTGAAGCCCGGGAACATCGTGATCGGCCCGGGCGGCCGGCCCAAGCTCCTCGACTTCGGGGTCGCCCGGATCGCGGGGGAGCCCGAGCCGTGGAAGCCCGGCGCCGCCGTGGGCACCCCCGGCTACTCGGCGCCTGAGCAGGCCGCGGGGGGGACCGTGGACCACCGAGCGGACGTCTACGGGCTCGGCCTCACCCTCCTCGAGTGCTGCCTCGGGGCGAGGCCGGAGGGACCCGGAGACGCCGCTCGGATCCCCCACACGGGGCTCGCCGAGATCGTCGCGCGGGCGACCCGCGCGGGCCCGGAGGAACGCTACCCGACGATGGCCGCCCTCGTGTCGGCGATCGAGATCGCCTTCCCGCAGGCCGCGCGCCGGCCGGAGGAGGTGCCGCTGCCGCCCCCCGAGCCGCTCCCGCCCGGTTGCCTGCGCCGCCTCGACGGCCCGGCCGAGGTCCACCCCGTCGGCGAGCGCGCAGTCGTGGGGCGCGGCGCCAAGGCCACGGTCCGGGTCCGGCACCCGACCCTCTCGCGCGTCCACGCGAAGCTCGTCCGCCGCCGCTCGGGCGAGGCCTACGTCTTCGACCTCTCGAGCCTGAACGGGACCCGCGTGGACACGCGCCCCGTGTCGGCGGGCCCGATCCGGCCCGGGCAGGTCCTCGGGATCGGGGACGTGCGCTTCCGCTTCGACGAGGGCCCGCAGGCGCTCGCGCCGGCCGCCCCCGGCCCCGCGCCGCGGCCGGCCGAGGCTCCCCCTCGGGAGCTCGCCTTG
>JAKEIC010000188.1 GCA_022614695.1 Planctomycetales bacterium | reverse complement strand
GCTCGCGCTCGCCGCCAGAGGAAAGTCGCGCGGCGGGCTCGGCCGCCCGTGCGCCGGGAAGACCCTCGCCTGCGTCTTCCTGGCCGCCTCGCTCCGGACACGCGTGTCGCTCTCCGTCGCGATGCGGTCGCTCGGGGGCGAGGCGGTCGAGATCACCCCCGGCACCGGCTCGTGGGGCGTCACGGCCGAGGACGGGGTCCCCATGCTCGGGGAGGCCGCCGAGCACGTGAAGGAGGCGGCCGGGGTCCTCGGCCGCTACGTGGACGGGATCGGCATCCGCACGTTCGCGGGCCTGAAGGACCTGGCCGAGGACCGGCGAGAGAGGATGCTCCTCGGGTTCGGTCGCTTCGCCGGCGTGCCCGTCCTGAACCTCGAGTCGGCACTCTCGCACCCCCTCCAGGCGCTCGCGGACTCCCTGACCCTCCGGGAACTCCTGGGAGAGACGCGGGGCCGCCCCGTAGCGCTTACCTGGGCGTACCACCCGAAGGCCCTCCCCCTCGCCGTGCCCCTCTCGTTCCTCCACGCGGCGGCGGTCCTCGGCTGCGAGATCCGGATCGCGCGGCCGCCCGCCTTCGAGCTTCCGGCGGACCTCGTCGCGCCCCTCCGGACCCTGGCGGAGGGCCGGGGCGGAGGCCTCCGGAGCTTCGAGACGATGCACGAGGCGCTTCGCGGAGCGACCGCGGTCTACGCCAAGTCCTGGTCTTCGCCCGCCTTCTACGGCCGGGGGGACTCCGAACGCGCGGCCCGCGACCCGCACCGTGGCTGGCAGGTGACGCCCGAGGCGATGGCCGGCACGGCCGACGCCTGGTTCCTTCACTGCCTGCCCGTGCGGCGAAACGTCGTCGTCGCCGACGCCGTCCTCGACGGTCCGCGGTCGGCCGTCCTGCAGCTCGCGGAGAACCGGCTGCACACGGCCCGTGCGGTCCTCGCCGCGGTGCTCGGGCGATGAGGGCTGTTATCATTCCGGCGCGAGGCGGACCATGAAGGATGTGAAGGTCCTCATCGAGGCGCTGCCCTACATCCAGCGCTACAAGGACAAGACCTTCGTCGTGAAGCTCGGGGGGGAGCTGGTCGAGCGCAAGGACGAGCTCGCCTCCATCGCGGCCGACGTCACCGTTCTCGACCACGTGGGGATCCGCGTCGTGGTCGTCCACGGGGGCGGCCCGCAGGCGGACAAACTCTCCGAGCGCCTGGGCCTCACCCCCCAGCACGTCGGGGGCCGCCGAGTCACCGACGACGGCGCCCTCGAGGTCGCGAAGATGGTCTTCGCCGGGACTATCAACCTCGAGGTGGTCTCGGCGCTCCGCGCGCGCGGGGTCCAGGCGGTCGGGCTCTCCGGCGTGGACGCGGACATCATCCGCGCTCGGCGGAGGCCGCCGAAGGTGGTGACCGACCCGAAGACCGGCGAGCGTCGCGAGGTGGACTTCGGACACGTGGGAGACGTGACCGAGGTGAACACGAGGCTCCTCACGATCATGGACGAGAAGGGCTACCTCCCCGTCGTCGCCTGCCTCGCAGGGGATGGGCAGGGGGGGGTCCTCAACATCAACGCCGACACCGTCGCCGCCGCGATCGCCGCCGACATGAAGGCCGAGAAGCTGATCCTCCTCTCGAACGTGCCCGGGCTCCTGCGGAACCCGGACGACCCGGCGAGTCTCGTCTCGAGCCTCACGGAGTCCGAGGCCCAGGCCCTCGTGCGGGACGGGACGATCCGCGGGGGGATGCTGCCCAAGGTCGAGGCGCTGCTCGCGGCGGTGCGGGGGGGCGTGCCCCGGGCGCACATCCTGAACGGGTTCGAGCCGAACGCGCTCCTGGCCGAGGTCTTCACTCCGCGGGGGACCGGCACGATGATCGCCGGGATCACGGAGGCGGAGCGCTACCGCGTGGAGATCGGCGAGACGCCGATGAGCGCCCGATGAGAGTTCACGGTTCGCGGTCTACGGTTCACGGGTCATCGTGGCGCTGACACGCGAGCCCGACGACGACCCGGTCGCGTTGCTGCGCGAGCTGGTGGGGCTGCGGAGCGTCTCAGGCGAGGAGGCGGGCGTCCGGGACCGGCTCGCGGCCTGGATCCGCGAGCGCGGGGGCGCGCCCACGATCGAGGGGCGGAACCTCCTCTGGGCCCTCGGCGACGGGCCGCGTCGGCTCCTTCTGACGAGCCACACCGACACCGTCCCCGTCGCCCCGGGGTGGACCGGGGACCCCTTCGGCCCGGGGACGGACCCCGGCCGGGTCCTCGGGCTCGGCTCCTCGGACGCGAAGGCCTCGGTCGTCGCCATGGCGGCCGCCTGCGTCCGGCTCGCGCGCGAGGGGCTCCCCCCGGGTGCGTCGCTGCTCCTCGCCGCCGTCTGCGACGAGGAGGTGGGAGGCGAGGGGATGCCCATCCTCGCGCCGGGACTGCCGCCGTGCGCGGGGGCCGTGGTCGGCGAGCCCACGGGGTTCGCGGTCTGCCCGGCGCAGCGAGGGCTCGTGCGGATCGAGGCGGTCGCACGGGGGAGGGCGGGCCACGCGTCGCGCCCCCACGAGGGGATGAACGCAATCGAGATCGCGACCGACGACCTCGCCCGCATCCGGGCCCTCCCCCTCCCCCCGCCCCACCCCCTCGTCGGCGCGGCGACGATCTGCGTGACCGAGATCCGAGGAGGAACGGCCAGGAACGTGATCCCGGCCGAGTGCCGATTCACCCTCGACATCCGGACGACCCCGGCCCTGGACAACGCGCGTGCGGTCTCCGGGATCCGGGCCGCCTGCCGGAGCGAGCTGGCGGTCGTGAAGGACCGTATCCGTCCGGTCGAGACGCCGGCCGACGCGGCCATCGTGCTTGCCGCGCGCGCCGCGCTCCCCGCCTCGCCCGTCCGTGGGTTCGGCGGCGTCTCCGACCTCGCCTTCCTCGGGGGCATCCCGGGGATCGTCCTCGGCCCGGGCGACCCGGCGCGGTCCCACCGCCCCGACGAGTGGATCGAGGCGGAGGCGGTCCGGCGGGCCGTCGAGGTCCTCGTCACCGTGGCGAGGGAGTTCTTCCAGGTTCCGGGGGGTGCGGGGGGCGAAGCCACCCGCCATGCGCAGTAGGAGTGTCTCTCATGCTGCGAGAACGATTCGCCGGAGGTTCTGGACCCGACCCGGCCTTCGACGCCCTGAACCGCTCGCTTCCCGTGGACCGGAGGCTCGTCACCGAGGACCTCGCCGGGAGCCGCGCCCACGTCCGGATGCTCGCGGCGTGCGGGGTGATCGCGCCGGAGGAGCGCGACGCGCTCCTCGCAGGACTCGACCAGGTGGAGGCGATTGCGCGCGAGAAGGGGATCCCCGACGACCCGAAGGTCGAGGACGTGCACCTCTGGGTCGAGAGGACCCTCGCCGAGGTCGCCGGGGCCGTCGCCGGGAAGCTCCATACGGCCAGGAGCCGGAACGACCAGGTGGCGCTCGACCTCCGGCTCGCGCTCCGGAAGTTCGTCGGCGAGGCGCGCGCGGGGATCCGGGAGCTGCTCCAGGCCCTGGCCGGGCAGGCCCGGGGGAACCTCGCCCTCGTCCTCCCGCTCTACACGCACCTCCAGCGGGCGCAGCCGGTGCTCCTCGGCCACCACCTCCTCGCACACGCCGAGGCCCTCCGGCGGGACGCCGCCCGGATGAAAGACCTCCTCCGCCACGCCGACGTCTGCCCGCTCGGGGCCGGGGCCGGCGCGGGGACGACCTACCCCACCAGGCCCGAGCTTACGTCGCAGGACCTCGTGTTCTCGGAGCCTCTCCGCAACTCGATAGACGCCGTCTCCGACCGCGACTTCGTCCTCGAGTTCGCCGCGGCCGCCACGCTCCTCTGCGTCCACCTCTCGCGACTCGGCGAGGAGATCGTCCTCTGGACCGCGCCCGAGTTCGGGTTCGCGCGCCTCCCCGACGCCTGGTCCTCGGGATCGTCCATCATGCCCCAGAAGCGGAACCCCGACGCCGCGGAGCTCTGCCGCGCCTCGGCCGGACGCACTCTCGGCCGGTTCGTCGCGCTGGCGACGGCCGTGAAGGGGCTCCCGCTCTCCTACAACAAGGACCTGCAGGAGAGCACGGCCGTCCTCCTCGAGACGGGCGACACGCTCCGGCAGGTTCTGCCCGCGATGGCCGGCATGATCGCGGGGATCACTTGGGACAGTGCCCGGATGCGGGCGGCGGTCGAGGATCCCCGGAGCTTCGTCCTCGCGACGGACCTCGCCGACCACCTCGTGCGTCGCGGGGTCGCCTTCCGCGTGGCCCACGGACAGGTGGCGAACCTCGTCACCTGGGCCGAGGGGGCGCGGAAGGGCCTTGGGGACCTCAGCCTCGACGAGATCCGGAAGCACTGCCCGCAGGCGGGCGAGGACGCGAAGTCCGCCCTCTCGGTCGAGGGCGCGCTCGCCGCCCGCGCCTCCCGCGGCGGCACCGCCCCGGCCCGCGTCGCGCAGGCCCTCGCCGCGCTCGAGGCCGAGCTCGCGGCGGGCGGTCCGTAGGACCGGTATACTCCGCCCCCCATGCCGAAGGCGCGACTGCTCTCGGGGATCCAGCCCACGGGCGGGCTCCACGTCGGAAACTACCTCGGCGCGATCCAGAACTGGGTGCGGCTGCAGGACGAGTACGAGTGCCTGTACTCCGTGGTGGACCTGCACGCGATGACGATCCCCTACGAGCCCGGCGAGATGCCCGCGCGCGTCTTCGAGGCGGCGGCGATGCTGCTCGCCTCGGGGATAGACCCGGCCCGCGCCACGGTCTTCGTCCAGTCCGACGTGCCCGAGCACTCGGAGCTCGCCTGGATCCTCTCGTGCGTGACGCCGCTCGGCGAGCTGGAGCGGCTCACGCAGTTCAAGGAGAAGTCCGAGGAGCACAAGAAGTCCGTGAACCTCGGGCTCCTCTCGTACCCGGTCCTCCAGGCGGCCGACATCCTCCTCTACAAGGCCGAGGTGGTCCCCGTCGGCGAGGACCAGGTCCAGCACCTCGAGATCTCGCGCGAGATCGCCCGGCGCTTCAACGCCCGGTTCGGGCCCGTCTTCCCCGAGCCCCGGGCGCTGCTCACGCGGACCCCGCGCGTGATGGGCGTGGATGGCCAGGCGAAGATGAGCAAGAGCAAAGGCAACGGCATCATGCTGCGGGACGAGCCGGCGAAGGTCCGCGCGCTCCTCAAGACCGCGGCCACGGACCCGGCGCGGGTGCGGCGCCAGGACCCCGGGAACCCCGACGTCTGCAACGTCTACACGATGCACAAGGGACTCTCGACGGAGGCGACCCTCGCGCGCGTGGACCGGGAGTGCCGGACCGCGGCGATCGGGTGTATCGAGTGCAAGACCCTGCTCGCCGACGCGATGGTCCCCGTCCTCGACGCCATCCGGACGAAGGCCGACGGCTACGATCGCGAGCCGGCCCGTCTCCGCGAGGTCCTCTCTCGGGGCGCGGCCCATTGCCGCGAGATCGCGGGACGGACGATGGACGAGGTCCGTCGGGCAACCGGACTGCGGCGATCCTAGGGAAGGACCCGGAAGCCTTCCTTGCGCGCCGCCTCGGCGAGGCGGTCGTCCAGAGTCACAAGGGGAAGGCCTCCCGGGTCGTCGTCGCAGGCGACCAGGGCGGCCGCGAGCTGGGCCGCGTCGCCGGCTCGGAGGGAATGCACGGACACGAGCCGGCGTGCGCGCACGACCACGGCCGGAGTGTCCGTGACCCGGGTCGCGGTGGCGGCGAGGCGGTCCAGGAAGTCCTCGGCCGAGAGGCGTTCGGCCTCCGTGATCTCCGCGGACCGGCGGCGACGCCAGATGGCTCCCAGGACCTCGACCTCGGTCATGCCCCAGACTGTGAGCGCCCGGTCCTCCTCGAGCAGCGCGAGAACGCGCTCCGTGCTGTGCTCGAGGACGGCGAGCGGGACGATCCCGGAGCTGTCCCAGAACCTCACCGGCCCTCGCGTCGTTCCTCGAGGAGCGCCTCCAGGACACTCGCCTTCGGCTTCGGACGCGGACGGGTGAAGAAGTCCGCCGGGAGCTTCCCCTTCCCGCGGACGACGCTCCCCTGTCGCTCCAGCCGATCCAAGATCGCCTCGATCTCGGAACGGGCCCCCGAGCGGGAGGCGGACACCGGGACGATCTCGGCGATGGGAGTCTCGCGATCGAAGACTCGCACCCTCCCGCCCCTACGGACGTAGGCCAGGAACCGGCTCAGGCCGTTCCTGAGCTGGGACACCTTGGCTGTCTTCATGACGCCATGTTAGCCATCTTACCCGCCCTCGTCAACGCGCGGCCTCCAGCGCCGCGCCGATCTCCTCGGCGACCCACGCGTCTGCCTCGCCTCCTGCTCGCTCCGCGAGCGCGCCCCGCGCCACGGGCCCCCCGACGGCCCCGAGCGCCCACGCCGCGTGGCCGCGGACGAGGGGGGCGGGGTCCCCGAGCGCCTCGGCGAGCGGCCCCGCCGCCGCGGGCCCGCCCACGTTCCCGAGGGCGACGGCGGCGTTCCGGCGAAGCCCCGAGCGGCGCGCGCGGTGGAGCGCCGTCGCACGGTACCTCTCCCGGTACTCCTCCTCCCCGAGCCGGAGGAGCCCCACGAGGTCGGGGAAGGCGAGGCCCCGGGGCGGAGCGAGCGCGGGGTCGCGCGCCTCGCGGGCGAACCGGTTCCACGGGCAGACCGCGAGGCAGTCGTCGCAGCCGAAGACCCGGTTCCCGAGGAGCGGCCGGAGCGGCCGCGGGATCGGCCCCCGGAGCTCGATCGTCAGGTAGCTGATGCAGAGCCGCGCGTCGAGCTGGTAGGGGGCGACGATGGCGCCCGTCGGGCACGCCCGAAGGCAGCGGTCGCAAGTCCCGCAGAAGTCGCCTTGGGGCGCGTCGGGCGGGAGGTCGGCCGTCGTCAGGACGACGCCGAGGAACGTCCACGACCCGAGGTCCCGGGAGACGAGGTTCGTGTGCCTGCCCGTCCAACCCACCCCGGCCGCCTCGGCCCAGGCCTTCTCGAGGACCGCGCCCGTGTCCACGGAGAGGAAGCTCTCGGTCGCTCCCAGGACCTCCGCGAGCGCGGCGGTAAACCGCCGGAGCCTCGCCCCGAGCACCCGGTGGTAGTCCTCCCCCCGGGCGTAGCGCGCGACGACCCCGGCCCCCGGGGGAGCGGGCCCCTCGGGGCCGGCCCAGTAGTTCGCGAGGAGGGTCAGGACCGACCGGACCCCGGGCAGGAGGCGCCGCGGATCGGCCCGGTCGTCGGCCGTCCGGGCCATGTAGCCCATCTCGCCGTGTCGCCCCGCGCCGAGCCACTCGCGAAGCCGCCCGGCTCCCGGCGCCGGCCCCGCCGCCGCGATCCCGCAGCGCGCGAACCCGAGGGCGGCGGCGCGCTCGCGGAGCGCCGCGACCCGGGGGTCACTCGAGCAGCCGCTCGACGGCACGGGCGAGCACCTCCGCCCCGATCGGGAGGGCGTCCTCGTCTATGTCGAAGCGCGAGCTGTGGTGCGGGGCGCTGGCCCCCTTCTCCCCGTTCGCAGTCCCGACGAAGAAGTAGCAGCCCGGGACCTTCTGGAGAACGAAGGCCATGTCCTCTCCACCGAGGACCAGTTCCTGCTCGACGACGCCCCCGCGGCCGACGACCCCGGCCGCGGCGTCGGCGACCCGGGCCGCGACGGCCGGGTCGTTGACGGTCGTGGGGTAGTACGGCGTGTGGACGACGTCGCAGCGCACCCGGTGGGACGAGCCGATCCCCGCGCAGATCTCGTCCACCCCGCGGAGGAGTGTCTCCCTCACCTCCGGATGCAGGGACCGGACGGTCCCTCCGAGGGTGGCCTTCTCGGGGATCACGTTGAAGGCCGTCCCCGCGTGCACGGCTCCCACCGTCACGACGGCCGGCTTCACGGGGGAGACCCGCCGCGACACGAGGGTCTGGAGAGCGACGACGAGGTGCGCGGCCGCGACGATGGGATCGGCCGTCTGATGGGGAGCGGCCCCGTGGCCGCCGCGACCGGTCACCGTGATCTCGAACCGGTCGGTCGCGGCGAGAACCGGCCCGGCCCGGACGCCGATGGAACCGATCGGGAGGTCGTTCCACACGTGGCACGCGATGGCCGCGTCGGGCCTCGGATCGTCGAGGAGCCCGTCCCGGATCATCGGGAGCGCGCCCCCGGGCCCCTCCTCGGCCGGCTGGAACATCGCGACGACCGTCCCGGGGAGCCGCTCCCGCCGCGCGGCCAAGGCCCGGGCAGCCCCGAGCGCCATCGCGACGTGCGCGTCGTGGCCGCAGGCGTGCATCGCCCCCGGCACCTCCGAGCTGAAGGGTCGCCCCGTCTCCTCCGCGACCGAGAGCCCGTCCATGTCGGCACGGTAGAGGACCGTCCTCCCCGGCCGCCCGCCCCGGAGCACCCCGACGACTCCCGTCTCTCCCACGCCCTCGCGGACCTGCCATCCGGCGCTCCGCAGCCCCTCGGCGGCGAGCCGGGCCGTCTCCTCGACCCGGAACCCGAGCCCCGGCCGCCGGTGGACCTCCCGGCGAATCCGAACCAGGTCCGCGGCCTGCGAAGCGACCTCCGGGGAGAGGACGGGGGGCGGCATCGCCGCTCCTTTTAGCGCCGGCGCCGCGCCGGCGCTAGCGGATGGAGAGCATCCGGTCGAGCGCCAGCCGGGCAGCGGCCCGGGTCTCCTCGGGAACCGAGACGCAGTTCACCGCGCGCCCCTCGCGCAGGTTCTCGAGGGCCCAGCAGAGGTGCGGCAGGTCTATCCGGTACATCGTCGCGCACTGACAGGCGATCCCCGAGAGCGAGAGGACGGTCTTGTCCGGGTTCTCCTGCGCCAGGCGGCCGACCAGGTGGTGCTCGGTCCCGATCGCCCAGCGGGACCCCGCGGGCGAGGCGCCCACCGTCCGGATGATCGTCTCCGTCGAGCCGACCTGGTCCGCCTTCTGCACGACCTCGAAGCGGCACTCGGGGTGGACGAGCACCTGCACGCCCGGAACCTGCTCCCGGACCCGGTCCACGTGCTCGGGCGCGAACCGCGTGTGCACGGAGCAGCAGCCCTTCCAGAGGATCACGCGCGCGCGACGCAGGGACTCCGGGGCGACCCCGCCGTGCGGCCTCCACGGGTCCCACACCACCATCTCGTCGAGCGGGATCCCCATCCGGAAGGCCGTGTTCCGCCCGAGGTGCTCGTCCGGGATGAAGAGGACCCTCGGCCGCCGTGCGAAGGCCCACCGGAGCGACGCCTCGGCGTTGCCCGACGTGCAGACGGTCCCGCCCTCCCGTCCGACGAGCGCCTTCACGGCGGCGGTGGAGTTGATGTAGGTGATCGGGGTCACCTCTCCGGGGAACGCCTCCTCGAGCTCGTCCCAGCACTCCTCGGCGTGATCCGAGTCGGCCATGTCGGCCATGGAGCAGCCGGCCTTCAGGTCCGGCAGGATCACCCGCTGGTGCGGCGCCCGCAGGATGTCGGCGCTCTCGGCCATGAAGTGGACCCCGCAGAAGACGATGAAGCTCGCGTCGCGCGCGGCGGCTCCCTGCTGCGAGAGCTTGAGCGAGTCTCCCCGGAAGTCGGCGAAGCGGATCACCTCGTCCCGCTGGTAGTGGTGCCCGAGGATGACGAGGCCCTTGCCGAGGGCGGCCTTCGCCTCCCGGACACGCTCCGCGAGCTCTTCCTCGGTCGCCTCGGCGTACTCCCGCTCGAGGGTCCCTGGAGCCGTGAGCCCCGTCATGCCGGGAGGGAGTATAGGGACGCCGCGAGGAGAGGGTCAACGCGGGGCTTGAAAGCCGGGCCCCCGGGGCGTACGAAGGGCCGAGGAGGTGGCCATGGCCGCGACCACGACGGCGAGGCGATTCGAGGGGCGGACCGCGCTCGTCACCGGAGGGGGGTCGGGGATCGGGCGCGCGGTGGCGGTCGGCCTCGCGCGCGAGGGGGCCCGGGTGACCCTCACCGGGCGGCGCGTCGAGAAGCTCGCGGAGACCGTCCGCCTCTGTCGCGAGGCGGGCGGCGAGGCGCGGGCCGCGGAGGGCGACCTCCGCGCGCCGGGCGTGGGCGCTCGGTGGGTCGCGGAGAGCGCCGGCGCGGCCGGCCTCGACATCCTCGTGAACAACGCCGGCGTCATCGGGACCGGAGGGATCCTCGACGGGATCGAGGCCGAGTGGCGGCGGATCCTCGACACGAACCTCGAGGGGATGTTCCAGGTGACCCGTGCCGCAGCCCCGCGGATGGCGGGCCGGAAGGGCGCCGCGATCCTGAACGTCTCGTCGGTCTGCTCGCTCCGGCCCTACGGGAACCTCCTCGCCTACTGCGTCTCGAAGGCCGCGACCGACATGTTCACGCAGTGCCTCGCGCTCGAGCTGGCACCGAAGGGGATCCGCGTGAACGCCGTGAACCCCGGCGTCGTCCGCAGCGAGCTGCACGTGAAGGTCGTGCCGGACTACGGCGCCTGGCTCGCGCGGGCGAAGGAGACCCACCCGCTCGGGACACACGGGGAACCCGAGGACGTGGCCTCCCTCGCGCTCTTCCTCCTCTCGGACGAGGCCCGCTGGGTGACGGGCGGGATCTTCAGCGTGGACGGGGGTCGGGCGCTGACGTCGCTGCGTTAGGCTCCGCCTCCGCAGCGTCGAGATGTGCCCGCGCCTTGCGGAACAGCTCCCGGAGCCGGCGGAACCGCACGATCTCGCCCGCAAAGGCGGCCATCGCTGCGGCGAGCGCGATCCCGGCGGCCGACGCATGGACGACGAGGGAGACGGCCCCCGTGTCGGCGGCGCCACCGAGTACCCCGGCGGCGACGATCGCGAGCATCGAGAGGGCGGCGCGGGAGACGATGCCGGCCATCAGGCGGCGCGCCTCGACCCCGAACGACTCGGGGAGGGCCCCCGCCTTCGCCGCCTCGAGCAGGATCCGGGGGAAGGCGATCCCGAGTGTGAAGGCGAGGCCGTGCGCCGAGACGGCGAAGACGGCCGCGAGGATCCCCGCGAGCCGGTGCGCGTGCTCCGGGGCGTCGGGGAACCAACCCCAGGCGAGGGCGGCGGCGACGCCGAAGAGGACCAGGGTCCAGACGGCCGATCCGGCGAGGACCAGGGGCATGGCCTACGCTTCCCCCCCCTCGCGGCCGCGAGCGTACTCGACGCGCGTGGCCGTGTGCAGGTCGTAGGGAGGGACCTCCGCCAGGTTCGCGATCCCCCGGAACTCGGCATGGCAGGCGTAGCACCCGGCCCGATCGGGGAGAAGCGCGTAGCAGACGAGGTCCACCGCCACGCCCGCGGCGAGCGGGACGACCCACCAGAAGGAGCCCGTGGCGACGTGCACGACGACCGAGATCGTTGCCGCAACGAGCATGATCCCGCAGCCGATCGCGGTGTGGAAGTCGCGCTGGCGATAGAGCTCGGTGCCCCCGCAGAAGGCGCATCGGAGGAGCCGCCCGCCGTCGCAGGAGCCCGGGTCGGCCGCCGTCTCCCCGCCGCAGCGCCCGCACCGGAGGGACGCCGAGGGGGGCAGCGGCCCCGAGACCGGGTAGCTGCAGCCGCCGCAGAGAGTGGTGGCGCTGGCGTTCACACACCGGCTCCCCGGGCCGCCAAGTCCCCGATCACCGTCGAGACGACCGCCGCGTAGAGGATCCCGGTGGCCGACTGCGTGTTCGGCACGCGCAGGGTCCCCCAAACTCCCGCCGCGAGGACGGCCGGAAGGAGGAGCCCGAAGGCCGCGGCCATGGCGAGCGCGAGGCCGGGGCCGGCGAGGAACGCCTCGGCGCCCCCCGCGAACGAACCGCGGGCCTCGGGCCGCGCCGCGACGAGAGCCCCCAGGCTCGCCCCGCGTGCCGCGACCGAGGCGGCGAAGAGCGCCGTGAGGCGACGGAGCGGCGCCAGCGACATGGCCTTGTCCACGAGGTACCAGTGGCCGAGGACCATCGCGGAGCCCGCGGCCCCGAGCAGGCCCGCCGCGCACACCGCGTCGAGGACGCGGAGGGCCGGCGACCCCGCCGCACGGGACGCGGTCCAGGCCCCCGCGGCGAGCCCCGCCGCACCCGCGGCCGCGAGGGCCGCCCGGGCCAGCTCCACGTGGCCGCGCGGGGCCACGCCGGCGGCGACCGCCGCGAGGGCCGCGCCGACGGCGAGGAGCCCGGGGAGCGGCCGCCCGGGGAGGACCGCTCCGAGCCCGAGCGCCGTGAAGGCAATCCAGGCTTCGACTCGGAACGCGCCCGGCCTCGCCTCCCCGCGCCGGATCGCCGCCGAAGCCGCCGCGATCCCCGTCCCGAGCGCCGCGAAGAACGGCGCGGCGATCTCGATCCCGTGCATCGCGCGCGGAGCCTACGGACGGCCACGGGAGCGCGCAAGCCGCGTTGACCGGCCGCGGCGGAGCGGCCTATACTCCTTGCCGCGGGCGATTAGCTCAGTTGGCTAGAGCGCTAGAATCACACTCTAGAGGTCACAGGTTCGAGCCCTGTATCGCCCACCAGGCTGGACGGCCTAGCGAACCTGGCCCGTCGGGGACCGCCACGAGCGGCCCAGCGGTGCCCTTCGCTGCCAGGAGCCCCGCCCCGTCCCCCGGTTCCTCTGCCAGGAGCCGCCGCACCTCCCGCCGGGTCAGGGTATCCAGCGGCTCGTTGAAGAGGAAGAGCTGGACTCGCTCGGGGGTGTAGGTTACGCGCTGGACGAAGGTCCGGAGGAGCCGGGCCTTCTCCTCGGGGGAGAGCAGGTCGAGGACCGCGTCCATGAAGGCGAGGCCGTCCCCGATGGCTTCGGGGTCCACGGGGCTGGCGCCGTCGGAGCGGAGCTTGGCTTCCAGGGCGTCGGCCTCCTCCCGGGTTGCCTCGATCCGCTCCCGCAGTCCTCGCAGGTCCTCGATGAGCGCCGCGGGCGCCTTCTCCTCGGCCGCGATGCCTCCGGCCCGGATGAAGTTCACGAGGTTCTTCTCCTCGGCCTCGATCTTGGCCAGCTCGATCCGCCGGGCCTGGATCCGCACTCGCAGGTCCTTGCCGACCGTGCTCGCCTGGCTCCGCGCGTACTCGAGCGCCTCCTCCAGCAGTTCGGGCGTGCGCGCGAGCTTTCGGACCTCCGCCTCGACGAGACCTTCGATCTGGTCCGCTTGCACCGCGGGCGCCTTGCACTCCGGGCCTCCCGTGTACTTGGAGCGGCAGCGGTAGTAGTAGTGCCAGTCCCCGGTCCGCGAGCGCGAGTAGCTCGGGATCAGCGCCGAGCCGCACCGGCCGCACCAGACGAGGCCCTCCAGGAGGAACGGCCTCTTCCGCGGGCGCTGGCCGACGGCGGGGTGCTGGGCCTCGGACTTGAGGATCTGCTGGACCTCGTCCCAGAGGTCCTTCGGGAGGACGGGCTCGTGCTTGCCCTCGAAGACCTCGTCGCGGAGGGCGATCTTGCCGACGTAGACCGGGTTCGTGAGGACCCACCACACGGCGTTCTTCTCGAACTCGCGGTGGCCGCGGCGGTGGCCGGTCCTCGAGACGTAGGCCTTGGTTCGGTAGCCTCGCTCGTTCGCGGCCTTGGCCGTGAGCCTGAGCGAGCGGGTCTCGGCGTACTTCTGGAAGAGGAAGCGGACCACCTCGGCCTCGGCAGGGTTGGGCACGATCCGGCCGGTCGGGTTCCTCGTGAGGTCGTACCCGAGCACCTGGCGGCCGGACCACAGCCCCTGCGCGGCGCGCCACGCGCACTTCTCCTTGATCCGGGCGCCGGTGAGCTTCCGCTCGTACTCCGCCAGCATGAGGAGGAGGCGCGTGATGAACTCGCCGTGGGGGCTCGAGGTGTCGAGCATCGGGTCGTGCCTGCTCGCGAAGCCGCATCCGTGCTCCTTCAAGAAGTCCTGGAGGTTCAGGAAGTCGCGCAGGCTCCGCGAGAACCGGTCGAGGCGCAGGAAGACGATCATGTTAACCTCTCCCGCCTCGACGTCCCGGAGCATCTCCTGGAAGCGCGGGCGGTGGGTGTCCTTCGCGCTCTTGGCCTCGGAGTACGTCTTGACGATCTTCCACTCGGGGTCGTCGGGAGCGCGCTTCTCGTTCTTCTCGCGGACGAGAGCCTGGAGAACGTCCTCCTGCGTCTCCAGGCTGCTGAACTCCTTCGAAGCCTGCCGGTCCGAGCTCACCCGCAGGTAAAGCCCGCACCGCCAGGCCTTCTGGTCGACATGCTTCGCGATCACTCGGCCTTTCCCTCCCTTCGGAACTTCCGGTTGCTGGCCGTCCGTCCCCCCTTCGCCTCGACCTTCACGTAGTAGCCGCCATGGTGCTTCGTTCGTGAGGGCACACGGGATCGATCCAGGAAAACGTCGAGATCCTCCCTCCTGAACCGGCGATGCGTGAGGACCTCGTAATACGTGATCGCACGCCGATCGGCC
Source organism: Planctomycetales bacterium (assembly GCA_022614695.1). GTDB lineage: Bacteria > Planctomycetota > JAKEIC01 > JAKEIC01 > JAKEIC01 > JAKEIC01. The sequence continues at coordinate 10,565 of JAKEIC010000188.1, read as the reverse complement.
AGCTTGTAGAGAGTCGGCCGACTGATCCCGAGGTACGCGGCAGCCCGGGTCGATGTGAGGAACTCCCCGCGCGCCGGGCCCGAAATCGGGAGTGCGCGAATTTCAGTCATCTGAAACCAGTGTAACACCTTCACGCTCGGACGCAAGGGAGTCCCCGCTGCGCGCACCGATGGTGGATCGGGTCCGAGACTGGACGTAGGCGCGCGCACGGGCGGACTTCGGGGAGAGCGAGGATCCCGTCGTGACCGAGAGGCCGCCATCGGCGATGATCGAGGCTTGGCGGGAGTGCCTCGGGTTGTGGGATTACTGACCCCAGCCATGAGTGCTAAAGCCCGACATGCGTGAAGGCGCCCTCGATCACGGACGGCCGACGCCGGAGCCGCCGCACGGCGCGGCGGATCTGTACCGCGAGATCGTCGATCGTCGCCGTCGCGACGTTGCGCAGCTGGACGTACTTCAAGTGGGCCCACACATCCTCGTCGGGGTTGAGGTCAGGCACGTACCCCGGGAGGCGCTCGAGCTGGACCCGCCCGTGAGCCTCGGTCCGCAGGAATTCGCGGACGGCCGCGCTCCGGTGCGCGGGCAGGCCGTCCCAGATGATGAGGAGCTTCCCGTCGATGACGCGCAGCAGCTGCCGCAGGAAGTCCACGACGGCCGGCCCGTCGACCGCGTCTTCCCGGAGCCGGAAGTAGAGTCGGCCGTCGGGCGTGATCGCGCTCTGCGCCGAGAGGTGGTCGCGCGTCAGCCACTCGTAGAGGAGCGGCGTCTCGCCCTGCGGCGCCCATGTCCGGACGACCGCGGGCAACAGGTAGAAGCCGGCCTCGTCTACGAAGAGGACCGTCTGGCCGCGGGCCGCCGCCCCCTTTTCAGGGCCGGCCACCGCGCGGTCCGCCACGCCTCGATCGCAGCCTCGTCCCGCTGGGCCGCGCGGCGCACCGGCTTCTGGAGGCTCCACCCGAGTTGGCGCAGCACGCGGCAGAGGTGCGCGGGGTGGTACGAGACCCCGAGCTTGCGTTCGATCAGCACGGCGATCCGAGGGCAGTTCCACACTTCCCCGCGGAACCCGTGCGCCACCGCGCCCTCGACGAGCCACCCGAGCACCTGCTGCCACTGCTCCGCCGTGAGCTTGGGCTCCGCCCCGGGCGGCGAGCGGTGCTGGAGCGCCTCGACCCCGCCCTCCCGGCCGCGCTTCATCCACTGGCTCACGGCGCCTTCGGTCACCCCCAGGGCTTCGGCGATGTCCTGCTGCGCCCAGCCGGTCCGCTTCAACTCCCAGGCCCGGAGCCGGCGCGCCTCGTCCCGGATCGTTCCAGGTGTGCTCATGCCCCGGAGATCGGCAGGATGGTTTCAGGACTTTATGCCCCTACGCTGGGGTCAGTAGTTCAAGGCCGAGTGGGATGCGCTCGGGTCGCGGGACCGCCTGCGGCCCTCGATCGAGTCCCCCGGGGCAGGGCGGTTCCAACACTCGCGACGACGCGCGCCGAGGGTGGCCAGCCGGCCGACACCCCAGAGGCCGCCCCCCGGCGGGCTTCCCTGATCCACCGGGAAGCGGCCCTCGCGTGGTGGCCGAGGTCAACGCCCGAAAGAAGGGTGGCCCCTCTAGGCGAAAGGCGAGGCGCCGGCCAGCTCGTTGCCAGTTTCTGTAAAACCCGCTTTACACGGAGCAGGAGGAGGGGATCCGGGCCAATCTGGTTGAACTCCTAAAGGTCTAGCCTCGCGGGAGTAACACAGGACGCAAGGAACGTACTCGCGTGCCCACAGGTGGGCACGCCGTTTGCGACGTACCGAGATCCCAATTGGCGCCGGTTCAACCACCGAGTGCGGTAGCCAACTGGGTGCGTGTTGACGGAGGCGGGCCGACCTTTAGAATTTCGCGGGTCACTCGGGTTCGCTAGGAACGCAGAGGAGGGCACGATGAGGGGAACGACGGTAGCTTTCTCGCTGACGCTCTGCCTGGTCCCGCTGTCCAGTTCCTTCTCCGACGAGGACAGCAACCAGGTCAACAGATTCTTCGAAGAGGTGAATGCCCTGATAGAACGGATCCCGGACGGGGCGGACCTTGTCCCGTTCCTCCGAGAGCAGCTTCAAGTCCCCGCCCCGAACTTCAGACTCATTCTGAGGAGCGTAGGGGAGATCGATCTCGGTCCCAAGAAGCGGCCCGGCCGGCTCCAGGCAGCGACAGCGACGATCGACCGGGTCCAAGTTGTCGTGCGGCGCGACGGCGATCTGGCCGAGCGAGTTTACATCCCCACGTCGGGCCGCCCACCCACCTCTGTCGATCTGCTGCGGCTCGACGACAAGGAGGGCCAACAGATCGCGGCTGACCAAATCCCCGTGGGGGAGGTGCTCGAAGTTCGGCTGTACTTCTCTCAGGGAACCATGCGTGTTGACGATCGTGAGCTTCCGCTCGAAGTCGCAGGCGTACACGAAACGAGCGTCAGGCTCACACCGAGGCACCCATGGAAGATCGACGAGACCAAGTCCAAGCCTGTCGTCCTGGACTTTAACGTGGGCCGCTCCATCGTGCAGGATCCGAGCGAGGGGTTCGTTCTCGACCCAGTTCTCTCGGACGGGCGCGACGGCACAACGGGTTCCGTTGAGCCTCGCCCGCGGGTCGGTGTCCCCGCGATCTTCCCCCTCGCGATCCGTGAAGGCACGCCGACCCCGGTCTCCGCGGTTGTTGAGGTCGGGGACTCGGCCGTCGACACCTCGACTCTGCGCCTCGTGCGCGTCTTCCCGCATGACCGAACCGTAGTTCTCGCCTCGTTGAATGATACCGGCGTGGCTGGGGACGAGGATTCGGATGACGGGTTCTTCTCAGCACAGGCGGTTCTAAGCGAGCCCAGCGGGCCCGTGTACCTGCGCGTAGAAGCCACCTCCGCTGGCGGCGAGCTGGTCAGCTCCGTGATCTGTCGAGTCGATGTGGAACCCCTGGACGTGCCTCTGGGGCCCGGGCCGTGGTCTAAGAGTATGCTGGACGCGGTCGAGGATCCGGTTTTCGGCGGTCGCATCCTGCCAAATGTCCTGGTGCTGCAGATACGCCCCGGCACCCCGTTCGCCGCCATCGAGGAGATGGCTGCTCAGGTCGAAGGCGAAGTTGTGGGGCGCGTGCCGCAGATCGACGCTTGGCAGATCAAGTTCCCTGGCGACGGGACGGCTGAGAGCGTGTACGCAGCCGGGCTGATAATCGCTGCCTCCGATCATCGCGTCGAGACTCTCTCACCGGAGATCGTCGGGGAGGGGACTGGCGTGACCACGAATGACCCCCAATGGACTCGGGGCACAGCGGGTGATCAACAGGAGTTCCTGCTCGACCACTCTTTCCCGACTGCGTGGGCGTTCTCCCGGGGTGGCCTGAGAGTCGGCGTGGTAGACAGTGGTACGGACCCGTCGCATCCCGACCTAGACAGCGGAGCGGGCCGACTCGTACTCGGTTCGGACTGGATCCGCGTCTATGGAGTTCGCACGATCCTGCTTCCCGGCCCGATCCTGCCCCCCTTGCCGCCGGGGCTCAAGAATGCGATCGACGACGCTGGTCACGGCACGAGCGTTGGAGGCCTCGTTGGGGCGCTGACTGACAACGCGACGGGGATAGCGGGCACCACGTGGTTCGGCCACGTCTTCCACTCGCGAGTGCTGGGCTGGAGCGGGCCGGGGGTGACGACCCCTGAGGTAAACGGACCCCAACTCGCGTGGGTGAGCGGTATTATCGAGGCCACGGACAGCTCCTCGCACATCATCAACATGAGCTTCGGCCTAAGTAGTTCAGGACAGGCCTTCGGGACAGCCAGACTCCGCACGAGCCTCCGGGGTATCGCAAACAGGGTGCAGGCTTGGTTCCAGCCCCCGCGTCCGCCTACAAGTATCCAGGGCGCGATCCAAGGCCTGCAGTGCTTCTTATCTAACTTTATCAACCGGGTCACGGGGATCGTGGGAGCCCCCACGAACAGCGCCGTCGTGTACGCGCAGTCCCGGTGCCGTTTGACAGTCGCCTCCGCTGGGAACGCAGGCGGCACCTTCGCTGTCTTCCCTGGCGACTGGTCGGACCTGAACGTAGCCGCTAGTGACCCCTATGTAGCGGGCGCTGTCGTGGACGGGGGCTCCGCACCGCTAAGCGTGGGCCGCTGCGGGTTCTCGCAATTCGGTCCTGGGGTCAACATCGCGGCCAGAGGGTGCCGTCCCAGCCCGCCCCGGGATGACCTCAGAACGACAACGCTGTTCGTCCCATCGGGAGGATACAGGAACTTCGGAAGAACATCGGCCTCGGCTCCCATCACGAGCGGACTCGCGTCTCTCTACTGGTCGGCCAACCGAGGCCTCTCCCCGTTGTCTGTCAAGAACGCGGTCATCGCAGGAAGCGTGGACGGCGGGTCCAATGTGATCCACCTCACGGCTCCGCTCCACTTCCGGAACGCCGACGCTGCGGAGACGTTCAATCCGTCTTGGACACCGACGGGGCTCTGGCGCAACCAAGTAGCGCCCCAGACGGTTACCGTGGCGCCGTTCGCGCAGTCGGTCGCCCTGCGGACTTGGGCGGTTGCGGGTCCTCCTGGGCTCCCCGATCCTCAACTCAATGGCAATCCAGGTCTCAGCGCCTGGTGGTTCGGCGGCCCCCTCCATGGCACGTACGTTGGATTCCAGTTCGACGGCGGATCGACGCCTGGCGGTGGCGGAACGTCGGTCGTCCCTCAGGCCGGCGTCCTTGCGACCCCGACGGTCGCATTCCTCAACTCCGCCGCGCCCGTGCTGCAGTTCAAGACGTGGTTCGAGATCGAGAGCGTCGATCCGGTGAGTTATGATATCATGGAGGTTGTCGCGGTGGACATGGTGACCGGGGCTACCATCGTTCTCAAGACCCTCAATCCTATCGCGCCTCAGACCGGCGCGATGCCTGCACTTGCAACCCCGTCGGGGGGCACCGGGGTGGGTCCATTGGGCTCGCAGCCGGCATGGGTGACTCACCGCGTCTTCCTGCTTTCCTCACTCGCTCCGGCTCCATTGTTCGCGGACCCCAGCATGCCCGGTGGCCATCCATTCCGGATCGAGTTCCGCTTCGATACCGTGGATACGAAGTTCAACGGGTTCATGGGCTGGATCGTGGACGAGGTCCGCATATTCGACGCGGGCTCGGCGCGGTTTCCCGTGTTGACGCCTGGCACGCCGACACCGGTGCTCCCGCAGGCTGGTGGTCGCGTTCGCGGTCCTCCAAGGCCGTGACACGCGCTGCCATGCGTCCAGAGCGGCGCCGGAGTCAGGGAGGACGGGTCGCCTTCCTGCTACTCCTCGCCCTCTGGGCAGGCGCATGCCTGCCCGGCAACTGGGGCGAGCCCCCGGCAGACGAGGGGAGGCCCGCCGGGTCGCTAGCGTGGGCAGTGGTTTCCGACCCGAGTTCCGGGCCGGACACCCTGAGAGCTGTCGCCGCTGACATATCCCAGGTGTGGTGCATATGGTGTGTCGGCTCCGACGAGAGCCAGGGGACGGGAGACTCGCAGTGGCGCATCGAGAAGCGGAACCAGAGTGACGGGAATCTGGTGGTGAGCTTCGGCACGGGTGGAGTCATCTCGAGCAACCCCGGCAGTGGTCAGGACGAGGCAACGTGTGTCTTCTCTGATGGCAGTCACCTCTTTGTCGGCGGATTCGATTCAAGCCCAGGAGACCGCCAGTGGCGCATCGAAAAGCGGCTCCTGAGCGACGGAAGTCTCGACCTGGCCTTCGGTGCAAGCGGGGTGATCACATCCAACCCCAGCACCGGCCAGGACGAGGTCTCGGCAATTGCGTGGGACGGGACAGACCTCTTCGTGGTTGGCTTTGATGAGGGGCCAGGCACAGGGGACTTCCAGTGGCGGATCGAAAAGCGCTCCGGGGTGAGTGGCGCCCTTGTGTCGGGATTCGGCAGCAGCGGTGTGGTCACGAGCAACCCCAGCACTGCGGGGGACGTTGCGACTACGGCTGGCAGCATCGGCACCGTGGTGGGTTCACTCGACGTAGGAGGCTACGACGCTGGCCCGGGTAACCGGCAGTGGCGGATCGAGAGGCGGCTCCCGAGTAACGGCAATCTGGACACCTCGTTCGGCAGCGGTGGCGTCGTCACGGTGAATCCCAGCGCGGGAAGCGACGAAGTCGCGGCGATCGCTGAAGGTACCGATCTCATTGTCGTGGGCACGGACGAGTCGCCCGGAGCCGGTGACTCGCAGTGGCGAATCGAGAAGCGTGGGGGAAGCAGCGGGACGTTGGTCAGCGGGTTCGGCACGGGTGGCGTCGTCACCGTCAATCCAAGCTCGGGAGGAGACCGGCCCTACTTCGCAGCAGTGGTTTCCACTTACTGGTTCTACATCGCAGGTGCAGATGCAAGCCCGAGTGTCGCGACCGGAGACAATCAATGGCGCGTGGAGAAGCGTTGGACGTCAACCGGAGCGCCACTGGCGGAGTACGGGGCGGGCGGCGTAGCGACGAGCAATCCGAGCGTAGGGAGCGATCGCGTCTTGGCCGCTACTTCACGCGGACCCGTGGCGGTATTCGCGGGGACTCAGGGGAACCTCCCCAACACGGCCTGGCGCATCGAGGCACGATAGACCCGACAGATGCTGGCCGATCCTCCTCCGCTGGTGGCCGTTCGCGCCCGCGCAGCTTGGCCCGAGGAGTTCTCGTGCGACGTCCGCACGGGTGATCGCGCCGGAGCGGCCACGTCGAAGTGTGCGGCGCCGATGCTTCGGCACGGTCCGCTTTCCGGGGGCGAGCTGAATGACCTGGTGTGGGAGTGCGTCCGGGTGTTCGGTTGAAAGCGGTCTGCCGCCCCTCCGTCAGGCCGCCTGCCGGTGGTGCAGGACCACGGACCACTACTCGGGGGGGCAGGGGCAGGCGGGAGTTCCGTTCGCGCGTGAGTTGGACCCCCGGGCCGAGCCCGCTCGGGGGCTTGCCACGGGGCGGGCGCGATTGCGGTGGGACCGTCGGGGGGTCCGGCGAGAGATGCGGGAGTTCCGGTTCAGCGGCGAGCGAGGATTGGCGGCGTCGGGTTCGAGCGCCCCAAGCTGGCCCTGCAGATCCGCGAGTATGCGGCGGCGCGCCGCGCAGCCCGGGCACAAGGGCCCTCTCTCGCGCCCCGCCACGCATCGCCTACCCACGGATCACGCTTGGATCGGAGGAGGGCGCATGAACGGTTGCCCGAGTGCTATCCGCGCATCGCAGCGGCGGGACAGAGGGGCCCCGTGGAAGCAGGGGCGGGCCGCGGTAAGATCCTTGCGTCCCGGCGGCGGGACAGGGGGGCCCGTGGAAGCAGGGAGCGCGCCCTGGTGGAGGGGCGCCGCGCGCGCGTCACTCCTCGTGGCGGGAATTGCGGGGGGAGCCTGCCCCGCGTCGGCCGATCCGGGGACGACGGGCCCCCGACCTCCGCCGGGGGATCCCGGCGGCGCGTCGTTCGTAGCCCCGTCCCGGACCCGGTTCTGGGCCCGCGCCTCCTATCTGATCGGTCCCTCCGTGGATCCCGGGGGCTCCATAGCCGCCTTTGGCCAGTTCGGTAGTCAGATCTCGTTCGTCCCCCTGGACGGCGGGGCGCTCGCCGTGGGGGGAGACCGGCTTTTCGGCACGGATGGTGGGACAGGGCTCGGGCTCGGGGGCGAGTTCTTCTACGCCGGCCCGTTCGCCGGGCGAGAAACCACCCCCCTGCCGGTCGTGCAGGAGCTGCGGGTGCGGGGCGTGCAGCAGGTCGGCCTCTTCGCCGTTGGGAGCCTGCGGGCGATCGCGATGCCGGATGGCGAGCCACGCGGCGTGATCGGCGGCGCGGAGCTCGCGCTCGGCCTCCTGCGCGTGTCGGGCGACGTGACGTACACGGTAGAGTTCTTCGGCCCGCCAGCCCAGCGCTTTCGCGGCGACCTCGACGAGACCGCCGTCGCGATGCGGCTCTCCGGGAACCTTGGCGGGAGGATCTACACCGGCCCGGACCGGTGGTTCGTCTTGCTGGTGCAGCTCGACATCTTGATCGTAGAGCCGGTGCACGCCGACCTGCGGGACGGGGCCGGCAGCTCGGTCGGAGTTGACTTCTTCGGAAGCGGGGTCGGGATCGGGGCAACCCTGAGGGTGAGCTTCTAGCCTACGAGCGACCCTTCCCGTCCTCCGGAGGCATGGGATCGCCCGATCCCAACTGTCCGATCGGGCTGATGTTGCAATCGGCCTCGGCAAGAGGTACTGACGTGATGTCGAGGCCTGCCCCAGGCGTTGAACCCCCTACTCGGAGATCCGAGGAGACGGAGGATCGGCGCCTTGGCCTTGAGCACCGGTTGCGTAACCGGGCTCAACCAGGAGGCCCTTACCGCACTCCGAGGCCCAGCTTCTCGAATACGTTGGCGAGGTGGTTCGCGAACGTGCGGTGGGGATAGTTCAGGCCCACGGGGTCGCCTGCGAAGAGCAATCCATGGGCAACCTCGCGGTCAAGTGAGTTGCGAACGAGCGAACCGGAGTCGCCGGGCTCCGAGAAGGGTGTGCCGTCGAGGCTCTCCACGACCATCTGGTGGGCGAAGAAGACCTGCCCCACGGGCATGTCCACGTACAGGGAGTAGTCGAGGGAGACCACCGTGCCGTAGGTCTCCTCGGTAGCTGCGCCGCGCTTCTTGACAAGCTCCCCAAGTCGCGGGCGGGAGCGCTTGAGGCTGCCGCCCGCTCGGAGCCGGACACCAGGCCTGATGTGAGCGAGGGCAGCATCGACATCGTGGATGACGCCAGGCGTGAGCCTCACGGAGCGATCGAGGTAGGCGACCTCGTTCCCCTGGTCATCGAGGATCGGGTCTCCCCTCTTCCCGTAGCCGTAAAGGCCGATCACGTGCGCGGCCGACAGGATTCGATGCATGCCGTGTATTCTGTCGAGCAGGTACGCGGCGATGGTGCCGAGTCCCCGTCCCCGGTAGTGGCCGACCGCCGTGTGCGACGTGAACGCGTAGTAGGCCTGGGCCGCAGGCGCCGCGATGACGCGCACAAGGTGCGTCGGGACACCATACTCTTGGGCGAGGAACGCGACCCCGCTCCCATCCACGCCGGGGGCGACTCGAACCTCGAGGTAACGCCGACCATCCGGGCCGAGGACGATGCCCACGCCGAGGCAGCGAGGCGCCTCTGGGGAAGGCTCGCCCCCGAGGAGCCCCGCGCCCCCCGTGGCGAGGATGTCCTTCTCGATGGCGGCCTTCAGGTCCCCGAGAGTCACACTCGTAGGGTAGGGACTCCGAAGCCCAAGTTCAAGTCGAGGCGGCTCGACTTGGGGAAGGTGTGCTCAACCCGTGAGTACCAAGTCAGGAACGGCGAAATGGTCGAGACCTCGCGAGGTCACTTCGGAGGAGCGCGGAGCTTCGCGACGATGTCCGGGTTCTTGAGGAGGTCTCGGAGGTAGACCAGGAACTCGCCGGCGTGGACGAGGACTCCCTCGAACGCGCGTCTCCTTCCCAGCTCCTTCACCTGGAAGACCAGGGTTGCTCGGTCGTAGGCTTGGCCCTTCCGGTGCGCAGCTCCCCCGCGGAGGTCGTACAGGTCCCGGAGGAAGACGATGTGCTCCGTGTAATCCTCCGCTTCGACGGCTTCCAGGAGACGCTCCAGCTTGGAGATGCCTCTCTCGGACTGCCTCTTGCTCCCAAGAATCCGGATGATGGCGTCTTCGTTCAGGGAGTCCACGAAGAGTTTCACGAGAGACTGCACCTGCGCGTCGAACTCCGCCTGCTCCTCGGTGAGGGGAATCCGGAGCGAGCCGAGGTGGTGTTCGTCATCGGGACGCAAGGGTCGGAAGAGATGCCACCGGAGAGACTCACTCCACTCGCGGGAGAACGTGGCGAGCAGGTACTTGAACCGCAGGTCTGGGGCGCTCGGTGGCGCCGGAATAGCCAAGAGACCGCGCCGCAGGCTCACATCGCTGGGGGAACCGTCTGGTGGCACCTCGTGCTCCTTCCAGTGGAGTTGGTCCTTGTGGGGGAGACCTCCGAGGTAGCCGAGGTAGACGACGACATACTTCTCGTGGTTGTTGTCGATGCGCAGGCTCCAGAGCGTGCCGCAGCGGATGCGGCCATCTTCCACCTTGTACTTGCTCGGCTCGTTGAAGTACTTCGTCAGCACTTCCCGCCCGAAGAAGACGGGTGTGAGGAAGCTCGGGGCGTCGGGGTTCTTCCCGAAGAAGTCCGCGAGCTTGTCGGGGTCGCAGGTATGCACCGTGGGCTTCTCCTTTGGATCGGTCGCGATGGTGAACTTCTCGTACTTCTCCTCGCGCCAACCCGCGAAGCGGGTTCGGCTCCTTGCCATGGGGAGTAGCAGCTTCTTGCCGAGGAGGCGCGAAACCACCTTCTCTTCATCGCCAAGCCTCGGCTCTCGAATCACGAGGTCGAATCGGACTCGTTCCCTCCGTATCTCGTCGGCTGTCTCAGGGAACCCAAGCTCCGCGAGGCTCTTCGCCGACCATCTGACGAAGTCGAAGTAGACGCAGACGACCGTGTTCTTGAGCGCCGCGAACTCGAATAGTTCTCGGGTTCGAACCTCGAGGCCCCCGTCCCTGGGACGCACGACCTCCTCCGGGTCTCCCGCGTCGTCGAAGCGGACGT
>JAKEIC010000187.1 GCA_022614695.1 Planctomycetales bacterium | reverse complement strand
GCGATCGAGCCGGGCTTCTCCTTGGTCCCGAACGCGAGATAGGTGCCGTAGGGGCGGACGTTGGTGAGGGTCACCGTCGCGCCCGAGACGGCCTTCTTGTCGTCCTTCCGGGTCACGAGGACGCTCACGCCGTTCACCGGACCCCGCCCCGACCCGCCCGAGAGGTCGAGGAGCCCGAGGTCCGTCACCTTCCCGCCGCGCACGGCGAGCGCCGTGCGGACCGTGGGCTCGTACCCGATCGAGGAGACTTGGACCCGGTACCCGGAGCCGGGCGCGAGGGAGCCGAAGATCAGGTGTCCCTGGTCGTCGGAGAAGCCCTGGCGCACCGAGGGGCCCGCGAGGTCCGCGACCGCCCCCGCGGCAGGGATTCCCGGGCGGAGCACGACCGTCGCCACGATCGCGCCGCGCCCGCCGGCGATCGCCTCGGCCGGGACCCAGGAGGGCGGGGGCGCGTCGGGGGCGGCTGCGCTCGAGGCCGCCCACGCGGGAGCTTGGGCCGGACCGTCGGTCCCGGGGGCCTCGGGGGTCGGGGCCCCTGGCAGAGACTCGGCCGTCGCCCAACTCGGACCGCCGGAGAGGGCGCCGGGGCCCTGCCGCGCCTGTCCCGTCAGCCCCAGCTCCGGCCCGAGGACGAGCAGGAGAAGGCCCAGGGCGGCGAGGATCGCGAGAGCGACGGCAAGTTTCTTCAAGAGAACTCCTCCTACGCCACGGGAACGGGCCTCTCGGGTCCGGGTCGAGCAATCCTCGTGCCCGGCCGGAGGATCGGCTCGCGCGGAAGCTCGCGGCGGGGTGTCCACGTCATGATCCGATCGAGGGTCCGCGCGCACCCCTGCGCGACGAGCTGGACCGCGTCGGCGCGGTCCGGGGGCTCGCCGATGAGCTCCGCGATGCTCGTCATGACCGAGGCGTCGAAGCCGCAGGGGCGGATGCCGCAGGCGGCGAACTCGTCGGCCCCGGCGGTGAGGTTCAGGGCGAACCCGTGGTACGTCACCCACCGCTTGATGGCGATCCCGATCGAGCCGATCTTCTTCCCCGAGGCCCAGATCCCGGTGTTGCCGGGCTTCGCGACGGCCTCGACCCCCAGGTCGCGGCAGGCGAGCAGGAGCCCCTCCTCGATCGCGCGCAGGAAGCGGTAGATGTCGCGGTCCCGCGTCGAGAGGTCCACGATGGGGTAGCCGACGAGCTGGCCGGGCCCGTGCCAGGTCGCCTCGCCTCCGCGCTCCACCTCCACCACGTCGAGGTCCGGCCTCGGCTCGGGTCGGGGCGCCCCGGGGGGCATGCCCCGGCCGATGGTCACGACGGGCGGGTGCTCGCAGAGGAGGAGGATGTCGCCCGTCTCGCCCGCCGCCCGGGTCTCGACGCACCGGTGCTGGAGGGCCAGCGCCTCGCGGTACGGGATGGTCCCGAGGTCCGTGCAGCGGAGGGCGGCCATCGTTCCCGTCTACCCGTGCCCGGCCGCGCCCGGCTTCCCGACCTTGTGGATCGCCCGGCCATGGACGTCCTCGGCCGCTTCCATGAGCGCCTCGGGGAGCGTCGGGTGGGAGTGGATCGTGAGCGCCAGGTCCGCCGCGGTGGCGCCCATCTCGATCGCGAGGGCCGCCTCGGCGATCAGGTCGCTCGCGCCGGCGCCGGCGATCCCCACGCCGAGGAGCGAGTCGTCCGCGGCGTCGGCGATCACCTTCACCATCCCTTCGGTCCGGCCCATCGTGAGCGCCCGGCCGAGCGCCGTGAAGGGGAAAGTCCCGACGGCGACGGCGCGGCCGGCCGCCTTCGCCTCGGGCTCCTGGAGGCCGACGGTCGCGATCTCGGGGTCGGTGAAGATCACGCCCGGGATGGCGCGGGGCTCGAAGGCTCCGCCCTTCCCGGCGATGGCCGCCGCCGCCGCGAGCCCCTCGGCTGAGGCCTTGTGGGCGAGGTAGGGCGGGCCGGTGATGTCCCCGATCGCGTAGACGGTGGGGACGTTCGTCTGGCGCTGGGCGTTCACGGGGAGGTATCCGCGCTTGTCCTTCTGGACCCCGGCCGCCTCGAGCCCGAGGTCGTCGGTGTTCGGCCGGACCCCGACCGAGACCAGGACCTTGTCGCACTCGACCGTCACGGGACCGTTCTTCGTCTCGACGGCGAGCGCCAGCCCGCGCGAGGTCCTCTCGATCCCCGCCGCCTTCGCCTCGAGGTGGATTTCGGCCTTCCGCTTCTTGAGCCCCCGCGCGACGACCTTGACCAGGTCGGGGTCGGTCCCGGGGAGGAGCGTGGGAGTCAGCTCGACCACCGTGAGGGCGCTCCCGAGCTTCGCGTAGAGCGTCCCCATCTCGAGGCCGATCACGCCCCCGCCGATCACGGCGAGGCGCTTCGGCACCTCCTCCCAGGCGAGCGCCCCGGCCGAGTCCACGACGTCTTTGTCGTCGAACTTCAGGTTCGGCAGCTCGATCGGGCGCGACCCGGTCGCGAGGAGGATGGCGCGCGCCCGGACCGTGGACTTCCCCTCGGGGCCGTCCACGGAGAGGCTCGTACCGGACGCGAGCCTCCCCGTCCCGCGCAGCACCTCGACCTTCTGCTCGCGGAGGAGGGTCCCCACGCCGTTCCCGAGCCGGTCCAGGATCGCCTTCTTCCAGGCCTGGGTCTTCCGCAGGTCCACCCGCACCCCGTCGGCGTGGATCCCCATCGCCTCGGCCTCGCGGATCTCCTCGAGGACGGAAGCGGCATGGATGAGGGCCTTGCTCGGGATGCAGCCGACGTTCAGGCAGACGCCGCCGAGCCCCTGGCGTTCGACGACGAGGGTGCGGAGCCCGAGCTGCGCGCAGCGGATCGCCGCGACGTAGCCCCCCGGCCCGGCGCCGACCACGGCGACGTCTACGGCTCGCTCGGTGGGGGGCGACACGAGTCGCGGATTCTCGCGGCCACCCGCGCGCGGGTCAACGGAGGGTCACTTCGCCTGCCAGCTCCCCGCCGACTTCACATCCGTCGGCGTCGGGATGAAGTGCTCGGGCCCGAGGACGGCGCGATCGTAGGAGAACGTCTCCTTCCAGGAGCACTCCGTGACGCCCCGCCCCGCGACGAGGAGGAGGGTGGCCTCGAGCCACCGCGCGGCGTCCATGCCGCCCATCGAAGTGCCTCGCGTGTCCTCCTCGCGGCGGATGGTCCGGAACATGGTCCCCTCGCTCTGGAGGGTCACCCGCAGGCGCAGCGCGAACGCCCCGCCCACCGGGTCCGCCGGCTCGGCGACGGCGGCCCAGCGGCCGGACTGGTTCTCGGCGAGCGTCTCGATGACGAACTCCTTCACCCGCGGCTGGGGTGTCGGGTAGACGACGCGCTTGTCCCCCTCGACGTCGAAGCGGATCGGGCCGCGCCGGGAGAAGCCCGCCTCGATCTCGGCGGGCAACTCGATCGCCTCGGCCCAGGACCCGCGGGTCCCCGACTTCAGGAATTCGAGGACTTCGTCCTTCTTCACCTCGGGACGGGGGAACCCGAGCTTCCAGCCGGAGGCGGTCCGGAGCGCCACCAAGCCCCCGTGCGCGAAGGCGTCGCCCTCCCAGACCCACGCGTCCGGGGGGCCCGAGGGCGGCGGCGGCGGCGGCGGAGCGGGCTTCGTTGGGGGCTTCGAAGGCTTCTTGCCGCCGGCCGCGGGCTTCGGGGGCTCGGGCGGCGGCGCCGGGTCCGGCGCGCCGGGGAGGATCGGGCGGACCGTGCCGGGCTTGTCGGCGGGGCGCTCGATCCCGTCCTCGGGGGTGAGCCGCGTCGCGTAGGTCCCTGAGGGGCCGCCCGGCTCGAGGGAGACCACGTCGAGGCGGGGCCAGGGCCGCGCGGGGGCGGGCCCCGTCGCCGGCCGCGGCCAGAGATCCGCGCCGCCCCAGCCGGCGATCGCGACGACCTCGGACTTCTGCCGGGCGCCGCCGCCCTCGAGCCGGAACGACGCCGCGTCCTCGCCGGCGACCGCCGCGCGGACCACCTCGCCCGACGCGAGGGCGAGGAGGACCCGGCGGGCCTCCGAGGAGTCCGCGGGCTGCCCGCGCGCCTCCTTCTCGAGGGCGGCGTAGTCCGCCGCGAAGAGGCCGGAGCCGAACTTCGACTTGCCCTTCGGGACTTCCTTCGCCGCCGCGCCGAGCTGCTTCTTCGCGACGAGCGCCCGGACCGGCGCCCGGAACGCCTCGAAATCCGTGAGCGCGCCCCGCGCCTCGCCGAGCCTTTGCAGGGCGGCGGCCCGGGCCTCCGCGGCCTTCCTCGCGGCCTCGAGTGCGGCCGCGCCGGCCGGGGTCGCCCGAACGGCCTCCTCGGCCTTGGCGAGCGCGGCCGCGGCCCCCGGGTCCGCTCCGCCCAGCGCCCGCGCCCGGGCCAGCGCCGCGGT
>JAKEIC010000186.1 GCA_022614695.1 Planctomycetales bacterium | reverse complement strand
GGAGGCGTTCCGGGCCCGGCTCCGGGAGGAGATCGCCCGTGTCACCGAGCGCACGACGCCCCACGAACGAGCCCTCGAGGCCGGCGACCGGCTCTACAGGTTCCTCGCGTGACGGCGTGGGGCGCGTGCTCGTCTTCGTGCCGGCCTTCGACGAGGGGGAGCGCCTCCGTCGGACCCTCGAGCGCCTCGCCGCCGCGCGCCGGCGGTGGCCCTTCGAGGCCGACGTGCTCGTCGTGGACGACGGCTCGACGGACGGCGCTCCCGCGGCGGCGCCGTCGTTCGGCTTCCGGCTCGTCCGCCACGAGAGCCGGGGCGGGCCCGCGCGGGTCTACGAGACCCTCCGCGATGCGGCGCGCGGCCACGAGGTGATCGTGACGATGGCGGGGAACGGGAAGGACGACCCGGAGGAGGTGCCACGGCTCGTCGCGCCGATGGGGACCCCCGGGGCCGACCTCGTCCAGGGCTCCCGCTACGTCGAGGGAGGGAAGTGTGTCGGCCACCCGTGGATCCGGCGGTGGAGCACACGCCTCCTCCACCCGTGGCTCTTCCGCCGCGCGACGGGCCGGGCGCTCGCCGACACGACGAACGGCTTCCGCGCCTACAGGACGTCCGCCCTCCTGTCGCCCCGTCTCGACCCGCGGCCGGCCGGGTGGACCGGGTACTCGATGGAGGTCTTCCTCCTGGCGGAGGCCGTGCGGGCGGGGCTGCGCGTCGTGGAGGTGCCGGTGACGAAGACCTACCCCGTGACGGGGCCCTACACGAAGGTGCCGCGTGTCACGGGTTGGTGGCAGATGATCCGGCCCCTCCTCGGGGGGCGCCCGTGATCCCGCCCCTCGCGGGGCTCGACGGCGCGGCGCTCCGGGAGATCGAGGCGCTCCCGAGGCGGGGCGCTCCCGCGCCGTGGGAGGACCATCCCCTCTCCCGGGGCGGGGCGCGCGCACGGGCGTGGTTCCGCGGCCACCTCGGCTCCCGGACGGGACAGTTCTTCGTCGTGCGCGACCCCGCGGGGACCGCGGCGGGCCTCGTGGGGATCGAATCCGTCGCATGGGTCCCGCGCGTCGCGGAGCTCGCTCTCCTCCGGCTCCCCGCGGGGCGGCGCGGGATCGCCGCCGTGCGCGCGCTGGTGCAGGTCGGCTTCGCGGACTGGAACCTGGCGCGTCTCCACGCCGTCGTCCCGGAGGACCGTCCCGCGGAGATCCGGGCGCTCCTCGCCGCCGGGTTCCGGATCGAGGCCCGGATGCGGGGCCACTTCCGCGGGCCGCGCGGGCGGCGGGACGCGCTCTGGCTCGGGGTCGTCGCGGGGGCGAGGGGCGAGGCGGCGGGCCTCCCGCGGCGCGGCCCTGGGACCCGCTCCGCGGGTCGGGGACCGGAGCTGCGCCTCGCCCCCCTCCGCCGCGCCGACCTCGCCCACACGCACCGATGGCGGAACGACCCCGAGACGCGCGACCCCCTCGTCGCGAAGCCCTTCTTCCTCACGCCCGAGGAATCGCGCCGCTGGCTCACGGGCCTCGCCCGTCGGGGGACCGAACGCGCCTATTTCGCCCGCCTAGCGGACGGGCGCCCCGTCGGCTACGGCCGCGTGAAGGAGATCTCCCGCCGCCACGGGACGGGGCTCCTCGAGTGGGCGATCGGAGAGCCCGGGCTCCGGGGCCGCGGCCTCGGGAGGAGCCTCGGGGCGGCGGTCCTCGACCGCGCCTTCGGGGAGATCGGCCTCCGGCGAGTCTACGGCCTCGTGGCCGACTGGAACGCGGCGAACCTCGGGTGCGTCCGTTCCCTCGGGTTCGAGGTGGAAGGCCGCCTCCGCCGCCACTTCGTCGTCGCCGGCCGCCCGTGCGACGCGATCGTGGTGGGGCTCGCTAGATGAACTCCAGGTGCATCCGCCCCTCGAGCATCGCCGCCCGGGCGATCTTCAGCGATTCGTGCATCGGGCAGTCGTAGACGTGGCATTCCTCGGGCACGATCCCCTCGATGGCGCTCCGGTGGCGGGCGGTGCCCCAGAGGGCACGGAATCCCCCGTCCCGGAAGACGTTCCCGATCCGGAAGCGATCCATCCGGTGCTGGTAGAAGGGGCAGAGGAAGACGTCGCCGTTCGTGGCGATGGTGGGGATGAGCGGCGTGAGGAAGCACTGGAGCCCCGAACGGGCGGGCTCCACCGAGCCGCGGACGGCCGTCGTCCCGTCCGCCCGCGCCCGGGCCTCCGAGAGCAGCGCCGCGGCCCGCGCGTGTCCCGCCGAGTCGAGCGTGAACGGGCTCGCGCGCAGGGCCTTGTACTGGATGTAGTCCACGCCGACCTCGGCCGCGAGGCGCGCCGCGCCGGGGATCTCCTCGAGGTTTTCCCGGGAGACGAGGAACTTGAACCCGATCGTGCACGGTCGGCCGGTCTCGCGGCGCCGGGCGAGGAGGGCGCGCACGTTTCCCACGACCTGGTCGAACACGTCGAGGACGTGGATCCTCCGGTAGGTCGCGGAGGTGGCCGCGTCGAGGGCCACGCGGACGAACGTCCCGCCCCGGAGCGACTCCTCGGCCACCTCGCCGGCGAGGCGAGCGCCGTGCGTGATGAGGCCGAACGTGAGCCCCCTCTCCCGGAGGAGGCGCAGCAGATCGGCGGCGCGGGGGTGCAGGAGCGGCTCGCCGCCTCCCCCGAGCTCGAGCGCGCGGACGCCGCAGCCGGCGAGTTCGTCGGCGAGAGCCCGGAAGCGCTCGAACGGCATCACGCCGTCGAATTCGGAGCGCAGGTCCTCGGAGTGGCAACCGACGCACCGGTGGTCGCAGGCGAAGACCGGGAAGAGCTCGACCATCCGCGGGAAGGGCATCTCGCCGCGTTCGATCGCCTGGATCTCCCGGTAGTACGAGAGGATCTTGAACCGGTTGAACGGCTGGAGGTCGGTGGAGTCCACGGAACAGCCGTCTCCCGGGGCGGGGGCGGGACTCTAGCGCGCCGGACGGGGGCCGATCAAGCCGCCGGCCCAGGCGGGGCGTGGGGGAGGGAGCGGGCGCGGGCCGCCGCTTCCCGGGTCGGCCCGGAGAAGACCGGGCGGCCCCCCTCCAGGAGGAGCGCCCGCGGGCAGAGCCGCTCGGCGGTCTCGAGGTCGTGCGTGACGAGGACCAGCGTGCGCCCCTCGCGGCGGAACGCGGCGATCCTCTCGTGGCAGCGGGCCTGGAACTCGAGGTCCCCCACCGCCAGCACCTCGTCCACGAGGAGGATCTCCGCGGGGAGGTGCACCGCGAGCGAGAAGGCGAGGCGGGCCTGCATGCCCGAGGAGAGGAGACGGACGGGGACGTCGCGGAAGCGGGCGAGCTCGGCGAACTCGAAGACGGGTCCCGAGCGCTCGACCGCCTCGCGCCGGGTGAGCCCGAGGAGCGCCGCGTTCAGGTGGACGTTCTCGATGGCGGAGAGGTCCGGGAGGAACCCCGCCGCGATCTCGATCAGCGGGAGGACCCGGCCCGTCACCTCGGCCCGTCCCTCGGTCGGATCGAGGATCCCGCCGAGCACGCGCAGGAGCGTGCTCTTGCCCGAGCCGTTGCGTCCGAGGAGCGCGAGCGCCTCCCCGGGGCCGAGCTCGACCGAGACCCCGCGCAGGGCCCAGAGGTCCTCGACGCTCCGGGGCTGACGGAAGAGGCGGACGGCCGCCTCCTTGAAGGTGAGCGGCCTCTCGTGGGTGAGCCGGAACCGGACCCCGACGGACTCCGCGCGGATCTCGCCGGGGCTAGACATAGAGGAAGAACCGGGGCCGACACCGCTGGAAGAACGTCCAGCCGACGGCGAGCGCGGCCGCCGCCGAGGCCGCCGCGGCCGCCACGTCCCGCGGGTCGGGCCAGGCTCCGGCATAGAGGGGATCCCGGAACCCGAGCAGGAGGGGCGCGATCGGGTTCCAGACGAGGGCCCCCGCGATGGCGGGAGGCAGCATCTCGAGCGAGTAGATGATCGGCGTGAGGTAGAAGGCCATCGAGAGCAGGACCTCCACGAGGTGCTGGACGTCGCGGAAGAAGACGTTCGCGGCCGAGACCAGGAGGGCGACACCGGCGACGAAGGCGAAGAGGAGGGCTCCGGCGACCGGGAGGTACAGCCAGGCCACCGTGACCGGGGCCCGGAGGAGGAGGGCGAGACCCAGGAGGACCGGGAGGGAGAGCGCGAAGTTCGCGAGGCTCGAGAGCGAGGAGGCGAGGGGGAAGACGCTCGCCGGGACGGCGACCTTCCGGAGGAGCGTGCCGTGCTGGACGACAGACTGGGTGGCGCGGACCGTCGCCTGGGCGACGAAGGTCCACGGGAAGAGCGCCGAGAGCAGGAACAGGGGGAACCGCTCGACCGGGGGCCTGAGGAGGTGCGTGAAGACGAGCGCGAAGATGCCCGTGAGGAGGAGGGGATTGAGGAGCCCCCAGACGAAGCCGAGCGCCGAGCCCTTGTACCGGAGCTTCAGGTCCGCCGCGACCAGGAGGGAAAGCAGGTCCCGTCGCGACCAGAGGCGCGCGACCTCCGCGAGCGGTCCCGCGGGCATCGGGCGCCGATCCTACGCCGCCGGCCCGGGCGGCCCGGACGGCCCGGGCGCCGGAGCCCCCGGCGCCACCTCGGGAGGAGGCTTCCCGCCGGGCCCGGTCTCCTTCTCCTCCTCCGCGCCGATGTTGGCGAGCCAGAAGATCAGGGAGACGAGGAGGACGAAGGCCACGACCTGGCAGAGGAGGCCGAGCCAGTTCCGGAGGGTCCAGTCGAGTGGCCCGCGCGGCTCCGTGCCGGCCTGGAGGAGCGCCGCGAGCGGGCCCATCAGGGCCATCGGTAGGGGCAGCCCCGTCCCCACGGCGTCGGAGCTACCCGGCCGCCCCGGCGGCGGCGGCGACCGGCTTCTTCTCCGCAGGAGCGCCGCCCGCGGCCTTCCCGCCCCTGGCGGGCGGGGGCGCGGGGGCCTCCCTCGGCTCGAGGACGAGGTCCGTCAGCTCGAGGATCGCCGTCTCGGCGTTGTCCCCCACGCGCCGCCGGGGAAGCTTCAGGATGCGAACGTAGCCCCCGGGCCGGTCGGCGTACTTCGGCCCGATCTCGGTGAAGAGCCTCCGGGCCGCGGGCTCGTCGCCGCCGAGCAGCTGGAGGCCCCGCCGCCACGTGTGGAGGGTCTTCACACGCGCGAGGGAGATGAGCTTCTGGGCGAGCGGGCTCATGACCCTGGCCTTCGGGAGGGTCGTCCGGATGCGCCCGTGCAGGAAGAGCGCTCCCAGCATGTTGCGCGCGAGCGCCTTCCGGTGCTGCGCGGTCCGGGCGAGCTTCCAGGTCTTGACGCGGTGCCTCATGGGGTCCCCGCGAGCTGCCCGAGCTCGAGGCCGAGGTCGCCGAGCTTCTTCTCGATCTCCTTGAGGGTCGTCTTTCCCATGTTCCGCATCCCGAGGAGCTCGTCGGGGTTCTTCGCGACGAGGTCGCGCACGGTCTTGATCCCCTCGGCCTCGAGGCAGTTCTGCGCGCGGACGGAGAGACCCAGCTCCTCGACCGGCATCGAGAGCCGGTCCTCGAGCTCGTCCTTCTCCTGGGCCTCGGTGACGGGGGGCCCTTCCTCGGCCGCCCGGGTGGGCTCCTGCTGGAGCTCCGGCCCCGGCTCCCCGAACCCGACGAACGGGTTCAAGTGCTTGCGGAAGATCTTGCTCGCCTCGGCGAGCGCCCGCTCGGGGGTGATCGTGCCGTTGGTCCAGATCTCGAGGATGAGCTTGTCGTAGTTCGTGAGCTTCCCGACGCGGGTGTTCTCGGCGCGGTAGCGGACGCGTCGCACCGGCGAGAAGACCGAGTCCACGGGGATCACGCCGATCTCGTGCTCGGGGGGGTCCCGGCGGGCGACGTTCTCCTCGGCCGTCACGTAGCCGCGGCCCCGCCTCACCTCGAACTCCATGTCGAGGTCAATCGGATCGGCGAGCGTGCAGAGGTGCAGGTCCTTGTTGATGACCTGGGCCTCCGTGTCCGCCTCGATGTCGGCGCCCGTGACCGGGCCCTTCCGCTTCCGGACCGAGAGCTTGAGCGTCTTCACCTTCTCGGTGGAGAGCGTGACGAGCAGCTGCTTCACGTTCAGCGCGATGTCCGTCACGTCCTCGATGACGCCCGGGATCGTCGTGTACTGGTGCTTCACGCCGCGGATCCGCACGCTCGTGACGGCGGTCCCCTCGATCGAGGAGAGGAGGACCCGGCGCAGGCTGTTGCCCACGGTGGTCCCGAACCCCTTCTCGAAGGGTTCCGCCGTGAAGGCGGCGTAACGGTCCGTCCGCGTGGAGTCGTCCACGCTGACCCGCGTCGGGAGCTCGAGGCCCTTCCATCGAATGCGCATCGTTCTCTCTCCCTACTTCGAGCAGAACTCGACGACCAGCTGCTCCTGGATCGGGATCCCGACCTCCGCCCGGCTCGGCAGCGACACGACCTTGATCGAGGGGGGGCTCTCCTCGACCTTGAGCCACGAGGGGACCTCCCGGTACTTGCTCACCTCGAGGTACTCCTTCACGAGGTTCAGGCTCGTCTCCCGCGGCCCCGGGGCGATGACGTCCCCCGCCCGGACGGGGTGGGAGGGCAGGTCCACCTTGCTCCCGTTGATGTAGACGTGGCCGTGCACGATGAGCTGGCGCCCCTGCGCCCGCGAGACGGCCATCCGGCCCCGGTAGAGGACGTTGTCGAGGCGACGCTCGAGGGCGACGAGCAGGTTCTCCCCGGTGTTCCCGCGACCCCTCTCCGCCAGCGCGAAGTAGCGCCGGAACTGGCGCTCGAGCACCCCGTAGAAGCGACGGAGCTTCTGCTTCTCGCGGAGCTGCTTCCCGAACTCGGAGAACTTGCGGCGCCGGACCTGGTGCATGCCCGGGGGGGACTCCCGGCGCGTGACGGCGCACTTCGGGGAGTCGCAACGCGTTCCCTTGAGGAAGAGCTTCACGCCCTCTCTCCTGCAGAGCCGGCAGACCGGGCCGATATACCGCCCCATGAGCCTCCTTTACACCCTTCGCTTCTTGCGGGGCCGGCACCCGTTGTGGGGCAGCGGCGTGCAGTCCTCGATCGCCTTCACCTCGAGCCCCGCCATCTGCAGGGCGCGGATCGCCGACTCGCGCCCGGCCCCGGCACCCTTCACCTTCACCTCGACCTCACGTACCCCGAACTTCTTCGCCTTCTCGGCCGCGGACTCCGCGGCCCGCTGCGCCGCGAAGGGGGTGCTCTTCTTGCTTCCCTTGAACCCGAGGGTCCCTCCGGCATCCCAACACAGCGTCTCGCCGCCCGGGTCGGTGATCGTGACGATCGTGTTGTTGAAGGTCGCCTTGATGAAGACAATCGCCTTCGGGACCGACTTGCGCTCCTTGCCCTTCGCCAATCTCGCTCCCCTCTCCTCTGGGTTAGTGCCGAGCCTTCACGGCCTTCCGGACCGCCACCGTCCGGCGAGGGCCCTTCCGGGTCCGCGCGTTCCTCCGGGTCCTCTGGCCGCGGCAGGGCAGCCCCGCCCGGTGCCGGAGCCCCCGGTAGCACTTGATCTCCTTCAGCCGCGTGATGTTCAGGGCCACCTGGCGCTTGAGCTGTCCCTCGACCATGTAGTTCTTCTCGATGTGGGACACGATCCGGGCGAGCGCCTCGTCCGGGACGTCCTTGGCCCGCGTGTTCTCGTCAATCTGGCAGGCGGCGAGGATCTTGCGGGCGCTCCTGCGGCCGATCCCGTGGATGTAGGTGAGCGCCACCACGATCCTCCGGTCCGAGGGGATGTCCACGCCCGCGACGCGAGGCATGCCTCTCTCCTATCCCTGCCGCTGCTTGTGCCGCGGGTCGGCGGGGCAGATGACCCGGACGACCCCGTGCCGCCGGATGACGACGCACTTCTCGCACATGCGCTTGACGGACGGTCGGACCTTCATGCGGGGCTCCCCCTCACTCCCGGTAGACGATGCGACCCTTGGTGAGGTCGTAGGGACTCATCTCGATCGTGACACGGTCGCCCGGGAGGATCCGGATGAAGTTCATCCTCATCTTGCCGGACACGTGGGCGAGCACCTGGTGGCCGCTATCCAACTGCACCCGGAATCGGGCATTCGGAAGGGACTCCTTCACGGTCGCTTCCACCCGGATCGCCTCCTCCTTCGGCATCCTCGATCGCCTCAGCGCCTCTCTCGGCTCCGCGCCGTGAGGACCTCCCGGCCGGCGTCGGTGACGGCCACGGTGTCCTCGAAATGGGCCGAGAGGGTACGGTCCTTCGTCACCACTGTCCAGCGGTCGGGCAGCGTTTCCACGGCCGCCCCCCCCCCGTTCACCATCGGCTCGATCGCGATCGCCATCCCGGCACGGAGCGTAACGTCGTTCTCGGGACCGTCGGGCGGGACGAAGTTCGGGACCTGCGGATCCTCGTGGAGGCGCCGTCCGATCCCGTGCCCGACGTACTCGCGCACGACCGAGTAGCCGCGCCCCTCCACGAAGGCCTGGATCGTCCGGGAGAGGGTCGAGACCCGGACCCCGGGGCCGACGGCGGCGATCGCGCGCTCGAGCGCCTCGCGACAGGTCTCGAGGAGCCGGCTCGCCTCGGGGGAGATCGTCCCCACCGCGATGGTCCGGGCCGCGTCCCCGTGGTAGCCCCGGACGATTGCGCCGACGTCCACCCCGATGATGTCGCCCTCCCGCAACGCCCGACGGCCGGGGAGTCCGTGCACCACCTCCTCGTTCACCGAGGCGCAGATCGTCGCGGGGTACCCGTAGAGCCCCTTGAACGCGGGCTCCGCCCCCCGGCGGCGGATCAGCTCCTCGATCGCGCGGTCCAGCTCCGAGGTCCGCACCCCCGGCCGGCAGAGCTCGCCCGCCCGCTCGAGGGCTTCGGCGACGACGTCGCCCGCCTCGCGCATGCACGCGATCTCCTCGGGGCCCTTCACCTCGGGCGCCCGGACCGGCCCGGGGGACCGTCCGAGGCTAGGCGAGCGCAGCTGCCACACGGGCTTCGATCTCCTCGATGGTTCCCTCGCTCGGGATCGTCTTCAGGATCCCCGCCTTCTTGTAGAACTCGACCACGGGAGCCGTCTCGGTCCTGTAGACCGCGAGCCGGCGCTTCACCGTCCCGGGCTGGTCGTCGTCGCGGGTCACGAGGGCGGTCCCGCACCGGTCGCAGACCCCCTCCCTCTTGGGCTTGTTCGTCTCCGCGTGATAGGGCGCCTGGCACTTCGGGCAGGTCCGGCGCCCCGAGAGACGCTGGACGAGCGCCGCCTCGGGGGCGTCGAAGAAGAGCGCCCGGTCGAGCGCGACGTTCAGCTTCGTGACGGTCCGGTCGAGGGCGTGGGACTGCGGCAGGGTCCGCGGGAAGCCGTCCAGGAGGAACCCCTTCGCGCAGTCCGGCTGCCGCAGGCGTTCCTCGACGATCCGGACGACGACCTCGTCCGGGACGAGCGCACCGCGGTCCATGTAGGCCTGGGCCTCCTTCCCGAGGGGGGTCCCCTTCTGGCGCGCCTCCCGCAGGATGTCCCCGGTCGCCACCGCCGGGACGCCGAGCCGCTTCGCCGCCCGGGAGGCCTGCGTGCCCTTGCCCACCCCCGGTGGCCCGAGGAAGACCACGCGCGCCGCGGTCATGGAGCTCATCGGCGCCCCCGGATTCCCCCGCCCCCGAGGAACCCCTTGTAGTGCCTCATGAGCAGGTGCGACTCGATCTTCTGGACGAGGTCCAGGGCGACTCCCACGACGATCAGGATCGAGGTGCCGCCGAGGAGGAACACGAACCCGATCCCCGTCCACCGGAAGAGCATGAGGGGCATCACGGCGATGAAGGCGAGGAACGTCGCCCCCGCCAGCGTGATCCGGTTCATGATCTGCTCGAGGAACTCGGCGGTCTTCTTCCCGGGCCGGATTCCCGGGACGAACGACCCCCACTCCTTCATGTTATTGGCCATGTCCATCGGGTTGAAGATGAGCTGGTTCCAGAAGTACGAGAAGAAGAACGTCAACCCGACGTACAGGAGCACGTAGACGAAGGAACCGCGTTCGACGAACAGGCTGCCGATCGGCGAGTTCTGGCCGCCCGGGATGAGCGAGATGAGGATGTTCGGGAAGGCCAGGAGGGCCGAGGCGAAGATGATGGGCATCACGCCCGCCATGTTCACGCGGAGAGGGATGTAGTGGCGCTGGCCGCCGTAGACTCGGCCGCCCCGGGTGTACTTCGCCTGCTGGATCGGGATCCGCCGTTGCCCCTGCGTGATGAAGATCACGCCGGCCACCGTCAGGAGGAAGGAGACGATCACCGCCACGACGGCCGGGAACGCCACGGAGCCCTGCCAGAACTTCATCAGGAGGTCGCGGAGCGACTGGGGGATGTTCGCGACGATCCCCGCCATGATGATGATGCTCGCCCCGTTGCCGATCCCGTGGTCGGTGATCTTCTCCCCGAGCCACATCAGGAACATCGTCCCGGTCGTGAGCGACAGGATCGAGATGGGGAGGAACTCCCAGCCGCCCGTGACCAGGCCGGGCTGCTGGATGCGCAGCGACGACATCATGAAGAAGCTCTGGAGGACCGCGATGAGGATGGTCGCGTAGCGGGTCCACTGGTTGATCCGCCGCCGCCCCGCCTCGCCCTCCTTCTGCATCTGCTCCCAGGAGGGGATGACCTTCACGAGGAGCTGGAAGATGATGGAGGAGCTGATGTAGGGCATGATGCCGAGCGCGAAGAGCGTGCAGGAGAGGAACGCGCCCCCCGAGACGAGGTCCACCAGGTTCATGATCGCCCCGATCGGGGTCTGCGACTGCTGCTGGACGAGCTGCATCACCGCGGCGGTGTTCACGCCGGGGATCGGGACCACGAACCCGATCCGGTAGACGATCAGGAGCCCGAGCGTCACCAGGAGTTTCTTGCGGAGCTCCGGGATCCGGGCGATGTTCTGGACGGAGCTGACGAAGCTCTGGATGAGGCTCATGCCTTGGGGGGAGCCTCCCCACCGGCCGCGGGCTTCTTGGGCGCCGCGGGAGGCTTGGGAGGCTTCTCGGCCTTCGGAGCGGCGGGCTCCGCCGGCTTCGGGACGGGCCGGGGCTTCTTTACGGGCGCCGGATGGATCACCTCGGCCTTCCCGCCGGCCGCTTCGAGCTTCCTCCTCGCCTCGACGCTCACGCGATCCGCCTTCACCGTGAGACCGGAGACCTTCAGGTCTCCCTGGCCGAGCAGCTTCCATCCGCGGGCGATCCCCCGCACCAGGCCCGCCTCGCGCAGCGCCGCGAGATCCACGGTCGCCCCCGGCGAGAGGCGGTTCAGATCCTCGACGTTCAGGGTCACCCAGAGGTACCGGTGGCGCCCGCGGGTCATGCCCCGCTTCGGGGTGCGCCGCCAGAGAGGCATCTGCCCGCCCTC
>JAKEIC010000185.1 GCA_022614695.1 Planctomycetales bacterium | reverse complement strand
GCTCGCCGGCCACACGACGGTCGAGGACCGGGTATTCGTCTCGGCCAACGTGATCGTCCACCAGTTCAGCCGGATCGGTCAGGGCGCGTTCGTCTCCGGACTCTCGGCAATCAACAAGGACATCGCCCCCTTCATGATCGCGGGCGGACGCCCCGCGGTCGTGATCGCGGTGAACGTGATCGGGCTCCGTCGGGCGGGGGTCCCCCCCCACATCCGGGACGCGCTCAAGCGCGCCTACAAGCTGCTGTTCCGCTCCGAGGTCCCGCTCACCCAGGCGCTCTCGATCATCGAGTCGGGCGCCTCGAGCGTGGAGGAGCGCCACCTGGTCGAGTTCATCCGCTCCTCCAAGCGCGGGGTCGCCTCCGGGCGCCGCAGGCACGTGCAGCCGGAGCTGCTCCCGGACGAGGACAACGGGGACGTGGCCTCGGCCGAGGAGGAGCCCAGCTTCCTCGGCTGGACCGATTAGCTCGTCCGGTCTAACGGCCCGAGAGCGGCCGGTAGATCTTCCTCGCGCGGCCGACGGGGGGCGGCTTCACGGGACGCAGCTCACCCTCCTCGCCCCGGGCCCGCTTCTCGACGTGCTCCTGCTCCCGGCGGGTCCGGAACTCCTCGAACGGATCGCGGCGGACGGCGGGACTCATCGCGCTCCTCCTTCCCTGGCGGACGGAGATCCGCCTCGCACGCCCCGTGCCGGTCCCTCGAGGTCTGTGTCGGCGCAACCCTTGAAGCCCCAGACCCTAATGGACGCGCCCCGGGGACGTCCTCGGGGAGGGCGCACGTCCCTTTCCCCTACATGCACCTCGCGTAACGGAGCATGCGCGGGGATAATCCGCCCCCCGTGTTCGAGACCTACTTCGGCCTGCTCGTGCTCCTGACGCTCTCCGCGGGCCTGGCCGCGGCCCTCCTCGCCGTCTCCGCGGTCCTCGGGCCCCGTCGCCACGAGTCCGCGACGCTCGACCCCTACGAGTGCGGCGTGCCCTCGGCGGGGGACCTGCGACGGCGGACCTCCGTGCGCTACTACGTGACAGCGGTCCTCTTCATCCTCTTCGACCTCGAGGTCGCCTTCCTCTGGGCCTGGGCCGTCGTGTTCCACGAGAGCCCCCTGGAGAACCTCGCGGCGATGGGGGTCTTCATCGGGGTCCTCGGGGTCGGGTACGCGTATGCCTGGGCCAAGGGGGCCTTTGAATGGGACTAGAACGCCCGCCGTGGGACGGCGAGGCGCTCGACCGACTCGCCGAGGCGGTCCCGGGCTCCGTGGCGCGGCGACTCGACGCGAACGGGCAGGCCTCGGCGCTCGTGCCGGCGGCGAAGATCCTCGACGCGCTCCGGTTCCTGCGCGACGACCCGCGCGGGCGCTTCGAGATGCTGCTGGACCTCGCCGGCGTGGACCGGCTCTCGCTCCCCGATCCGCTTCCCCGGCTCGAGGTCGTCTACCATCTCTACTCGGTCGCCCGCGCCGCGCGCGTGCGGCTCTCGGTCCGTGTGACGGAGGAGGATCCGAAGCTCCCCACGGCCACCGGCCTCTGGCCGGCGGCCAACTGGTTCGAGCGCGAGGTCTACGACTTGTTCGGGATCACCTTCCAAGGGCACCCGAACCTGAAGCGGATCCTCTGCCACCGCGAGTTCGTGGGCCACCCTCTGCGGAAGGACTACCCGATCCGGAAGCGGCAGACGGTGGCCGATCCCGATCCGCTGACCGACGAGCTGGAGAGGCCCCGCCCATGAGCGACGTGCCCGACCACCGGGGCGACCTGCCGGCCCTCCCCACCGAGGAGATGCTGGTCAACCTCGGCCCCTCCCACCCCGCCTCGCACGGGACGCTCCGCGTGCTGCTCAAGCTCGACGGCGAGCGGATCGTGCGGGCGGTCCCCGAGATCGGGTACCTGCACCGCGGGTTCGAGAAGTCCGCCGAGAAGGGGAGCTGGACCGAGGTCATCCCCTACACGGACCGGCTCAACTACAACTCCGCGCTCCTGAACAACGTGGGCTACTGCAAGGCCGTCGAGGCGCTGCTCGGGGTGGAGGTCCCGCCCCGCAACCAGGCCATCCGGGTGATCGTCTCGGAGATGTCCCGGATCATGGACCACCTCATCGCGATCGGGACGAACCTCGTGGACATCGGGGCGCTCACGAACTTCTGGTACTTCTTCAACCTCCGGGAGCGGTTCTACCGGCTCGTGGAGAAGCTCTGCGGCGCGCGTCTCACGACGAGCTACGTCCGGATCGGGAGCCTCCAACACGACCTCTACCCCGGCTTCGAGGACGACCTGCGGGCGCTCCTCCCGGAGATCCCCCGGGCCGTCGCGGACGTCCGGGGGCTCGTGGAGCGCAACCGGATCTTCCACGAGAGGACCGAGGGGGTGGGCGCGATCCCCGCGGGCGAGGCGATCGCCTACGGCTTCACCGGGCCGTGCCTGCGCGCGTGCGGGGTCCCGTACGACGTCCGGAAGAGCCACCCCTACTACGGGTACGACCAGCTGGATTGGGACGTGCCCGTGGGCGAGGCGGGAGACGCCCGGGACCGGATCCTGGTGCGGTTCGAGGAGATCCTGCAGAGCGCCCGGATCCTGGGGCAGGCCCTCGCGAAGCTCCCGGCCGGGCCCATCGCCGTCGCCGACTGGAAGGTGGTCCTGCCGCCGAAGGAGAGGGTCTACGGGAGCATCGAGGCGCTGATGGGCCACTTCAAGATCGTGATGGAGGGGATCCGGGTCCCGGCCGGGGAGATCTACGACTCCACCGAGGCGGCGAACGGGGAGCTGGGGTTCTACCTCGTCTCCGACGGCTCCGGACGGCCCTACCGCGTGCGCGTGCGCCCCCCCTGCTTCCCGATCTACTCGGCCTTCCCCCGGCTCGTCGAGGGGCAGCTCGTGGCCGACGCAGTCGCCGCGCTCGGGGGGCTGAACGTCGTGGCGGGGGAGCTGGACCGGTGAGCGGAGCGCTGAAGCCGGAGACGGTCCAGAGGATCCGCGAGGCGGCGGCGCAGTACCCGAGGCGGGACGCGGCGATGCTGCCGGCCCTCTGGGCCGTCCAGGAGGAGCGCGGATGGATCGGCCCCCCCGAGATGGCGGAAGTGGCCGAGCTGCTCGGGGTCTCGCCCGTGCGGGTCTTCGGCGTGGTCTCGTTCTACACGCTCTTCGACACGAGGCCGCGCGGGCGGCACAAGGTCCAGGTCTGCCGGACCCTCTCGTGCGCGCTCGCCGGCTCGGCGCGCCTCTGCGAGCGGCTCCGGTCGCGCCTCGGCGTCGGGGCCGGGGAGACGTCCGCGGACGGGCAGTTCGCCTGGGAGGAGGTCGAGTGCCTCGCCTCGTGCGGGACGGGGCCCGTCGTCCAGGTGGACGGGGAGTCGTACGAGGGGCTCTCGACCGAGGGTCTGGACCGCGTGCTCGACGGGATCCTCGGGAACGTGCCGCGCGCCACGCCGGACCGGGCCTCCGCGCCGAAACCCGTCCTCGGCGCGCCCCCGTTCCTCTCCCAGTGGTTCGGGGAGGACGGCCCGCTCCCGATCTCCGTCTACGCGGCGCGGGGCGGCTACCGCGCCCTCCGCGAGGCGCGGGCGAGGCCCGGGGGAGAGGTGCTCGAGGCGGTGAAGGCCTCGGGGCTCCGCGGGCGGGGGGGGGCCGGGTTCCCGACGGGGACCAAGTGGGGGTTCATCCCCAAGGTCCCCTCGCCGGCCGGGAGCCCGATCTACGTCGTGGTGAACGCCGACGAGTCGGAGCCGGGCGCGTTCAAGGACCGGGCGCTGCTCGAGCTGGCCCCGCACCTCGTGATCGAGGGGATCCTGCTCGCGTGCCACGCGGTCGGGGCCCAGTCGGCCTACGTCTACGTCCGGGGCGAGTTCGCCGAGCCCTACCGGACTCTCACGCGCGCCGTCGCCGAGGCCCGCGACGCGGGGCTCGTCGGCGCCGCCGCGGGAGCCGACCTGATCCTCCACCGGGGGGCGGGCGCCTACATCTGCGGCGAGGAGACGGCCCTGCTCGAGTCTCTCGAGGGGAAGAAGGGCTACCCGAGGCTCCGCCCCCCGTTCCCGGCCCAGAAGGGGCTCTTCGGGCAACCCACGGTCGTGAACAACGTGGAGACCCTGGCCACGGTCCCCGTGATCATGGCCGGCGGCGCCGCCAACTTCGCGAAGGTGGGGACCCCGAAGAGCCCGGGGACCAAGCTCGTGAGCATCTCCGGCCGGGTGCGGAGGCCGGGGCTCTACGAGGTCCCCCTCGGGGTCCCCCTGAAGCGGATCCTCCACGAGGTCGCGGGGGGCCCTGCGCCGGGCCGCTCGATCAAGGCGGTGATCCCGGGCGGGTCGTCCACGCCGATCCTCACGGTCGCCGAGGCGGAGGAGATCACGTTCGACTGGGAGGCGCTCGCCAGCAAGGGGACCTTCCTCGGAACCGGGGGGATCATCGTGCTGGACGACGGGGACTGCCTCGTGCGCGTGCTCGCCAACCTGGCGCGGTTCTACGCCCACGAGTCCTGCGGCCAGTGCACGCCCTGCCGCGAGGGGACCGGCTGGTCGCGGAACCTCCTCGCCGCCCTCGAGGCCGGCCACGGCACGGCCCGCGACCTCGCGCTGCTCAAGGAGATCGCAGGCAACATGAGGGGCCGGACGATCTGCGTGCTCGCCGACGCGCTCGCCATGCCCGTCCAGAGCTACCTCCAGAGGTTCGGGCCCGAGTTCGAGGCCCACCTCTCGGGGAAGTGCCCGCTCCCCGAATCCGCGACGTCGCGGACCTCCGCCCGGACCTCGGCCTACCTGCCCGCGGTCGCCCCAGCGGGCCCCTTGGACAAGGGGGGGGGCCCCGCGTGACGGAGTTCACCCTCGACGGCTCGAAGAGGACCGTCCCCGACGGGCTCTCCGTCCTCGAGGCCGCACGGACGTGCGGGACGGAGATCCCCCACTTCTGCTACCACCCCGGCCTGGGACCCGACGGGAACTGCCGCCTGTGCCTGGTCGAGATCGAGGGGGCGCGGGGGCTCCAGACCTCGTGCAACACGAAGCTCGCCCCGGGGATGGTCGTCCGGGCGATGGGGAAGGACGCCGTCGCGGCGCGGCAGGCGGTCCTCGAGTTCGTGCTCCTCAACCACCCGATAGATTGCCCGATCTGCGACCAGGCCGGGGAGTGCAAGCTCCAGGACTACTACGTGGCGCTCGGGGCCGCCGACTCGCGCATGGCGTTCCCGAAGGTCCGGAAACGCAAGCGCGAGGCGATCGGCGCCGGCGTGATGCTGGACAAGGAGCGCTGCGTCCTCTGCGCCCGGTGCACGCGCTTCTTCTCGAACGTCATGAAGGACGAGCAGCTCGTGATCGCCAACCGGGGGAACCACGCCGAGATCGCGACGTTCCCGGGCCGGAAGCTCGATTCGCCCTACGCCGGCAACATCGTGGACATCTGCCCCGTCGGCGCGCTCACGAGCGAGGCCTTCCGGTTCCGCGCGCGGGTCTGGCTGCTCCAGGCGACCCCCACGATCTGCACGGGGTGCGCCACGGGCTGCAACATCTACGCGGACGCGAAGGACGGGGTCGTCTACCGGTTCCGGCCGCGGACGAACCCGGACGTGAACGGCTGGTGGATCTGCGACGAGGGCCGGTACTCCTACCCGGCCGTGAACGAGAACCGGCTCGTCGCGGCCCGGATCGGGCGGGGGCCCGGCGCGCGCGAGGCGAGCGTCGAGGAGGCGGTGGCGGCGGCGGCGGCGGAGCTGGCGGCCGTGAGGGACACGGGCGGCACGATCGCGGTCGTCGCGTCCCCCGACGCGAGCTGCGAGGAGGTGTTCCTGGCGCGCCGGATCGCCGAGGACGCGCTCCGCACCCCTCACCGGACCGGGCGGTCGGTGAAGCCGCCGGGCGTCGGGGACGCCCTCCTCCGCCACCGCGTGAAGCACCCGAACACGCCCGGAGTGGCCCTCGTCGGGCTCGCGCCCGGTGCCGGGGGCCGGGACCTGCCGGGGCTCCTCTCGCCGCCGCGGCCGGACGCCTGGCTCCTCCTGGGCGGGGACCTCGCCGCGGAGGGGGGCGCGCCGGCCGCCGAGGCGCTCTCCGCCGCGCGGAGCGTCGTCGCGATCGTCCCGCACGCCGGCGCGACGGCGGCGTCCGCGACGGTCGCGCTCCCCGGCGCCACGTGGATCGAGAAGGACGGCACGTTCGTCTCGGCGAAGGGGCGCCTCCAGCGGGCGCGGGCCGCCTTCCCGCCGCGGGGCGACGCGCGCGCCGACCTCGAGATCCTGGCCGCGCTCGGCGCCGCCCTCGGCGTGCGGCTCCCGGGTCCCCGCGCCGAGGAGACCTTCAGGGCGATGCGCGCCGGGATCCCGGCGCTCGCCGGGATCGAGTGGGACGCGATCGGGGAGGGAGGGGTGGCGCTCCCCGGCGGGGTGGGGCCGCCGTGAGCCTCGCCGTCCTCCTCGCCGCGAAGGCCGTGGTCCTGGTCCTCCTCCTGCTGAACCTCGTCCCCCTCCTCGTCTGGGTCGAGAGGAAGGCCTCGGCGCTCATCCAGGACCGGGTCGGCCCGAACCGGGCGGGCATCCTCGGGCTCCGGTTCGCCGGGATGTTCCACAACCTGGCGGACGTGGGGAAGATGCTCACGAAGGAAGACATCGTCCCGGCCGGGGTGGACCGGCTTCCGTTCGTCCTGGCGCCCGCCCTGGGGCTCACGGTGGCGCTCGCGGCGGCGGCCGTGATCCCCGTCGCCGACGTCTGGTCGAGCGGCGGGCGGAGCGTCCCGCTGCAGGTCGCCGACCTGGACGTCGGGATCCTCTGGGTCTTCGCCGTCTCCTCGCTCGGCGTCTACTCGATCGTGCTCGCCGGATGGGCGAGCCGGAGCCGCTTCCCGCTGCTCGGGGCCCTGCGCTCGGCGGCGCAGCTCGTCTCCTACGAGGTCCCCCTCGCTCTCGCGGCGATCTCGGTCGCGCTCTGCTTCGGGACGCTCCGGCCGAACGAGATCGTCGAGGCGCAGGGAGACCTGGTGTTCGGGGCGTTGCCGCAGTGGGGGATCCTCCTCCAGCCCGTCGCGTTCGTGATCTTCGTCACCGGCGCGCTCGCCGAGACGAACCGGCTCCCGTTCGACCTCCCGGAGGGGGAGTCGGAGATCGTCGGCTACCACGTCGAGTACTCGAGCATGAAGTTCGGGATGTTCATGATGGCCGAGTACATCCACGTGGCCGTGGCCTCCGCCCTGGCCGCGACGCTCTTCCTCGGGGGCTGGCAGGTGCCCTGGCTCCCGACGGAGGCGCTCCGGACCCACGCGGGCCCGGTCCTCGCCGGCCTGGGGGCGATCGGAGCGCTCGGGGGGGCCGCGGCGCTCGCCGGCGCGCTCCGGCTCCCGCGCGGGGTGACCGCGCCGCGCTCGCGGGACGCCCTCGCGATCGGGGGGCTCGGGCTCGCCGGGGTCGTCGCGGGACTCGCCGCCGCCGCGACGGGGCTCGGGGCCGACCTGGGTCCCGGGGCCCGGGCCACGGTCGCCGCGGCGGCCCAGGCCCTCGCGTTCGGCGCGAAGACGCTCCTCCTCTGCTTCGGCTTCGTCTGGGTGCGCTGGACCCTTCCCCGGTTCCGCTACGACCAGCTCATGCGGCTCGGTTGGCGGCAGCTCACGCCCCTCGCGTTGGCGAATCTCGTCCTGACCGCGGGCGCCCTCGCCGCCCTCGGGGAGCTCTCGCGATGACCGCGGTCGCCTTCTACGCCCTCGGGTCGCTCTCGGTCCTCGCGGGGCTCTCCATGATCACGCGCCGCAGCCCGCTCGCGAGCGCGCTGTCGCTCCTCACGCTGCTCGCGGCGCTCGCGGGGGTGTTCCTCCTGCTCGAGGCGCAGTTCCTCGGGATCGTGCAGATCCTCGTCTACGCGGGGGCGATCGCCGTGCTCGTGCTCTTCGTCCTCATGATGGTGGACTTGGACGCCGCCGCCGTACGGGCCCAGGCACCGCGGGCGGGGTCCCTCGCGGCGGGCGTCGTCGTCGGAGCGGCGATCACGGCGGCCGTGCTGAGGGTGGTGCTCGCGCTGCCCCCGGCCCCCGCGGCGCCGATCCCCGCGGACTCCGTGGGGACCGCCCGCTCGGTAGGCGCCGTCCTCCTCACGGGCCCGCTCCTCTACCCGTTCGAGATCGTGTCGCTGCTCCTGCTGGTGGCTGTCGCGGGTGCGGTGGCGCTGGCGAAGAGGAAGGTCTGACAGGGGCCCGATGACCGTCCCCCCCGAGCACGCGGTCGTCCTCTCCGCGATCCTCTTCGGGATCGGGGTCTCCGGGGTCCTCGCCCGCCGGAACCTCCTCGTGATGTTCATGAGCGTCGAGCTGATGCTGAACGCGGCGGGGCTCGCCTTCGTGGCGTTCGCCCGCCGCCACCTGGCCATGCCCCCGGCGTCCGCCGGGCGGGACGTGCTCGGGGCCGTCGCCGAGGGACACGGGGCCGCCTTCCTCGGGGCGGCCGTCGCGGCCGCCGAGGCGGCCGTGGGCCTCGCGATCGTGCTGCTGCTCTACCGCACGCGGGCCGACGTGGACGCGGACAAGGCGGACCTCCTGCGGGGTTAGCGCCGCCGTCGGAACCGCTCCTCGAGATCCTCCTCGGCCGTCCTGGGGCGGCGGCGGGGACCGGCGCCCGCCCGCCCCTCTCGCTCCGGCGCCGAGATCCAGACCCCGAGATCGTAGAGGAGCGTGAAGGGGGAGATCACGAGGTCCAGCGCGAAGACCGCGACCCCGATCCACCAGACCGGATTCACGAGCGGGTAGAGCGCGAACAGGTCCTCCCGCTCGGCCCACTCCTGGTACTTGCCCGTGAGGTAGAAAGTCCTGTAGTCCGGGTGGAGGTGGTAGCAGCCGAGCGGGGCCAGGGCGACGGCGAGGATCAGCAGGAGCAGGAGGATCCGCCGGGGCACGGGACGATCGTAACCCCTGGCGGAGCCCCCCGCGGCGCAGGCATCATGTCGCGCCCGCCCGTGACGCCGGAGACTCTCCTTCCCTGGGTCCTCGCGCCGCCCGCGGCGGGCGCGATCCTCCTCGGGGCGGCGGCCCTCGCCGCCGCGCGGCGCGGGGTGCCGGGTCCCGGGCGTCTCGCGGGGCCCCTCGCGACCCTGGCGACGTTCGCCTCCTTCGCGCTCGCGTGCGCGGCCGTGGCCGGGCTCCGGGACGGCACGGGCCCCGTCGTCGCGACCCTCGGCCCCTGGATCGAGGCCGGCGAGTTCCGGGCCTCCGCGAGCCTCGTCCTCGACCCGCTCTCCGCGACGCTCCTCCTCGTCGTGACCGGGGTGGGGAGCCTCATCCACCTCTACGCGATCGGGTACATGGCCGAGGACCCCCACCGGGTCCGCTACTTCTGCTTCCTGAACCTCTTCGTGACCTCCATGTCGCTCCTCGTCCTCGCGGGCGACCTCCTCCTCCTCTTCGCCGGGTGGGAGGGGGTCGGGCTCTGCTCGTACCTCCTGATCGGCCACTGGTACCGCGAGGACAGGAACGCCCGCGCGGGCGCCAAGGCCTTCCTCGTGAACCGCGTGGGGGACGCCGGGTTCCTCGTGGGGCTGCTCCTGCTCGCGTGGGCGGCGGCGCAGTCCCGCCCGTCCGTTCCGCCCATTCCTGAAGGGGGCGGGGGGACCCTCTCGATCGCCGGCCTCGCGCGGCTCGCGGCGGAGCCGTCCGGCCCGCTCGCGCCCGTCGCGACGGCGGCGGCTCTCCTCCTGCTGCTCGGGGCGGCCGGGAAGTCCGCCCAGGTGCCCCTCTCGGTCTGGCTCCCCGACGCCATGGCCGGCCCGACGCCCGTCTCGGCCCTCATCCACGCGGCCACGATGGTGACGGCCGGCATCTACCTGCTCGCCCGGCTCGGGTTCCTCCTGGCCCTCTCCCCCCTCGCGTCGGCCGTGGCCGCCGCGACGGGAGCCCTCACCGCCCTCGTGGCGGCGCTCGGGGCGCTCGGCCAGAGGGACGTGAAGCGGGTGCTCGCCTACTCCACCGTGAGCCAGCTCGGCTTCATGTTCGCGGCGGCCGGTGCCGGGGCCTCCGCCGCGGCCGTCTTCCACCTGACGACGCACGCGTTCTTCAAGGCGACCCTCTTCCTCGGGGCCGGCGCGGTGATCCATGCCCTGCACGGGGAACAGGACCTCGGCCGGATCGCCGGGCGGGCCCGCCCGCTCCGGGCGGCGTGGGTCGCCATGGCCGTCGGGTGCGCGGCGCTCGCGGGGGTGCCGGGGCTCTCGGGTTTCGCGAGCAAGGAGGCCGTCCTCGGGGGGATCCTCGCGGCCGGTCTGCCCTCCCCTCTCGGCGAGGCCGTCTTCGCGGCCCTCCTGGTGGCGGCCGCCGGGACGGCCGCCTACGCCACGAGGCTCTGGATCCTCCTGTTCATTCCGCCTGGGCCCGCGGACCACGCGCCGGGCGAGCTCCATCGCGTCGGTCCCGTCATGACCGTTCCCCTGCTCGCGCTCGCCCTTCTCGCTGCGCTCGGCGGGCTCCTCGGCTCGCGTCTCCTCGCGTGGCTCGGGGCCCCGGCCGGGCCGGCGGGGCCCGCGCCCCTCTCCGGGGCCGCGCTAGTGGCCCTCTCCGTCTCGGCCCTCGCGGTCGGAGCCGCGCTGGGCGCCGCCACGGCCCGGCGCGGACCCGCGGCGCTCCTCGCGCGCCCCCGCCTCGACGAGGCGGCAGGGGCCGTGGGCGAGGGGGTCGTATCGCTCTCCCGGGACGCGGTCCTCCCCGGCGTCGAGCGCGGGCTCGTGGACGGGGGCGTCTCGGCGGTGGCCCTCCTCGTGAGGGGCCTCGGGGCGGCCGGGCGCCTCGCGCAGACGGGGCTCGTCCGGACCTACGCGTTGGCCTTCGCCGCGGGGGCGGCTGCGCTGCTCTACCTCGCCGGCCGCGGGGGACCGTAGATGGGGCTCCTCGGCGCCTCGGTCGCGCTCCCGGCGGTCCTCGGGCTCCTCCTCCTCGCGATCCCCTCGCTCGGGCCCCGCCCGGCGCGCGGGCTCTCCGTGGGGGGGAGCCTCGCGGCCCTCGCGCTCCTCCTCGCGGCGGCCTCCGGCTGGCGGCCCGGGGGACCGAAACTCGCCGAGGAGGCCGCCTGGATCCCGTTCTTCGGGATCTCCTTCCGGCTCGGCGCGGACGGGGTCTCCCTCGCGCTCGCCCTCCTCACGGCGGCCCTCCAGCCCCTGGCCTCGCTCGCCTCGGCGGCCTCGGTCCGGGACCGCGAGCGCGTCCACCACGGGCTCCTCCTGGTCCTCGAGGCCGGGATGCTCGCGACGTTCCTCGCGCGGGACCTCTTCCTCTTCTACGTCGCCTGGGAGCTGACCCTCGTCCCGATGTTCTTCCTGATCGGCCTCTGGGGCGGCCCCGAAAGGCGCGCCGCGACGATCCGGTTCGTCCTCTTCACGGCGGCGGGGTCTCTGCCCATGCTCGTGGGGCTCCTCGCGCTCGCGATCCGGGGAAGCTCCTCCGGCTGGTCTTTCGAGTTCCCGGGCCCGGGGGCGGCGGAGGCGCTGGGTCTCTCCCTCGGCGAGCAACGCTGGCTCCTCCTCGCCCTCGGCCTGGCGTTCGCCGTGAAGCTCCCGCTGGTCCCCCTCCACTCGTGGCTCCCGCTCGCTCACGTCGAGGCGCCGACCGCCGGGAGCATGATCCTGGCCGGGGTCCTCCTGAAGATGGGCGGGTACGGGCTCCTCCGGTTCGGCTGGCCGGTCCTGCCGGACGCCATGGCCGAGGCGGCTCCGCTCCTCGCGGTCCTCGGCGTGGCGGGGGTCCTCCACGGCTCCCTCTGCGCCCTGGGCCAGCAGGACCTGAAGCGGCTCATCGCCTACTCCTCGATCGCGCACCTGGGCGTCGCCGCCCTCGGGATCGCGACGGGGACGGAGACGGGCCTCGCGGGGGCCCTCTTCGTGATGGTGGCCCACGGGTTCGGGACGGGCAGCCTCTTCGCCCTCGTCGGCGTCCTCTACGAGCGGCGCCACTCGCGGGACCTCGCGAGCTACGGGGGACTGGCCCCGCGGATGCCGCTCGCGGCGGCGGCCTTCGGACTGGCGACATTCTCCTCGGTGGGCCTCCCGGGGCTTGCCGGCTTCGTGGGGGAGGTCCTGGTGCTGATCGCCGCGGCGCCGCGGTTCCCGGTGCTGGTCCCGCTCGCCGCCTGCGGCGTCGTCCTCTCGGCGGCGTACATGCTGCGCGCGGTCCGCCTGGTCTTCCTCGGACCGGAGACCGAGGGGCCGGCCCGGGATCTCACGCGGATCGAGGCGGCGGTGCTCCTCCCGGCGCTCGCGCTCCTCGTGCTCCTCGGGATCCGGCCCGGCCTCGTCCTCGACGCGACGCGGCCGGACCTCGCCAAGCTCACGGCGGGGCCCCGGTGAGCCCGGCCCTGGCGCTCCTCCCGGTCCTGCTCCCCGCCGCGGCGGGGGCGGCGGCGCTCCTCCTCGCATCGCGGCCGCGTTCGGCGCCCGCCGCCGACGGCGTGGCTGCGGCCGGTCTCGTGGCGGCTCTGGCCGCCACGGCGGTCCTCTGGCGCGCGGCGGGGCGGGCGGAGGTCGCGCTCCTCTCGGGCGCGTACGTCCTCGACCGCTTCGGGCTTGCGTTCGCGGCGGTCGCCCTCGGAGCGGCGCTCCTCTCCTCTCTGCTCCTGGCGGAGGCGGCCCCGCGCGCCGGCCTCCCGCGCGGCGAGAGCCAGGCGCTGCTCTTGTTTTCGACCGCGGGCGCGGTCGCGATGGTCACGGCGGGGGACCTCCTCTCGCTCTTCCTCGGCCTCGAGGTGATGTCGGTGGCGGCTTACGCCCTCACGGGGTTCCGCCGGACCGACGGCCGCTCGTCCGAGGCCGCGATGAAGTACTTCCTGCTGGGGGCGTTCGCGTCGGGCTTCCTGCTCTACGGGATCGCGCTCGCCTACGGCGTCGCGGGGACCACCCGGCTCGACGCGGTGGGCGCGGCGCTCGCCGACGCCGCGCGCGCCGGGCCCGCGGACGGACGCGCCGCTCTCGGCCGGGTCGCCGCGGCGCTCGTGCTCGTGGGGCTCCTCTTCAAGGTCGGGGCCGTCCCGTTCCATATGTGGGTCCCCGACGCCTACCAGGGGGCCCCGACCGCGGTGACGGCGTTCATGTCGAGCGTCGTGAAGGCCGCGGCTCTCGGGGGGCTGCTCCGGCTCGCGGGGACGGCCTTCGCCGGGCCGGCCGCCGAGGCCGAGGCGGGCGGCGGGCTCCTCGGCCTGCTGGCGGTGATCACCATGACCTTGGGGAACGTCGCTGCGCTCGGGCAGACGAGCCTCAAGCGTCTGCTGGCCTACTCGAGCATCGCCCATGCGGGCTACGCCCTCGTCGGGTTGGCCGCCGCCGCGGCTGCGAGGGACGAGACGGCCCGGACCGCCGCCGCCTCCTCGGTGGCGATCTACGCGCTCACCTACGGGGTCTCGGTGGCCGGGGCCTTCGGCGCGGTGGCGGTCCTCGAGCGGTCCGGCCGGGGCGACGCTGAGGTCGGGGACTACGAAGGCCTCGCCGCGCGGCGTCCCTGGCTCGCCGCCGCGCTTACGCTCTTCCTACTCTCACTGGCCGGGCTCCCGCCGACCGCGGGCTTCTTCGGGAAGTACACCGTCTTCTCCGCCGCCGTGGCCGCGGACCGGACCCCGCTCGCCGTGGCCGGCGTCCTGAACAGCGTCGTGGGGCTCGCCTACTACCTGCGCGTCCCGCTCGCCGTCTACGCCGGGCGCGCCCCCGAGGGCGAGCCCGCGCCTGCGGCCGGGGGGACGAGGCTCGCCCTGGCCGTCGCTGCGGCAGGAACGGTCTGGCTCGGGATGGGCCCGTCTCTCCGCCCGTTCCTCCCAGGCCTCACGGACGTCCTCGCCTGGTCCTGGTCCTCCGCGGCGGGGCTGTTCGCGTAACGACGCGTCACCCGCGGGTGACGCCGCCGGGCCCCGGCCCACCGGTGATCCGAGGGGCGTGACCCGGAACGCCGATTGCGATACAGTCAGCTCCTCCCGCCGGAGGAGGTCGCGTGCGCCGCCAGAAGGTCTCCGGGGTCGTCGCGGTCCTCGGGATCGCCGTCGCCCTTGCGGCAGCGGGCTGCTCCAAGCGCTCCCGGCGGGCCGACGGGGATCCGGGTCCCGTCTCGATCGCGGCCGGGGTCCCGCTCCCGGTCTCCGCCAAGATCGGCGACGTCCTCTCGTTCCCCGTCACGGCGTTCGCGCCGCCGGGGGTCCCCGTGACTCTGCGGCTCGTGAACCCGCCGCCGGGCGGGATCTTCGCGCCCGTCGCCGGCGGCGGGCCGGCCATCACGGGGCGCCTCCGTTGGCCGGTGCTCGCCGAGTCCGGAGGCATGCAGACCCTCCTCTTCCGCTCCGACCTGGGGGGACTCTTCCCGAAGACCGCCTTCCTCCGGATCCCCGTCCGGGTCTCGGGTCCCGGCAACCGCTCGGCGATGGTCGTGGCCGACGTGACCGGGGACGGGATCCTGGACGTGATCGGAGGCGCCAAGCTCGCGGACGTGGGGGGCACCGCGGACGTGGGGGCGGTGTATGTCTGGCGAGGCGGATCGAGCGTGTCCGGGACCCCGACGGCGACCCTCAGCCGCTCGGGAGCGGCCGCGGGCGACCGGCTGGGGGATGGGCCCGGCCGGGCGATCCAGGCCGCGGACGTGACCGGGGACGGCGTGGCCGACGTGATCGTCGCCGCGCCCTCGTCGGACCCCGGGGGCACCCAGGACGCCGGCTCCGTGACGATCTGGGCGGGCGGCCCGGGGCTCACGGGCGGCGCCGCGGCGGCCGCCACCCTCGTCATCCCGTCGGGGATGGCCTGGGACCTCCTGGGCGTGGGGAGCGGCCAGCCGGTCCAGGTCGCCGACGTGACGGGGGACGGGACGGACGATCTCGTCGTTGCGGCGATCTGGGCCAACTCGGGGCCCGTCCAGGACACCGGGCGGATCCTCGTCTGGGCCGGGGGCTCCGGCCTCACCGGGACTCCGAGCCCGAGCGCCACCCTCGCAGTGGCCGGCGCGTCGTGGGCGGACCAGCTCGGACTCGGCTCGGGGCAGGGGGTGGTGCTCGCCGACGTCACGGGGGACGGGACCCTGGACATCGTGGCGTCGGCCGCGACGGCGGACATCGCCGGAGTCATAGACTCGGGCGCGGTCTACGTCTGGGCGGGCGGGGCGGCGCTCACCGGAAACCCGTCGCCGTTGGCGACCCTGGCCGCGACGGGGGCCGCGCCGTCGGACTTCCTCGGATACGCCTCGGGGCACGGCGTCCAGTGCGGGGACGTCACGGGGGACGGTGTCCTCGACGTGGTCGCGGCCGCCGTCTGGGCCGATGTCGCGGGCGTCACCGACGCGGGGGCGGTCCACGTCTGGGCGGGCGGGGGGCTCACGGGCACGCCCCCCCCGACGGCGACGCTCATCAACTTCGCCGCCTCGCCGCAGGACTACCTGGGGTGGGTGACGGGGAACGGGGTGCTCCTGGCCGACGTCTCGGGGGACGGGACCCTCGATGTCGTGGTGGGAGCCGAGTTCGCCGACTCGCCGCCCCTCTCGGACACGGGAGCCATCCGGGTCTGGATCGGCGGGCCGGCCCTGACCGGGACCATGCCCCCGACCGCGACACTGGCGGCGACGGGCGCCGTCGCGGGGGATTTCCTCGGCTTCGGCCGGGGGGAAGTGATCCAGGTCGCCGAGCTGACGGGGGACGGGATCCTCGACGTGGTGGCCACGGCCGTCCTGGCGGACGTGGGCGGGCTCACCGACGCCGGCGCGACCTACGTCTGGGCGGGCGGCGGCTCGCTGGGCGGGTCGGTCGCCGCGACGGCCACGCTCGCGGTCACGGGGGGCGCCTCGAACGACTTCCACGGCTGGTCCTCGGGGCAGGGGGTCCAGCTGGCGGACGTGACCGGCGACGGCGCCCCCGACGTCCTCGTGGGGGCCCAGTTCGCCGACGTCGGGGTGGCCGCCGACGCGGGCGCGGTGCGCGTGTGGGCCGGTGGGGCAGCCCTCAGCGGCTCGCCGAATCCCACCGCCACGCTCGCGGCGCCGTCCCCGGCTCCGGGGGACTTCCTCACCTACGGGGCGGGCCAGGGATTCCAGGTCGCCGATGTCTCGGGCGACGGGATCGCGGACGTGGCTGCCGCAGCCCCCCTCTCGGACCCCGCCGGGACGCAGGATGCAGGTCGCTGCCTGGTCTGGAGGGGCTCGGCGGGGCTTTCCGGGACGGTGAGCGCCAACGCGAACCTGTCCGTCCCGGGGGCGCTCTTCGGGGACCAGCTGGGCGTCGCCTCCGGGACCGGGATCCTGGCCGCCGACGTGACGGGCGATGGAGTCCTGGACCTGGTCGTCGCGGCCACCTCCGCCGACTCGACCCTGGTCGGGGACATCGGGATGGTCTACGTCTGGGCGGGCGGGACGGGGCTCTCGGGAAGCGCCACCCTGCGGGCGTCGCTCGGATCTACGGCCCCGTCGTTCCGGGGTTACCTGGCGACGGGAGCCGGGCAGGGGGTGCTCTGCGCGGACGTGACGGGCGACGGCGTGCCCGACGTCCTCGCCGCGGCCGCCGCCGAGGACGTCTCGGGCACGACTGACGCGGGGGCGCTCTACCTCTGGCCCGGAGGCGGGGGCCTCACGGGGAGCGCCGCGGCCACCCCCCTGCGTGTGACGGGCGCGTCGGCCGGCGACCGCCTCGGAGATTGATTCCGGCCGCAAGTCGTGGTATTCCTTCCCCACCCGCCCGGGCAAGGGGGTCTCATGGTCCGCACGCGAGTCCGCCTCAGTGGCTCCCTGTCTTGGGTGGGCGCGGTCGCCCTCATGCTCGCGGCCGCCGCCGGATGCTCGAAGGAGCGTTCCCGGACGATTCCGGCGCTCTCGACCGGGGGCTCGCCCGTGACCGTCACGGGGATCTCCCCCACCTCGGGCCCGACGGCGGGCGGGACGTTCGTCACGATCACCGGGACGGGGTTCCTCTCCGGCGCCACCGTGTCCGTGGGCGGCAACGCCGCCACCTCCGTCGTCGTCGTCTCGAGCACCTCCATCACCGCTCTCACCCCCGTGGGATCGATCGGCCCTGCGAACGTGGTCGTGACGAATGCGGCCGGCCCGTCCGGGACCCTTACGAACGGCTTCACCTACATGGGAGCCACGCCGACGCTCTCGACCGTCTCCCCCTCGACAGGGCCCACCTCGGGCGGGACCCTCGTGACGCTCACGGGGACAGGGTTCGCGCCCGGAGCGACCGTCACATTCGGCGGGTCGTCGGCGACGT
Source organism: Planctomycetales bacterium (assembly GCA_022614695.1). GTDB lineage: Bacteria > Planctomycetota > JAKEIC01 > JAKEIC01 > JAKEIC01 > JAKEIC01. Next base: position 7,221 of record JAKEIC010000185.1, on the reverse strand, counting down.
CGGTCACCGTCGCTTCGGCCACCACGATCACCTGCGTGACGCCGGCCGGCGCGGGCGGGACCGTGAACGTCACGGTCACGAACGTGGACACGCAATCGGCGACGCTCCCGAACGGCTTCTCCTACGTGACGACTCCGACGGTCACGTCCATCTCCCCGAGCTCGGGGCCGACCGCCGGGGGGACGCTCGTGACGGTGACGGGAACGAACTTCGTGGTGGGCGCCACGGTCGGCATCGGGGGCGCCGCCGCGACGACGATCACGGTGGTCTCCTCGACGCAGATCACGGCCGTCACCCCCTCGGGTAGCGTCGGCCCCGCCAACGTGACCGTCACGAACCCGGGCCCACTCACCGGGACCCTCACGAACGGCTACACGTATCTCGGCCCGGCCCCGACGGTCTCGGCTGTCTCGCCCTCCAGTGGCCCGCCCTCGGGCGGGACCCTGGTCACGATCACGGGGAGCAACTTCTTCCTCGGGGCGACGGTCACAATCGGAGGCTCCGCGGCCACCTCCGTCACGGTCGTCTCGACGACCACGGTCACCGCGGTCACGCCCGCGGGCTCGGCGGGTGCCGCCAACGTCACGGTGACGAACACGGACGCGCAGTCCGGAACGCTAGCGGGCGGCTTCACCTACGTCACGAACCCGACGGTGACGAGCGTCTCCCCGAACTCGGGGCCGAACACGGGGGGGACCCTCATCACGATCACGGGCGCGAACTTCGCGCCGGGGGCGACGGTGGACCTCGGGGGGACGGCTGCCACGTCGGTGACCGTCGTCTCGACGACGCAGATCACGGCCGTCACCCCGGGCGGCGCCGTCGGCCCCACGAACGTGACGGTGACGAACCCGGGGCCGCTCACGGGGACTCTCTCGAACGGCTTCACCTGGGTCGGCCCCTCCCCCACGGTCTCGGCGATCTCGCCCACGGCCGGGCCGACGTCCGGAGGGACGACGGTCACGATCACCGGGACGAACTTCTTCGCGGGCGCGACGGTGACGATCGGGGGCGTGGCGGCGACGGTCAGCTCCGTCAGCTCGACTCAGATCGTGGCCACGACGGGGGCGGGCACCATCGGCCCGGCCACGGTGACGGTCACGAACCTCGACGGCAACTCCGGGTCCCTCGCGGGCGGGTACACGTACCAGGGGCCGGCCCCCTCGATCTCGGGGATATCGCCCGCCTCGGGCCCCAACACGGGCGGGACCTTCGTGACGATCAGCGGGTCCAACTTCTTCGCCGGCGCGACGGTGACCATCGGCGGCGCGGCGGCGACCGGCGTGACCGTGGTCTCGTCCACGACCATCACCGCCACGACGGCGAGCGTCGCGCCGGCGCTGGGACCCTCCAACGTGGTCGTCACGAACGTGGACGGCCAGTCGGCGACCGCGACGGGGGCGTTCAACTACCTCGGGCCGACCCCGACGCTCGCGTCGGTCTCCCCCTCGAGCGGCGGGACCGGGGGCGGGACTCTGGTCACCCTCACCGGGACCAACTTCTTCGCCGGGGCCACGGTCACCTTCGGCGGCAACCTGGCGACCTCGGTGACGGTCGTCTCGACGACGACGATCACCTGCGTGACCCCGGCCGGGACGGCCGGCGCCACAACGGTCGTCGTGACGAATGCGGACGGCCAGTCGGCGACCCTCGGGAGCGGATTCACCTACACCGCGGCCCCGAGCGTCACGTCGGTCACGGCGAACTCCGGCCCGAACACGGGGGGGACCTTCGTCACGATCGCGGGGACCAACTTCGCGGTAGGCGCCACGGTGGACTTCGGGGGGACGGCCGCGACGTCGGTCACGGTGGTCTCGAGCACGCAGATCACCTGCGTGACGCCGGCCGGCCCGGTCGGCCCGACGAACGTGACCGTCACGAACCCCGGGCCGCTCACGGGAACCCTCACGAACGGCTTCACCTGGGTCGGCCCCGCGCCGACGGTCTCGGCGATCTCCCCCGCGAGCGGCCCCACGAGCGGCGGGACGACGGTCACCATCACGGGGACGAACTTCTTCGCGGGGGCGACCGTGACGATCGGAGGAGTCGCGGCGACCGTCAGCTCCATCTCCTCGACGCAGATCGTCGCCACGACCGGCGCCAACACCCTCGGCCCCGCGACGGTCACCGTCACGAACCTGGACGGGAACTCGGGCTCCCTCGGGAGCGGCTTCAACTACCTCGGTCCCGCGCCCTCGATCTCGGCGATCTCGCCCACCTCGGGCCCCAACACGGGCGGGACACTCGTCACGATCTCGGGAGGCAACTTCTTCGCGGGCGCCACCGTCACCATCGGGGGCGCGGCCGCCACGAGCGTGACGGTCGTCTCCACGACGACGATCACCGCGGTCACCTCCAGCATGGCCCCGACAATCGGGCTCGTGAACGTCACGGTCACGAACGTGGACGGCCAGTCGGCGACCGCCACGAACGCCTTCAACGCCGTCGGCCCCGCGGTCACGGTGACGGCCATCTCTCCCACGTCCGGCACGACGGCGGGCGGGACCCTCGTGACGATCACCGGCACGAACTTCGCCGCCGGCGCGACGGTCCTGATCGGCTCCTCCCTGGCGACCACCGTGACGGTCGTGAACACGACCACGATCACGGCGGTCACGCCGGCCGGCGCGGCGGGCGCCGTCAACGTGACGGTAACCAACGTGGACGGCCAGTCCGGGACCCTGACGGGCGGCTACACGTACACCGGCTCCGGCGACACGACCCCGCCGACCTTCTTCGGCGCGACCTCGGCGACGGCGATCTCGCCGTACGCGATCGTGCTCCGCTGGACCGCCGCCACGGACAACGTGGACCCGTCTTCGGCGATCGTCTACGCGGTCTACCGGGCGACGACCTCCGGAGGTCAGAACTTCTCGTCCCCGACCTACCTGACCCCCCCCGGCGTCACGGTCTTCACGGCCGGCGGGCTCGTCCCCTCGACGACCTACTACTTCGTCGTCCGCGCCCGCGACACCTCCGGCAACGAGGAGACGAACACGGTCGAGGTCTTCGCGACGACGTTCGCGGCGCCAGCGGCCGGCTGGACCGTGACGGCGGCGCTCGCGACGGCGCGGCAGGCGCACACGGCGACGCTGCTGCCGGACGGGAAGGTCCTCGTCGCGGGCGGGACCGGCGGGGGGACCCCCCTAGCGAGCGGCGAAACCTACGACCCCGCGATCGGGACCTGGACGGCCAACGGCGCCCTCGGCACGGCGCGCTCACTCCACACGGCCACACTCCTCCCGAACGGGACCGTCCTGGCCGCGGCCGGCCAGGGCGCCTCGGGCGCGCTCTCGAGCGCCGAGGTCTTCACCCCGTCCACGGGCACCTGGGCGGCCACGGGCGCGCTCAACACGATCCGGCGGGCCCACACGGCGACCCTGCTCGTGAACGGCTCGGTCCTCGCCGCCGGGGGGACGGACGGCTCGACGTTCACCGCCTCCGCCGAGCTCTACAACCCCGCCACGGGGACGTGGACGGCGACGGGCTCCCTCGGGACGGCCCGGGCGACTCACGCCGCGGCCCTCCTCCCGGGCGGGCGCGTGCTCGTGGCCGGCGGCGCGAACGGCTCCGGGGTCCTCTCGAGCGCCGAGCTGTACGACCCCTCGACAGGGACGTGGACGGCGACCGGGGCGCTCGGCACCGGGCGCCAGCTCCTGACGGCGACGCGGCTCCCGAACGGGCGCGTGCTCGCCGCGGGCGGGCAGGACGGGTCGGGGTTCGCGGTCGGGAACGCCGATCTCTACGACGCGACGACGGGGACCTGGACGGCGACGGGGGGGATCGGGACGGCCCGGTTCGCGCACCAGGCGACACTCCTCCCGAACGAGCGCGTCCTCGCCACCTCGGGCAACTCCGGGGCGAGTTGCGAGGTCTACGACGCCGCGTCCGGGGCGTGGGCGACGACGTCCGCGATGTTCACGGGGCGCTCGAGCTTCACGGCGACGCTGCTCGCGAGCGGCTCCGTCGTGGCGGCGGGCGGCTCCAATGCTGGCGACCTCGCGAGCGCCGAGCTGTACTCCGACTCGGCGGGGTCGGGCAGCCCCACGGGCGCGCTCGCCCCGGCGCGACGGCTCCACAACACGCACGTCCTGCCGAACGGGCTCCTGCTGTCGGTCGGGGGCTACGTCCTGGTCCCGACGGCGGCCTCGATCGGGAACTGCGACCTCTACAACCCGGCGACGGGTACGTGGACGGCCACCGGGGCCCTCGGGACGATCCGTCGGCGGTTCTACTCCGTGCTGCTGCCGAGCGGGCTGGTCCTCGCCGCGGGGGGCGTCTCCACGGCCACGCTCGCGACCTGCGAGCTCTACAACCCCGCGACCGGGACCTGGGCCGCGACCGGGTCCATGACCACCGCCCGCACGCTCGGGACCCTGACCGTCCTCTCGGACGGCCGGGTCATCGTCGTCGGAGGGGAGACGCCTGGGGTGCCGAACCCCGTCGTCGTCGCGAGCTGCGAGATCTACGACCCCGTACTCGGGACCTGGACGGCCACCGGGGCCATGGCGACCGCCCGGCAATTCCACATGACCACCCTCATCCCGAACGGATCCGTCCTCGTGGTCGGAGGCGACAGCGGAGGGGGGACGCCTACGTACTTCGCGAGCTGCGAGCTGTGGACCCCGGCCACCGGGACCTGGACCACCACCGGGGCCCTGTCGGCCGCGCGGGCCCGCGGCACGATCACCCTCCTGCCCAACGGCCTCGTGCTCGCGGCCGGGGGGGTCACGACGGGCGGGGGATTCACGGCGACGACGGAGCTGTACAACCCCGCCACCGGCACCTGGGCCGCGACCGGGTCGCTCACCGCCGCTCGCGCGGAGCACGTGGCGATCCTTCTGCCGAGCGGCCGTGTGCTCGCCTCGACGGGCGGCGCCCCGGCGCTCACGGGGAGCGGCGAGGTCTTCGACCCGGCGACCGGGACGTGGCTGCCGACGGGGGCCCTGGCGACGACCCGCGCCCTGTGCGGGGCGACCCTGCTCCCGGACGGGAGATCGCTCTACTCCGGCGGGCAGGACACCGCGACGAGCAGCACGGCGACCTGCGAGATCTGGGACGAGGGCCGAGGCTTCTCGGGGACCTCCCAGCCCCTGATCTCGACCGTCGCGGGGAGCGGCACCTTCCCCGTCACGCTGTCCTATGGCACGACGACGACGGTGACCGGGGTGCGCTTCCGGGGGATCTCGGAGGCGAGCGGCGGCGAGGTCGCCTCTTCCGCCTCGGACCACCCGGTGGTGACGGTCCAGGGTCCCCTCGGCAGCCGGAGCGCCCGTTGCGAGTTCGGCTCGGGCGCGCAGACGACGTTCCCAGCGACGTTCTCCCCGGACGGCCAGAGCCTCACCTTCACGACCCCGACGGCCGGGACGATCCCGAGGGGGTACTACTTCCTCCGGGTGACCGTCAACGGGATCCCCTCGGACGGCGCGATCGTGCTCTTCCCCTAGAACCCGAACGAGAGCCCGGCGCCGACGATTACCCCGAGGCCCCCGTGGGCCGAGTCGGAGTCCACGACCACGGGGTCGGGATCGAACTTGAAGCTCAGGTAGCGGGCGTCCACGGCGAGGAGGAAGGCCGTCTTCTTCCCGAGCTTCGCCTCGAGGCCCAGGCCGCCCTGGCCCCCGATGCCTAGATCGAAGCTGCCGGGGACGATGTCCTCGTTGTACTGGCCGGCGCAGACGCCGGCCCGCGGGACGAGCCAGACCGAGGGGGAGAGGCCGATCCGCACGAAGAGGGTGAGGCTCCCGACGATCACCGAGTTCCCGGAGCCCATGGACAGCTCGGGTCCGAGCGTGAAGCCCCATGTCGGCTTCAGGTTCACCGTCGCGTAGAGCCGGAAGTCCGACGTCGCGAGCCCCTCGATCGTGTACTCCTTGTCCACGGTGCGGGCCTCGAACTCCGAGAACCAGAGCCACGCGCCGCCGAGGAGCGCGATCTCCAGGGGACCGCGGGCGCCGGGCTCCCCGGGCTTGCCCGCGTCCCCGGGCCTCGCCCGGTCGGGCGCCGGCGCCGGCGCCGGCGCCGGCGTGCGGCGCGACGAGCGCGAGCCCTGCGCGGCCGCGGGGACGGCGAGCGCCCCCATCAGGACAGGCACGAGAACCAGGGTCCTCCCGAGCATGTGAAGCCTCCCGCGCCGGATCATGGTCGCGAGGGAGCGTGCCGTCAAGGCCGACGGCGGCTATCGTGATCCCGATGCCCCCGCGCCTCCCCCTTCCAGCGTGGCGCGCGTGGCGCGTGGGCGCCGACCCCGTCGCGATGGCATGGATCGGGACTCTCGGGCTCCTCTCGGCCTACCTCCTCCACGCGGGGCTGCGCGAGGTGTTCCGTCTCGACCCGGCGGCGACGACGGCCCTCACGTTCCGGGAGCGGCTCGCCGCGGGCGTGGCCGCGGCGCCCGGGACGGGGCTCTCGATCCTCGCCGGGATCGCCGCGAGCTTCGGGGGGCTCCTCCACCTCTCGCTCTCTGCGGCGGGACCGCGGCTTGCGGCCCGCGTCCGCGGGGACCCGGTCCCCGGCCCGCGTGCCGCGGAGGTCCTCCGCGCCCTCCGGTCCCGGACGCTCCTCGGGGGCGCTCTCGAGACGACCCTCGCCGTGGCGCTCGGGTTCGCGGCGGCGCTCGGGGCGACGGACCTCGCCCGCGGCCTGCGCGGGGCGGCGCCCCTCCTCCTCGCCGCGCCGCCCGCGCCACTCCTCGCGGCCGACGGCATGCGGCGGCAGGCCGGGGCGCTCGGGGCGCCGCTCTCGTTCCGAGAGGCCCTTGCGACGTCCGGTCGCCTACCCGGGCTCGTGGTGCCGAGCGTCCTCGGGGCGGCCGTGGCGCTCGTGCCGCTCCTCGCGCTCCGCGACCCGATCCTACGGTGGCTCGCGGCGGGGACTCCGGGCCCGCTCGCCCTCGTCTACGCGCTGCTCCTTCCGGCCGCCGGCCTCGCCGCGCACGGTCCCGCGACGGTACTCGCCGATCGCCTCTCTCAGGCCGGCCCCCTTGCCGTCCCCGAGCGCGCCGCTTAGAGTGGCCGCCCTCACGTGGCGCACGCGGGAGAAGTGACAGGCGTGGTCCTCGCCGGAGGCCTCGGCCGCAGGGCCGGTGGGCCGAAAGCCTCGCTCCGTCTCGGCTCGGAAACGCTGCTCGAGCGGTCCGTTCGGACGCTGGCCTCCTGGTTCCCCGAGGTGATCGCCTCGGTCCGGACCCCGGGCGAAGCGGTCCCTGCGCCCGCCCGGGGC
>JAKEIC010000184.1 GCA_022614695.1 Planctomycetales bacterium | reverse complement strand
GGGCTCGAGGAGACCCTCCTCGCCCGCGCCCGCGGGTCCCACGTAGACACGGTCGTCGTGGGCGGCGAGGTGGTCGTCCGCGGCGGCCGCCACGTCGGCGTGGACCGGGCCGAGATCTTGAAGGCCCTCCGGGCCGCCCTGCGCGCCCCGCGCCGCCGGACCGACCTCGCGGCGGCCGCCGTGTTGGTCTGGCCGCACATCGCCCGTTACTATTCGCGCTGGCTCGAAGAGGCCGGCGAGACCGATGGCAAGCTGCCGCTCTAGATCCTCTTCACCACCAAGGCACCCAGTTACCAACGGAGGGGGGACTCACCACAGAGACACGGAGACACAGAGAGTGAGTATGGTTGGATCGAAAGAGAATGCCACCTCCTACCCGGGTCTCTGTGTCTCCGTGGTGAACCGTCCTTCTCCCCTCCCCTTTCTCCTTCTTCTTGGTGCCTTGGTGCCTTGGTGGTTCATCTTCTCCTTGACCGCGCTGGCCGAGGACCCCGCGCCCGACGCCGAGGCCGCCGCGCGGCTCGAGAGGCTCCTGGCCGAGCTGCCCAAGGCGAAGACCACTTTCGACGAGGACGTTGCCGAGCCCCTCGCCCGGTTCGGCGCGGCGGCGGTCCCCCGGCTCCTCGAGGCCGTGAAGGGCCCGAGCGCCACGGCGCGCTGGCACGCGGCGGTGGTGCTCGGCCGGATCGGGGGCGCGAAGGCGGTCGCGGAGCTCCGGAACGCCGCGCGCCAGGACAAGGACACGGCGCTCAAGGGCGCGGCCCTCCGGGGGCTCGGCGACGCGGGGGACCCGGCGGCCTACGGCGCCGTCGAGGCCGAGTGGAAGAAGCTCGTGGCGCGCCCCCGCCAGGAGGGGGTCGGCGCCGCCGCCGAGGCGATGCTCCGGCTGGATCGCAAACGCGCCCTGAAGACCCTCGTCGCCGGTGCCGCAGCCCCCACCAAGGAGGGAAACCTCGGCTACTGCCTCGAGCTTTCGGGCGCGGAGGGCGAGGGCGTGGTCGCCCTCTTCGGGGATCTGCTCGCCGCCGCCCTCGAGCGCGAGAAGGCCGAGGAGGAGAGGATCCGCCGGGGGACGGGGGGCGCCGTGGAGGTGGACGTCCGGGCGAACATGGAGCCGAAGGGAATGATCCAGGTGCTCCGCGAGAAGACCGGGCTCCCGTTCGACGACCCGAGCCAGTGGAAGGGGTGGATCGCCGACAACGGCCCCTACCTCTACTGGTCGAGGCGCCGGCGCGTGGCCCTCGTGGACGACGAGGCGAAGGCGGCCGGGGTGCCGACCGCGGCCTTCCGCAAGGACCATCCGTGGCCGGCGGGGCAGGGCCCCGACGCGGCGCCGGCCGTCGACGGAGGGGAGAGGAAGTGAACGCCCGCTCGGCGTCGGCACTGCTCCTCCTCCTAGCGGCCGCGTCCGCGGCCGCTGCGCAGGACGAGGGCCTCGGAGGCGAAGCCCCGGGGCCGCCGCCCCCGCTCCCCGACCTCCTCCGGAAACTGGGCGAGGGCACGATGGAGGAGCGCGAGGTCGCGACCTGGGAGCTGTCCCGCCACGGCGCGGCGGCCGCGGAGCCGCTCGGCGAGGCGCTCGAGGCGGGGGCGGGCCGACGCCGGGCGCACGCGGCCGAGGCGCTCGACGCGCTCCGCGGCGCGGCGGCGGCCGCCGCTCCCGCGCTCCTCCGGGTCGTGAAGTGGTCCCCGGGCCCGAAGGACGACGTCGCGTCCGAGGACCTCGACCGTCTCCGCTCGTTCGCCTGGCGGGCGATCGGGCGGGTGGGCGGCCCGGCCGGGGCCGGGGCCGCGCTCGAGGAGGTCCGCAGGTGCGCCCAGCAGTCGTTCCGCACGGCGGAGGGGACCGTCCCCGGCTGGACCCCCGACGCCGCGGGCGCCGCGCTACGGCTCGGCGGCGAGAAGGAGAGGAAGGCCCTCGCGGAGCTGCTCCTCCAGGCGCTCTCCTGGCCGGTGAAGTACGAGCCTCTGCTCCGCGCCGTCGGCGGGGCCCGCCACGAGTCCGTCGTCTGGGTCCTGATCCCGGTCGTGGACGCCGGCGAGCGCGAGGCCAGGGCCCGGGGCGAGAGGATCCGGGAGGCCAAGGAAAAGGCCGACCGGCTCAAGAAGGACCCGCCGCCCGAGGAGCCGCCGAAGCCCACCCTCCCGATCGTCCACTCGATCCTGAAGGAGGCGACCGGGGCGCAGCTCCCGACGGCCGCGCGCTGGGCGAGCTGGTGGAAGGAGAACTCGCCCTACCTCTACTGGTCGGCGACCTCGGCCCGGGTCCGCGTGGACGAGGAGGCGCAGCGGGCGAAGGTGCCGACGGCGACCTGGCGGAAGGACCACCCGTGGCCGGCCGGCGGGGGACCCGACCCGGCGCCCGAGCCGCCCCGGCTCGGGGGGGCGCTCCCGCGGACCCCGCCCCCTCCCGACGGCGAGAGGCCGGGGGAGGGCGAGCTCCCGGGAAACGGGTAGGCGTCCCGTGAAGGCCGCGCCGCTCGCGTTCGGGGTGGCCGGGCTCGCCGCCGCCGGTGCGGTGGCGCTCCTCGGGTCGGGCGCGGGAGGGTCGGGCGAGGGGGAGCGCCTCACGGCCCCCGCCCCGGGGCCGCCGGCGGCCCCGGCCGAGGTCCCGCCGCTCCCGACGGCGCCGGGGACCGGGACACGGCCGGTGCCCCCGGCGCCGTCCGACCCCTTCGCGGCTCTCCGCGGGCTCCCGGGCCCGTGGGTCGAGATGGAGACGCGACGGTTCCGGGTCTTCTCGGGGCTCTCGCGCGAGAGGACGGCGCCGCTCCTCGACGCCCTCGAGGCGGTCCTCGACTTCCTCGTGCGCACCCACGGCGCCGTGGCGGACGGGACCCGGATCTCGGTGGTGCTCGCCAGGCCCCCGGAGGAGCCGGGAGGCCTCGCGGACGTCGTGAAGGCCCTCGGCCTCGCCCCGCCCTTCCCCACGACGGGCTTCTACCTCCCCGCGCGCGACCTGATCCTCGCCGGCGACTCCGAGCACCTCCTCTCGACCCTCCTCCACGAAGTCTTCCACGCCTACGCCGAGCGGCGCGCGCCCGGCCGCGACCTCCCCCCCTGGCTGAACGAAGGCCTCGCCACCTACTACGGGACCGCGGACTGGAACGGCTTGGATGTCCGGTTCCGAGACCACCACCACGCGGCCTTCGCGGCGCTGAAGGGCGCCCTCCTGCGGGGCCAGTGGATCCCAGTCGCGGAGCTCGTCGCGTTCGGCCCGGAGCGGTTCTACGACCCCGCGGTCGCGCCGGTGGCCTACCTCGAGTCCTACGCGCTCGTGTTCACTCTCTCGCACCTCGCGAGCGTGGAGACCCGGGCGCTCTTCGCCGAGGCGCGGTCCCGGATCCTGGACGGGGAGTCGCGGGAGGAGGACGCCGCGGCCCTCGCGCGGGGCGCGGGACCCGGGTTGGAGCGTCTCGTGTGGGACGCGAGCGGCGAGGGCGCCGGCGACCTCCCGTCGCGGCTCCGCGCCCTGGCACCGGACGCGGACCGCGTCCCCCCGGAGGCGTGGCGAGGGCTCGCCGAGTCGGCCCGAGGACCCGCGGGGGGACGCGAGGAGTCGCTCCCCGAGGGACCGGCCCGCCATCGGCTGAGGAGGGAGCTCCTCTCGATGCTCCTCGAGCGGATCGCCCAGGGGCGGGCGCCGGCGCCCGCCTTCGCGGATCCCCCGTCCGCCGAGCTGCTGGTCGCGGCCTGGGGCCTGGACCGGTGCGGGGGATCGGCTCACCTCGTCGGGCGTCCCCTCACCCGCGAGGTCTTCGAGACCCTCGAGTACGGCCAGGACCCGGATCCCGGGAACCGGAACCTCTTCGCAGAGGCGGCCGCGGCCGCGGACCCGCCGTCCCGCGCCGAGGAGGCCGACCCGGACGCGCTCCTCGGCCCCGGTCGCCTCTCCCTTCTCCGATGCGCGAGCGCGCGGGCGCGCCCCGCCGATCCCGTCCCCGAGGGGCTGAGGGCGATCCCGCCCGGGGACTACCTCCGGGCCTGCGCGCTCCCGCTCGCCGAGCGCGTGGGCGTCGCGGTGCCCCCGGACCTCCGGTCGGCGCACGTGAAGAGGCTCGCGGGCCTCGCGCTCGAGCGGGGCCCGGAGGCGGTCGGCGCCGCCGCCCACCTCGGGCGACTCGCGAGGGACGGGCTCGCCGGCGCGGTCGCGGCCGCCCGGGACGCGACCGCGCGGACGAGGAGCCCGGCCGTCCAGCTCGAGCTCGCGGGATGGCTCTACCTCTGCGGGGACCGCCGCGCCGGAGAAGTCCTCGGGGAGTACCTCGGGCGCCCCGTCGTGTCGTGGCGCGTGATGGGCTTCCTCGCGCGGGGGACTCCGGAGGGGGCCGACCGGGCGGCGCTCCGGGAGCTCGCGGCGCGCGCCGACGTCCCCGCCGTCCGCGCCGCGGCCCTCTTCGAGCTGGACGGCCTCGACCCCGTCCTCGTCGAGAACGCGACGGCGGACTCGGACGCAGGCGTCCGCGCCGCGGCGCTCTACGCGCTCGGCGGCTTCACCGCCCGCCGGCCCGAGGGCCGGCTCCTTCGGGCGCTGCGCGAGGAGACCGGCCTCCCGCGCCTCGGCGCGGCGGCGTCTCTCCTCCTGCTCCTCGGGCCATGAGGCGCTGGGCGCCTATCGCGGTCGCCTGCGGGCTCCTCGCGCCGGGGGCCGCCCCGGGGCAGGCCCCCGAGACCCTCGAGCCCGACGGCGTCCGGGTCGTCGTCACCGGCCCGAAGGGATCCGTGGAAGTCCCGGTGAAGGCGAAGGCGGGCGCCGTCGTCCGCGTGATCGCGTGCCCCGAGGGACCCGTCGGCGAGGCCTGGCCGCCCCAGCTCGCGGCGACGGAGAACCGCAAGCCCTTCAAGGCGTTCTCCGGCGCGTTCAAGAGCCACGTCGCGGTCGAGTGGCCGGCGCCCGCCGACCGGACCTACGGGGTCGTCGTCACGGGCTCGAAGCCCGGCGCGCGCTTCCGCCTCAAGCGAACGGACGTGGAGCCCCCGCTCCTCGAGCCGCCCGCGATGGAGCGCGTGGTCTTCCCCGTCGCGATCGCTCCGGTCGCGTGGTACCGGATGCAGGCGAAGAAGGGGAGGGGCTACCGGCTGCGGCTGGTCGCCCACCGGAAGTTCGACGTGTCGCGCATCGACGCCGCGGTCCTCGGTTCGGACGGCCGGACGGTCCGCGCCGAGGCTCTCGGGACGGAGACGAGCTGGGTGGCCCAGAGGACGGAGACGTGCCTCGTGCGGATCGCGGCCCCGGTCGAGGCGCTCGTCTTCCCCTCGCTTGCCCTCGACGTCCCCGCCGAGAAGGAGATCTTCTTGGGCGAGATCCCCGTCCCCGAGAATCCCGCCTCCCGGCTCGCCGCCGACCCGCCGCCGGAACCGGGAGCGACCGTCGAGCGCGAGGCGGAGGTCCGGCGCGGGGGGCGCGAGCCCGTCCTCGGGTTCAAGGCCGAGGCGGGCGCGACCTACGTGATCGAGGCGATCCCGGGGACTCTCCGCGACCCCGTGCTCGAGGTCCGCGGCCGCGAGTCCCTCGAGCCCCTCGAATGGGACGACGACGGCGGCCCGGACGGCGGCTGCCGCGCGACCCTGAAGCCGCTCGAGGACCTCGACGTCTTCCTCTTCGTCCGCAGCGCGCGGGCGGGGGAGGAGGGGGGGGTGAAACTGAGAATCCGCGTGGAGTGATTCTGATCGGGAATCGGGGAGTCGACGTGGGCTTGACGCGGCGCGGGGGACTCCTGCCCCGGGCGAACAGATTCTGTCAAGCAAGAGAGCGTCCCTGATCCCCCGACCCGGGACGCCGCTCGGCGATCCGGGCGCCCGCCGCCACGATCGTCATTGACGGCCTGCATGATGGCCGTTGCGTTCATGCGTTCCGCCACACAGAATGTGTCGCTCGCATGCCCCGAAACCAGTCCCTCGCCGTGGTAGGGCAGAGATCTTGAGACTCCGCCGCTTCCGTGTTCGCGGATTCCGCTGCGTGCGGGACTCTGGCCAGATTGCGATCAGCGACGTCGCCGTTTTCGTCGGCAAGAACGAGAGCGGCAAGACGTCGATTCTCGAGGGTCTCCAGTTGCTGAACCGAGGGGTGAGGCTCGATCCGGTCGACGTGAACGACGACCTCGCCGAGGAACTCGGGAGCCCGGAGTTCCGCATCGTAGAGGGTGAGTTCTCACTCGATCCGGGAGAATGTAGAGGAACTTGATGAAGTTGCGGAAGGCGGTCCGTTACCGAATCGCGTGACGATCTACCGCGTGGAGTCGGCGGAGGAGCCCCAGTACGAGTTCCCTTCGGACTGGCTCGCGGAAAACCAGGCCGCACAGACCAAGGCGCTGGCAGCAGTTCGGGCTGCTTCCGCCGCGCTGCAGCGCGAACTCGAATCGGCTGCGCGAGCTATCGATGGCGCACCCAACTCGGCGGGCGCCGACCAGAGCACGCCTTCAGCGGCTTCGCCTACACCCAGACTGGCGGCACAGCCCCCTTCGAAGGAACGGGCATCCAAAGATCCCGCCCCCGGGGGCACCCGGGCCAACGTCCTCCTGAGCACGATCTCCGGTCCGCTCGCGGACGACGCCGCGGAACCAGACGCAGAGGAGTGGCGAGCCATCCACCAGGCCGTGCAAGTGGCCCTTGCCGATGCAAGCCATTCGGAGTCCACCAAGAGCGCCATGTCGGCGCTCTGCCTTGCGGTGAATCCACTCGTGGCCCTTCTGGAGGCCGAGAAGCGTTTCGGTACCCTGATCGCGGATCAGCTTCACCCTCGATTCGTCTACTTCTCGTCGTACAAGGAGATTCACGGAGCGGTACTCCTCGGGCGCTATCTAGAAGGGACGGCGGAGAAGAAGGCAGCGAACGCCAAGCCCGCGACGCCTGCGGAACCCGAGTCGGGAGTGCTTGAATCGGGCGAACGGCTCGACAAGCGCGAAACGATCGACAACCTGTTCTTCTTGGCCGGAATCGAGCCCCAACAGCTTCAGGGGCTCCGAGGGAAGATCGGCCAACTTGGGCAATACTTGCGCCGCGCGTCGCGGAAACTTACGGACGCGATCCAACCGACGTGGCTCGGTGAGTCGCGAATCTCTGCTGAGGTGGAGTTCGGAGACGACATCTTGCGAGTCAAGATCGCCGACATCGGACCAGACGGCACGAGAATTCGAGAGCAACTGCTTCAGCGAAGGAGTCAGGGTTTCCGCTGGTACTTCTCCTTCCACGTCAATTTCACCGCCGAGACCCAGCGCGGGAATCTCAAGGAGGCGATACTCCTGCTCGACGAACCGGGGCTTCACCTGCACCCGGCGCAGCAGAGCGGAGTGCTTGAGGTGATGCGGCAACTCTCGACGCGCAACCAATTGCTCTACTCAACGCACTCGCCCTTCATGATCGGAGCGTTCGACCTCGGCAGCCTGTTCGTGGTAGAGCCATCCAGCGTGGCGCCCGCTGCCCAGGTCAGTGAGTCCTTCTGGGATGCGGACCCGAACACCATTCTCCCAATCCTCCACGCCCTCGGTGCTCAGCAGTTGCGCCCCGTCCGAGACCCGAGTCTTGCTCGGGCGCTCCCGCCCGTAGTCGTGCTTGAGGGCGAGACCGACGCGCTGTACCTCAAGACGGTGAACTGCGTGTTTCGCGCAGAGTGCGAGCGTGATACCAAGCGCCCGGTGCTCGATGTCGAGTTCTTCGGGACGAAGGGCGCGCCGAAAATTGGGCCATGTGCGCGACTGCATTCGAAGATGGGGCACCGCGTGGTAGCGGTGTACGACAACGAACCGGACGCACGAAGGCATGCGAAGGAGCTGAGGGAATCGGGGATGCCGGAGGGGAGTGTGCTCCACATCGAGGTCGAGGCGAAGCCGGAGTGCGACATCGAAGACATGTTCGGCGAGGGTCGCTACCTCAAGGCAGTCAATGAGGTCTACCGGCCCCTGCTCCGCTCGGCGCGCTTCACTCCGGTCACGACAACGGACCTGAAGCGCGTCCGGGGAGCCGACCCGAGCCTCATTCGCATCGTCCCCGCGATCGAGAGGATCTGGGCAGAGCACGCTACTGACGGTTGGGGAGCTTTCAGCAAGGGCAAGGTCTGCGAGCACTTGTGCGTCTCGTTGCTTGAGGATGCCAGGTTTGAAGATCGCATCGCAGAGCGGTTCGAGGGCCTTTTCAAGCGCATCAACGACGCTGCGGCGAAGCAGGTCGGACCACCGTCGGCCGAATCCCCGCCGCCAAGCGAAGCCGGGCCCCTGCCGGACGAGCCGGGCCGCAGCTAATTCTCTCGGGATGGGGGACGTTTCTTTGTCAGTCTTCACCGGGCTACGGGACGCGCCTAGGTCATGAGGCCCTCTTCGGGATGTCGGACGACGCGGGCCTGATACACGCGTCGGACCCCTTGACGCCCGGGAGTGGAGGTGGTATCTTCTTGGGTATCCAAGAAGCCAGTATCGAAGGCTTATAGAACTCTGACCCCAGGCTCCCTCACGGAGGAGGAAGATCCATGACGCCGACCACCACCCCCGGACTCGACTCTCCGTGCGGGGATCTCTCTGCGGCGGACCTCGCGCAGCGGGTCCTCGTCGCGTCCGCCGCATCGCGTCGGGCGGAAGCGATTGCCGGCGCGGCGCTCGAGCGCCT